>CAJOII010000024.1 GCA_905234535.1 uncultured Ruminococcus sp.
CTCTCATACCATCCTTTGAGCTCTTCATAGGTCGGGTTCTCTTCTTTGATATTCCTGTCACTATAACTGATGCCGCGCTCGTCAAGCCACGCCTTCGCCTTCTTGCAGGTGGAACACTTGGGATATTCGATAAATAACATAGGATACCTCCCTGATCTTGATGATCCTATTATAGTCCTTCACCGCTTCGTTTGCAACAGGGGGTTCTGATGATCGGGGATCTGAAGTGTTCATAAATGTGCCGCAAGGCACACTTCACACGCGATGCGTACTTCTTATCGAAGATACTTCTTGTTCCGAAAGGCACACTTAATTGCAAAAACCGCTGAGAATCTCATCGGGTTTTGCGTAATGGAGATGGCGTAGGCTTCTTCTGACGGTGACCCCTGCCCCGTCTTCGGATCACCGCCTCCTGACATAACTCTCATCTGCGCTCTTCCTAAAAACAGTCCTCAGGACTGTTTTTTCCTTCGGATTTCCGCGACTTTGCGCGTCATCCTCGGCACGGTCGCCTTCGATCCCCGCCATCGTCCATTGTTCGGTTAAATGATAAGGGCAGGCAGTATCATCAAGATACTGCCTGCCCTTATCAATAATGGAGATGGCGGGAATCGAACCCGCGTCCGAAAACAATTCACAGTGGTTTTCTCCGAGTGCAGTTATTGTTTTGACATTCCCTTAGCACAGCACCCAAATGCCTTAGTAGCCTTTGATGTGTGACAGCTTAAAGGCGTGGGCTGTTCACAGAAACCGCTGTCGACGCCTTGTCCGAAGCCGCGGTTCTCTTCGGCAGACGAGCCGCATTAAGCGGCTAAAGCAACTTTAGTGTTGTCGTTTATTTTAAGTTTGGAACTTTTATAGCGGTGTCCCGCCGCTACTCGCTTACCAAAGCTCCTTGTCCCCGTCGAAACCTTTACATCCCCGCATTCAGTTGTAAAACTATTATATCCTTTTTTTTGAAATAGTCAACCGAAAAAAGTCGCATCCGCGATAAAGATCCGAAGCAGCATTCGCTTCGGATCCGTTTTCTGCGTTATTCGGTGGGGTGCGCGGAGGGGGCTGTCTTCCTGCGCTTCTCGGCTCTTTTCTGTCTGCGCTTCTCAACGGACGCCTTCAAAGCGGCGATGAGCTTGTTCTTCTCCTCGATCAGCACGCCCAAGGTCTTCTCATCCTTCGGGAAGAATAGCTTCAAGAGGAAGATCGCGATGATCACGGTGACGATCTTCTCGGGCGTGAACGGCAGCCACAAAAGCGCGAGATACGCTCCGCCCGCCGCGGACATCCAGTGGATCCCTGTCGCGGCGCCGACAGCCGCGAAGACATAGCTCCAGCCGTTGGTGATCATCCACGCGATGCCCAGACACAAAAGGAGCTTCGGATTCAGAAAAAACCAGAGGATCTTCTTGATGATGGATTTTGTTTTCTCTTTCAGAATGATTCTCTTCTCAGCCATTTCGTCCTCTTTTTACAGAAAAATTACTTAAATTCCTACAATTGTATAGTATTACAAAAAGGGTCCTTTTGCAATAGAAAAGGACCCGAATTTACAAAGATTTTATTTTATTCACAAATCGGAAATCACTTTGACACCGTCTGCCAGATGATCAGAAGCTCGCCGTCTTTGACGGAGATATCGACCTCTCTGCCGACGAAGGCGTTGCTCACGCCGAGGGGCGTTCGTCTATACAAGGTGACGCTTTCGACTTCATACGACGCGCCCTTGATGGTGACGCCCCGGCTCTCTTCTGTAAGAGAGAACACCGAGAGTCTGCCCTCCTGCCGTCTGTCAAAATGAAAGCTCTCGCGGATCACGGTAAAGCTCTCGCGGTCTCCGTAGAACACGGCGCTCCCGCCGCGGGAAAGTATATCTGAGCAGAGCTGGATATTAGCAAGGCTGTGGTCAAGCTTTTCTCCAGCTCCGCCATAGATAACAAATTGAGTGAACCCCCGCTCAAAGCCGAGGTTGATCGCGCAGGCGATATCGGTGAAGTCCTTCCTCTGATCGAGCCGGATGATCGGCTCAAAATCGGGGATCTCCTCCATCGAGTCAAAGTCCGCGACCAAGAGATCGGGCTTGATTGAGATCTCCTTGAGCCGCTCAAAGCCGAGATCGGCGGCGATCACGAGATCGCCCTCTTCCGGCGTCTCGGGAAGATACTTCGCCGTCAGCGCGCCGAAGATGAATACACGGCTCATGCGCGCTTTCTGCCGGTATGTCTGAGGATCACCATCGCGGTGATGCCTGCTGCCGCGATCACAAGCGGGATCACGACCGAAAGGGGACTGACATTCACGATGCCGGTGATATCAAAGCCGTCCTCGTTCTGAAGCGCGGGGAACACAACCACCGCCGCGACGATCACACAGGCTAAGGAGATGATGCCGCTCACCGCAGAGAGCACACGCGCGTATTCGGGAACAGAAGAGGAGATCTTCTGAGCGGAGATCGTCTTCTTCGCAAAGTCTAAAGCGGACGCGAGATAGACCGCGACGATCACGGTGATGATCGTCTCGGGGATCATATACGCCGCGTTATAGATCAGAGAGTAGAGCATCGCGTCGCCGGTCGGGATCGAAACACCAGCCCACACGGTGCAGCCGGATAAGGTATGGCAGAAGAAGCGGATCACACACGCGACAAACGCCGAAAGAGCGAGTGCTGCGGGGGGATTCTTCATCCTTCTGAACAGTCCGCCGACTGCGGTGCAGGAGAACGCGAGCACATAGTCGAGCAGGATGATCGCGACAGCCGCGATGAACGAGGTCGCGTAGGACAGGTTGTTGAGCCCTAAAAGAAGCTGGATCAAGCTGTAGACGAAGCTCGAGAACAAGCCCCACAAAAATCCGTAGCGGTAGGAGAGGATCACCATCGGCAGCATACTCGCAAGCGTGATGCTCCCGCCGAAGGGCAGCTCGATGATCTTGACAAAGCTCAGTACGGTCGCCATCGCCAGCATCAAGGCTGACTCTGTGAGCTTCTGCGACATTTTGACATCTTTCATAAAAACACCTCTTTGTGCAAAATTAAAGAAAGCGCCACGCATAGCCGTATGACGCTTTTGTTCACACAAAGCTCCCTACGACGGCATTATCCGTATCAGGTAAAGGGTTACGGAGACAGCTATCCGTATCTCAGCCGACTTTCGCGTCAGCGCCCCTGCGGGGTGATTTCTTGTGAAAATTATAACACTCTCTATGGCAAATTGCAATAGAAAATACAAAAAAGGGTTTTTCACACCAAAAATCCTCCCCTTGTCAAAAAGAGGAGGATCGGTTTTCGCTTATTTTCAGGCGGGTCCTCAGCCCTTGAAATACTTCACGGCGGCTTCGAACATCCGGATGTCGTAGTTGCCGGGGACATTCTTGTACAGTCCCGCGCCCACACGCTCACAGTGGCCCATCTTGCCGAAGACTCTGCCGTCGGGAGAGGTGATGCCCTCGATCGCGCACTTAGAGCCGTTCGGGTTATAGCGGATGTCGTTTGATGCGCTGCCCGAGAGGTCGACATACTGGGTCGCGATCTGGCCGTTCTCGCTGAGCTTTTCGATCAGCTCGTCGCTTGCCGTAAACCGTCCCTCGCCGTGAGAGATCGGCACGCTGACGATATCGCCGACATTCATCAGCGAGAGCCACGGAGACTTGTTTGAGCAGATGCGGGTTCTGACGATCTTCGACTGGTGGCGGGAGATGGTGTTAAAGGTGAGGGTCGGCGCGTCCTCGTCCATCTCGCGGATCTCGCCGTAGGGCACCAAGCCTAACTTGATGAGCGCCTGGAAGCCGTTGCAGATGCCGCAGATGAGGCCGTCGCGCGCCGAAAGAAGCCTCTCGACCTCTTCCTTAACCGACGCGTTTCTGAAGAAAGCGGTGATGAACTTTCCGGAGCCGTCGGGCTCGTCGCCGCCGGAGAAGCCTCCGGGGATGAAGACCATCTGGGACTCTCTGAGCTTTTCTGAGAACACCTCCGCGCTTCTCTTGATGCTGTCGGGGGTGAGGTTGTTGATCACGATGATCTCGGCATCCGCGCCGGCGTCTGAGACCGCCTTGTAAGAATCGTACTCGCAGTTGGTGCCCGGGAAAGCCGGGATCAGTACCTTCGGGCGGGCAACACGGACAGAGGGAGACTGTCTGATCTCTGTATGATACGAGAGGTTCTCGACTGCCGCTGTATTCTGATCAACAAGGGTGGGATAGACCTCCTCGAGCTTCGCTTCATAGAGGGTGAGCAGGGTATCGGCGCTGAGCTTCTCTTCCCCGAAGGACATATAGCCGTCATCGGTCACGGTACCGATCTCTGTAGCTGAGTCGATATAGTCCTCCGCTTCAATCACAAAGGAGCCGTAACGGTAGGAGAACAGGGTATCAAAGTCAAGGGTGTCAAAGGAGAACCCGAAGCCGTTTCCGATGCTCATCTTGAACACCGCCTCCGCTGCGCCGCCCGCGGTCACGGTGTAGACCGAGAGCGCCTTTCTCTCTCCTATGAGAGAATGGATCTTTTGATACAGCTCGATGAGAGAAGCGGTCTCGGGAAGACCGTCTTCGTCATATTTGGGTGAGAGCAGGTATACTTTGCTCTGTGCCTTTTTGAATTCATTCGTGACGATCCTCTCGCACTTCTCGGTCGTGACCGCGAAGGAGACTAAGGTCGGAGGGACATCGATCCCCTCAAACGAGCCGGACATCGAGTCCTTGCCACCGATGGAGGCAATACCGAGCTCC
Organism: uncultured Ruminococcus sp.; assembly: GCA_905234535.1. Taxonomy (GTDB): domain Bacteria; phylum Bacillota; class Clostridia; order Oscillospirales; family Acutalibacteraceae; genus Ruminococcoides. The sequence goes on from CAJOII010000024.1 coordinate 4,717, forward strand.
ATCTGCGCCTTGAACGCGCCGAGCAGCGCGGAGAGCGGCTTGCCCCAGCGGGCGGGATCCGTCTTGGGCTTCTCAAAATACTCCTGGAAGGTCAGGTAGACATCCTCGAATGAGGCGCCCGAAGCGATGAGCTTCGAGACCGATTCTACCACCGCGCTGTACGCGCCGTGATAGGGGCTGAGCTCTGAGAGGTAAGGGTTGAAGCCCCACGCCATCAGAGAGCAGGTGTCGGTGTGTCCGCGCTCGACAGATACCTTCTGCACCATCGCCTGAGCGGGGGTGAGCTGGTGCTTGCCGCCGAAGGGCATCACGACCGTACCCGAGCCGATGGTGGAGTCGAAGCGCTCCGAGAGACCTCTTTTGGAGCATATATTGAGATCCGAGAGGAGCGCCTTTAGATTCTCAGAGAAAGACCTCTTCTCATCGACACAGCTAAGGTGTCCCGTGCCGGTATATCTGATCTTCTCCGGCGCGACGGAGATATGCTTCTCGGCGCCGTTGGAATTTAAGAATTCTCTGCTGACATCGACGACCGTGCTGCCCTTCCAGCGCATGACAAGGCGGGGTTCCGCTGTGACCTCTGCCACCTTAGTGGCATTCAAGTTCTCAGAGAACGCGAGCTCGATAAAGCGGTCGGCGTCTTTTGATTCCACCACGACCGCCATACGCTCCTGACTCTCGGAGATCGCAAGCTCGGTGCCGTCGAGACCCTCGTACTTCTTCGGGACGCGGTCGAGATCGATGAGCAGTCCGTCCGCGAGCTCGCCAATCGCGACGGATACCCCGCCCGCGCCGAAGTCATTGCAGCGCTTGATGAGCAGTGATGCCTCTTCGTTTCTGAAGAGCCGCTGCAGCTTTCGCTCCTCGGGGGCGTTGCCCTTCTGCACCTCGGCGGAGCAGGTCTCGACCGACTGAACGGTGTGCGCCTTGGAAGAGCCGGTCGCGCCGCCGATGCCGTCTCTGCCGGTCGCGCCGCCCAAAAGGATGACGACATCGCCGGGAGCGGGACGCTCTCTGCGGACATTCCTGCTCGGTGCGGCGGCGATCACCGCGCCGATCTCCATGCGCTTCGCCATGTAGCCCCTGTGGTACAGCTCGTCGACGATACCGGTCGCAAGACCGATCTGGTTGCCGTAGGAGGAGTAGCCCGCCGCGGCGGTGGTGACGATCTTGCGCTGGGGGAGCTTGCCCTCGATGGTATCGGATACCGGCACCGTGGGATCCGCGGCGCCCGTGACGCGCATCGCGCCGTAGACATAGGAACGCCCCGAGAGCGGGTCGCGGATCGCGCCGCCGATACAGGTCGCGGCGCCGCCGAACGGCTCGATCTCGGTGGGGTGATTGTGGGTCTCGTTCTTGAACAGCAAGAGCCACGGCTCAGAGACGCCGTCGACATCGACATCGATCTTGACGGTGCAGGCGTTGATCTCTTCGCTCTCGTCGAGCCGATCGAGCTTGCCGTTCTTCTTCAGATATTTCACGGCGACAGTCGCAAGATCCATCAGACAGACGGGCTTCTTGTCGCCGACTTCTTCTCTTGTACGCAGGTAGTCCTCATACGCCTGCTGTAAGAGCGCATCCTCAAACCGCACACTGTCGATCACCGTCAGGAAGGTGGTGTGGCGGCAGTGATCGGACCAGTAGGTGTCGATCATGCGGATCTCGGTGATGGTGGGGTCTCTGTGCTCAGAGATAAAGTACTCCTGACAGAACTCAAGATCGTCAAGATCCATCGCAAGCGACAGGGTATCGAGCAGGGACGAGAGCTCGTCTCTGTCCATCTTGGAGAAGCCCTCGACGAAGGCCACCTTATCCGGGGTCTCATACGCGATTTTGAGGGTCTCGGGCTTTAGAAATGACGCCTCTCTCGCTTCGACCGGGTTGATCAGGTACTTCTTGATCTTAATCTTCTCTTCGTCGGTGATATCGCCGTAGAGGGCGTAGACCTTCGCGCTTCTGATGAGGGGGAGCTCGCCCTGAGAGATGATCCCGATACACTCCGCCGCGGACGCCGCCCGCTGGTCAAACTGGCCGGGCAGGTATTCGACCGCGAACGAGAACGCGCCCTCGCAGTCGAGCTCGTCATAAGCGACATCGACCATCGGCTCACAGAAGACGGTATTCTTCGCCTGACAAAACAATTCCTCGGTGATATTCTCCGCGTCGTAACGGTTGATCACACGAACATCCGTAAGCCCCTTGACGCCTAAGAGATTCTTGAGCTCTTTATAGAGCGCCCTCGCCTCGAAGGCGTGCTCTCTCTTCTTTTCGACAAAAATTCTGTATACCATACATCCTCCGCCGCCATAGCGGTGAAATCTATCAAGTTTATTTTGCTTCTAATGCTCTTCTGCCGATATCCGATCGGCAGTATTTGTTCTCAAAATGAATGTCTTCGCACATCCGATAAGCGGCAGAGACCGCTTCTTCTAAGGTATCTCTGACCGCGGTCACGCCTAAGACTCTGCCGCCCGAGGTTCTGAGCACATCGCCGTCGAGAGACGCTCCCGCGACATAAGTATTCTCGAGAATCTCTTCGGGGATCGTGATTTCAAAGCCTTTCTCGTACGAGAGCGGATAGCCCTCGGAGGCGAGGATCACACACGCGGCGGACGCGTCCTTGAAGCGGACATCGACCTGACTCAGGCGCTCCTCGGTGACTGAGCGCATGACCGTGAAGAGATCGCTCTCTAACAGCGGCAGCACCACCTGCGCCTCGGGATCGCCGAAGCGGCAGTTGTACTCGATCACCTTGGGACCGTCCTCGGTGATCATTAGACCGAAGTAGAGACAGCCCTTGAAGGGTCTGCCCTCTTCTCTCATCGCGCGGATGGTGGGGAGGAAAATCTTCTCCATACATTCATCCGCGACCTCCTTGGTATAGTAAGGGTTGGGCGCGACGGTACCCATACCGCCGGTGTTTAAGCCCTCGTCGTTATCCTTCGCCCGCTTGTGATCCTGAGAAGAGATCATCGGCACCACGGTGTGTCCGTCCGTGAAGGACAGCACCGACACCTCGGGACCGGTCAGGTACTCTTCGATGACGATCTTGTCGCCGCTTCTGCCGAACTTTTTGTCGCGCATGATAGAGAGCACCGCGGCGTTCGCCTCTTCTCTTGAAAAGGCGATGATGACGCCTTTGCCGAGCGCCAAGCCGTCCGCCTTGATGACGGTGGGGATCGGCGCGGTCTTTAAGTATTCGAGCGCGTCAGAGGCGTTTGAGAACACCTCGAACCGCGCAGTGGGGATCGAGTACTTCTTCATCAGATTCTTCGAGAACACCTTGCTGCCCTCGATCACCGCGGCGTTCTTGTTCGGACCGAAGCAGGGGATGCCCTGCTCCTCTAATCGGTCGACACAGCCCAAAACCAGCGGATCGTCGGGAGCGACCACCGCGTAGTCGATGTGATTCTTCACAGCGAAGTCGACGATCGCGTCGAGATCTGTCGCCGCGATCCCGACACAGACCGCGTCGCGCGCGATGCCGCCGTTGCCGGGCAGGGCATAGATCGTGTCGATCTCACTGTTTTCTCTTAACTTTTTGATGATGGCGTGCTCTCTGCCGCCGCCGCCGACTACCATTACTTTCATAGGGATCCTCTTCTCTCTCAGTGGTGGAACAGTCTCATCTTGGTGAACGCCATCACGATACCGTACTTATCACAGCACTCGATGACCGCGTCGTCGCGGATGGAGCCGCCGGGCTGAGCGATATAGTCTACGCCCGAGCGATAGGCTCTCTCGATATTGTCGGAGAACGGGAAGAACGCGTCCGAGCCTAAGGATACGCCCTTGATCGTATCGAGATACGCTCTCTGCTCCTCTGAGGTGAAGGGCTCGGGCCGGGAGGTGAAGTACTTCTGCCACACACCGTCCGCGCAGACATCCTCTTCGTTCTGATTGATATAGCCGTCGATGACATTATCTCTGTCGGGGCGCCTGATGTCCTCTCTGAAGAGCAGAGAGAGCACCTTGTCAGACTGGCGCAAAAACCATGTGTCCGCCTTGGAGCCCGCAAGCCGGGTGCAGTGGATCCTCGACTGCTGACCCGCGCCGACGCCGATCGCCATGCCGTCATAGGCAAAGCAGACGGAGTTCGACTGGGTATATTTGAGGGTGATCAGCGAGATGATCAGATCACGCTCTGCCTCTTCGGGGAGAGTCTTGTTCTTCGTGACGATATCGGACAGGAGCTCGCGGTTGATCTCGAAGTTGTTTCTGCCCTGCTCAAAGGTGATGCCGAAGACCTGCTTCGTCTCTTTGGGCTCAGGGATATAGTCGGGGTCGATCTTCACGATGTTGAAGCTGCCCTTTCTCTTTGACTTTAATATTTCGAGCGCGTCGTCGTCATAGCCCGGCGCGATGATGCCGTCCGATACCTCGCGCTTGATCAAAAGTGCGGTGGTCTTGTCGCAGACATCGGACAGGGCGACCCAGTCGCCGAAGGAGCACATGCGGTCGACGCCCCTCGCTCTCGCGTAGGCGCACGCCAAGGGGGAGTTGTCAAGCCCCTCGATATCGTCGACAAAGCACGCCTTCTTAAGCTTATCACTAAGCGGCAGACCTACCGCGACGCCTGCGGGGCTGACATGCTTGAACGACGCGACCGCGGGCAGAGAAAGCGCCTCTTTGACCTCTTTGACAAGCTGCCAAGAGTTGAACGCGTCCAAGAAGTTGATGTATCCGGGTCTGCCGTTTAAGATCTCGATCGGCAGATCGGAGCCGTCTCTCATATAGATCCTCGAGGGCTTCTGGTTCGGGTTACAGCCGTATTTGAGCTCAAATTCTTTCATGATCATTCTCCTCGTATTTTACTGATTTTTATTGATCAGTCTTTCCTCTGCCTCACCGGTGGAAAGATCTGTGTATCTGACATAGAGAGAGATCCTGTTATCTTCGTCAAGACCGCTCCACAGCTTCTCGGTGAACACATCGATGTCTTTGTCGATCAGAACCCGCTCGGGCTCCCCCTGGAAGGTCGGGATGGGGTCGCCGTCACAGACATAGGTGTGGATAAAGTGTCCGAGACCCGCCTTGGACGGATAGGAGAAGGTGTATCTCGCGCAGTCTGAGCCCTCTTCGTCGATCGACTTTAAGATGCTCATCTCATAGGAGAAGCCGCCATCCTCAAAGGTCAGCATACCGCTGATGCGGGGGGTCAGGTTCGGCGCGTCGGGCTCGAACTCTCTTTTCTTGAGCGAATCGGAGAAGCTAAGCCCCGCGCAGATTCCGTCGTAGACCGTATCGGTCTGGTCGCCGTTCGTGACGATGATATGATTCTCATATTCTCTGACGGCAGCGTAGATGATCAGCGAGGGATCCTCTACCTTAGACGCGTCATACGGCTCGGTATACAGCACGCCGTCTCTCTTCGTAAAGACGCGGTTTCTCGAGTTCTGAGAGCGCCCCATGATGAAGTAGGCGAAGACGGCGTTCCTCTCATCCTCGCTCTCACCGATGACGATGCCTCTGCCTACATAGGAGTTGTCCTTGATCAGTTCTTTGATGTCGTTGATTTTGTAGATGTCCATCATCCTCTTCCTTTCCCTATATCACGCTTTCAAAATTTTTGAAGCGATCATTTCTACCGCTTGAGGCAGGATCACCCACTCCGCCTCTTCCATCACCCGGCGCTGCAGGATCTCGGGGGTGTCCCCGTCTTTGACCTCGACCGCCTTTTGCAGGATGATCTCGCCGCCGTCGGGGATCTCGTTGACAAAATGCACCGTCGCGCCGGTGATCTTGACGCCTTTTCTGAGCGCCGCCTCATGCACCCTAAGCCCATAGTATCCCGCGCCGCAGAACGACGGGATCAACGACGGGTGGATGTTGATGATCCTATGATCGAACCGCCGAGTAAAGTCCTCTGACAATATCGACAGAAAGCCCGCAAGAACGATGAGCCCGATATCGTTTTCCTTGAGCACGCGGATGAGCTCTTCTTCAAAGCGTTCCTTGTACGCTTTCTTCGTGATCACGGCGGTCTTGACGCCCTTGTTCTCCGCGCGGATGAGCGCGTAGGCGTTCTCCTGATTCGATACCACTAAGACGACCTCGCCCGAGTGGATGATACTGCCCTGCGCGTCCAGAATCGCCTGCAGGTTAGTGCCGCCGCCGGAGACGAGGACCGCGATGCGGGTTTTGTTCATAATAAACCTCTCTTCGGCTCTTTCCTGACAAAAGAGCCTTTTATTCTAAGATGATCTTCTCGTCGCCTTTGACGATCGAGCCGATCACATACGCGTCTTCTCCCTCGGTCTTAAGGATCGAGAGCGCCCGGTCACAGTCTTCCGCTGATACGACGACGCTCATCCCGACGCCCATGTTGAAGGTGTTGAACATATCGCGCTCAGAGATGTTTCCGGTCGTTCGGATCAGATCGAATATCGGCAGAACACGCACCCTCTCCTTCTCGATCCTCGCGCACAGACCATCGGGGAGAGAGCGCGGGATGTTCTCGTAAAAGCCGCCGCCGGTGATGTGAGAGATCCCCTTGACCCGCACCTCTTCCATGAGAGCTAAGATGGGTCTAACATAGATCTTGGTCGGGGTGAGGAGCGTTTCTCCGATACTCCTGCCGCCCAAGGCTTCCAGCGGAGCGGTGATATCGTTCTTCTCCACATCGAAGACCTTTCTCACTAAGGAGAAGCCGTTCGAGTGGACGCCCGAGGAGGGCAGCGCGATAACGACATCGCCCTCTCTCATCTCTTTGTTGTTGATGATATCCTTCTTATCGACCACGCCGACCGAAAAGCCCGCGAGATCATACTCGTCCTCTTCGTAGAAGCCCGGCATCTCGGCGGTCTCGCCGCCGATCAAGGCGGCAGAGGACTGTACACAGCCCTCGCATACCCCCGCGACGATCTGCTCGATCCTCTCGGGGATGTTCTTGCCGCAGGCGATATAGTCGAGGAAGAACAGGGGCTTGGCGCCGCAGCAGATGATGTCGTTGACGCACATCGCGACGCAGTCGATGCCGACCGTGTCGTGCTTGTCCATCAAAAACGCCATCTTGAGCTTGGTGCCGACGCCGTCGGTACCCGATACCAGCACCGGATGCTCTATGCCCTCAAGGTCGAGCTCGAACAGCCCGCCGAACCCGCCGACATCTGAACACACCCCGGCGGTGAGGGTTCTCGCGATATGGCTTTTCATCAGTTCTACCGCGCGGTAGCCCGCGGTGATATCGACGCCGGCAGAAGCGTAAGCGTCTGACTTTGAACTATAATTCATGTGTTAATCCTTTCCGTTCCAGCAATAGGTGCAAAGCTCGCACTCGGGCAGCCCGATCGCCTCGATGATGCCCTCCAAGGTCTGAAACTCCAGAGAATCAAAATTGAGCTTTTCTGCGATCTTTTTCCGAAGATCCTGTCCTCTTTCGGTGCTGCTATCGCAGTACTCATCGATATGGTCAAATCCCTCGTCCCCCTCTAACTCCTTGATGACGCGTCTTGCGATCAGCTCCATCTCGGAGGTGGCGGGAGAGAAATTCAAGAATTTGCAGCTGTACATGATCGGCGGGCAGGCGGAGCGCATCGCGACCGTCTTCGCGCCGTTCTCGTATAAGAACTCGACCGTCTCTCGAAGCTGTGTACCGCGGACGATCGAGTCGTCCACGAACAATAGGTTCTTGTCCTTGATCAGATCGTAGACAGGGATCTGCTTCATCTTCGCGACACGGTTGCGCTCGCGCTGGTGCGCGGGGATGAACGAGCGCGACCAGGTGGGGGTGTATTTGATGAACGCTCTCGCAAAAGGCAGACCGCTCTCGTTCGCGTAGCCGATCGCGTGAGGGGTGCCCGAATCCGGCACGCCGCCGACATAGTCGATCAGCTCGTCGTAGCGGTTCTTCTTGTCGTTCTTTGCCATGATCACACCGTTGCGGTAGCGCATGGCTTCGACATTGACGCCCTCGTAGGTCGAGGTGGGATAGCCGTAGTAGCTCCAGAGGAAGGAGCAGATGCGCTTCTTCTCTAAAGGAGGGGAGAGTACCTCTACCTTCTCATCGGTGATCTCGACGATCTCGCCGGGACCTAACTCCCGCTCGTCCTCAAAGCCTAACTTCTGGTATGCGAAGGACTCAAACGACACCGCAAAGCCGTCGTCTCTTCTTCCGATCTGCACCGGCAGTCTGCCGACCCTGTCGCGCGCGGCGATGATCGCGCCGTCGTCCTTTAAGATCAGGATCGAGGCGGTGCCGTCGATCTTCTCCTGTGCGAAGCGGATCCCCTCGACGAAGCTGTCGTTCTGATCGATCAAAGCCGCGAGCAGCTCGGTCGAGTTGACCTTGCCGCCGGTCATCGCGTCAAAGTGGCATCCCTTGTGGGAGAGATAGCTCTCTATCAGCTCGTCGGAGTTATTGATGATACCGGTCATACATAAAGCGTACGCCCCTAAGTGAGAGCGGATCAGAAGCGGCTGGGGAAAGCTGTCCGAGATGCATCCGATCGCGGATGTCCCCTTCATCTCGTCAAAAATATGGTCAAACTTCGTCCGAAAGGGCGCGTTCTCGATGTTGTGGATCTTTCTCTGCAGACCGATCTTCTCGTCAAATGCCGCAAGACCGCCTCTGCGGGTGCCTAAGTGCGAGTGATAATCGACGCCGAAGAACACATCCGCCATACAGTCGCTCTGTGACGCGATACCGAAGAAACCTCCCATAGTGTTTGCCTCCTTTACAGCGACACTTGGAGCGAAGCGTCCTTCTCAAGAACCGCCTGACGCGCATGCTGTCTTCTCTCATCTAACTTCTTTGCAAGCGTTTCGTCCTCGACCGCGAGGATCTCGGCACAAAGCAAAGCGGCATTGACCGCACCGCCGATCGCGACAGTGGCTACAGGAATACCCGAGGGCATCTGTACCGTCGAGAGCAGCGCGTCAATACCGTCGAGCGCCGAGGATTTCATCGGGATACCCACCACGGGGAGCGTGGTGTTCGCGGCGATCGCACCCGCTAAGTGCGCCGCCATGCCCGCCGCGGCGATGATCGCACCGAAGCCTGATTCTCTCGCAGAAAGAGCGAAGTCTCTCGCCTCTTCGGGCGTGCGGTGAGCGGAAAAAATGTGGGCCTCATAGGGAATTGAGAGCTCCTTTAAGGTGTCCACAGCCTTCTTGACGACCGGCAGATCCGAATCGGATCCCATGATCACACAAACCTTCTTCATATATACCTCCTACTGCCGCCTTAAAAGCAAAAAGACGCACTTATGGTTATACCGCTACGGTATCCATAATGCGCCCAGACGGTCGGCAGATTCTAAGCTGATAGAATCCATGCATACTCTCTGTTTCTCTGTGGTGCTCCACTTATCCGTCAGTCGCAGAAAGTACCCAAATTGACATATACTATCATAACACGCGCGCGGATTGGGTGTCAATTCACGCGATAACTAAGGCTTTTTTCTTTTATAGGATATTCTTGGTTACTTTTTACAGAAGAGCGGAGAATTAATGCTTTCACATAATAACTCATTGACTTGAAAAAGCAGTTGTGATACTATATTTTGTTAGAAAAACCCAAAAATCTCTAAGGAATGATAACTATGCGTATTGTCATCAAAATCGGCACCTCTACCCTCGCCTACAAGACCGGACTGCTCAACATCCGGCGGGTGGAGGAGATCTGCAAGGTGATCTCGGACCTCAAGAACGCAGGCCACGAGATCGTGCTGGTCTCGTCGGGCGCGATCGGTCTGGGGCTCGGAAAGCTGCATATTCAAAGCCGTCCCGACGATATCCCCACCAAGCAGGCGGCTGCCGCGGTGGGCCAGTGCGAGCTGATGAGCATCTATGAGGAGTACTTCGGCGTCTACAACCACACGGTCGCGCAGATCCTCATCACCGGCGCGTTCGCGGAGCTTGAGGACTACGGCAAGAACCTCGACAACACCCTCTCGCGGCTGCTCTCGCTCGGCGCGATCCCGATCGTCAACGAGAACGATACCGTCACCACCGACGAGATCGTCATCGGCGACAACGATACCCTCGGCGCGATCATCGCGAACAAGGTCGAGGCGGATATGCTGATCCTGCTCTCGGACATCGATGGGCTCTACACCGGCGACCCGCATAAGGACGAGAACGCGACGCGGATTGAGGTCGTCGAAGAGATCACCGACGAGATCCGCCTGCTTGCGAAGGACAGGAGCTCTGTCCTCGGCACCGGCGGCATGATCACCAAGATCCGCGCGGCAGAGATGGTCACTCCGCGCGGCATCGAGATGGTGGTCGCAAACGGCAACAACCCCGCTGTCCTCTACGACATCGTAAACGGCGGCGGCGTATGTACAAGATTCAAAAAAGGAACGATAAGATGACGACTCACGAAATCTTAGAAAAAGCGAAAAAAGCGAAATCAGAGCTGAGCCTGGTCTCTGTGGAGAAGATCAACGAAGCTCTCCTGTATATGGCGGACAGCCTCATCGATCACACCGACGATATCCTTATAAATAACAGAGAGGATATCGAGAGAGCGAGAGACACCGTCTCATCCGTCATGATCGACCGCCTCTCTCTCTCAGAGGAGCGGATCAAAGGGATGGCAGAGGGGATCAGAGAGGTCGCAGATCTCCCCTCTCCGGTCGGAAAAGTCCTGAGCTCTCACACGCTCTCAAACGGGCTTGTGGTCGAGAAGACCTCGGTGCCGCTCGGAGTGGTCGCGATCATCTATGAGTCGCGCCCGAATGTCACCTCAGACGCCGCGGCGCTCGCTCTAAAGAGCGGGAATGTCTGCGTTCTTCGAAGCGGCAAGGAGGCGCACAAAAGCGCTTCTGCCATCGTGAGAGCGCTGTGTGACGGCTTAGAGAGAGCGGGGCTCTCAAAAGATTTCGTCCTTCTGATCGAGGACACCACGAGACAGAGCTCTCTCGATCTGATGACAGCCACAGGTTATGTCGATCTGCTCATTCCCAGAGGCGGCAAGGGGCTGATCTCCGCCTGTGTCAGGAACGCGACCGTCCCGTGCATCCAGACGGGCACCGGTATCTGTCATATCTATGTCGACGAGAGCGCCGATCAAGAGATGGCGCTTCGGATCATCGAGAACGCCAAGACCTCTCGCCCCTCGGTCTGTAACGCCGAAGAGGTGCTGCTCATCAACGAGAAGATCGCCTCTGAATTTCTCCCGAAGCTCAAGGTGCTGCTCTGTGACAACAGAGCAGAGCACCCCGTCGAGCTCAGGCTCGACGAAAGGGCACAGAAGATCATCGACGGCACTCCCGCGTCCGATACCGACTTCGATACCGAATTCTTGGACTATATCTTGGCGGTCGGGATCGTCAAGGACACCGATGAAGCGATCGAACACATCAACCGCCACTCCACCGGTCACAGCGAGGCGATCATCACGAACACCAAGGAGAACGCGGAGAAATTTGCGAAGATGATCGACTCCTCCTCTGTCTACATCAACGCGTCCACGCGCTTTACGGACGGCGGAGAGTTCGGTCTCGGCTGTGAGATGGGCATCTCCACCCAGAAGCTCCACGCGCGCGGCCCGATGGGGCTGTTCGAGCTGAACACCTACAAATATATCATCAAAGGACAGGGGCAGATCAGAACATGAGACATCTTTTCGGATTTATCGGCGCCGGCAACATGGGCGGCGCCCTCGCAAAGGCCGCGTCACAGTCAACCAAGGACATCCTGATCGCGGATCACTTCACACAAAAAGCAGAGGCTCTCGCAGAAAGGTTAGGCGTCAACGCCTCTGAAAATGCAGAGATCGCAGAAAGCTGTGACTATATCTTTTTGGGCGTCAAGCCGCAGATGATGGCGGATATGCTCGAAGGTATCAAGGATATCCTCAAAGACAGAGAGCGCGAGGTCATCCTCGTTACGATGGCGGCGGGACTCTCGATCGCGACCATCCGCGCGTATGCGGGAGCCGATTACAAGGTCATCCGCATCATGCCGAACACCCCCGTCGAGGTCGGCGAAGGCGAGATCCTGTATACAAAGTCAGAGAACACATCGGACGAAGAGCTCAACCTCTTCTTAGAGACGATGAAGCACGCGGGAGAGCTCACCCCCATCAGCGAAGAGCTGATGAATGCCGGATGCTCGCTCTCAGGCTGCGGCCCCGCGTTCGTCTATCTCTTCATCAAGGCGCTCGCACAAGGCGGCGTCGACTGCGGGCTCGACGAAGAGACCGCGTTAAAGCTCGCCTGTCAGACCGTCAGGGGCAGCGCTGTGATGCTAAGCTCCTCTCCCCTGTCTCCCGATACGCTGATACAGAATGTCTGCTCTAAGGGAGGCTCTACCATCGAAGGCGTCAAATCGCTCAATGAAGACCGTCTTGAAAAGATCGTCAGAAAAGCGCTCAAGGCGTCCTTTGAGCGCAACATCGAGCTCGGTAAGCTGTCATGAAGCGGGAGCTGAGCTTCTCAGATCAGGTCGCCCGTACCATCACCAAGACCTACCGCAGCACGATCTGGAACCCCTTCATCAGAGCGGTCAAGGAGTATAAACTCATCGAAGAAGGGGACCGCATCGCGGTCTGCATCTCCGGCGGGAAGGACTCGATGCTCTTAGCTCTCTGCATGAAGCTCCTCGAGCGTCACTCGGACTTTCCGTTTGAGGTCAGATATCTCTCGATGGACCCGGGCTACAGCAGCCAAAACCGAGAGCGCTTGGAAGAGAACGCGCGTCTCCTCGAGATCCCCGTCGAGTTCTTCGAGACGAATATCTTCGATGTCGCGTTTCATCAGGAGAGATACCCCTGCTACCTCTGCGCGAAGATGCGGCGCGGCCATCTCTATAAAGAGGCACAGATCAGAGGCTGCAACAAGATCGCCCTCGGGCACCACTTCTCGGATGTGATCGAGACCACGGTGATGGCGATGTTCTACTCCTCTCAGCTGCAGGCGATGATGCCCAAATTAAAGAGTACAAACTATAGCGGCATGGAGCTGATCCGCCCCCTGTACTGTGTGCATGAGGAGGACATCATCCGCTGGAGAGACAAAAACTCCCTCTCGTTCTTAGACTGCGCCTGCCGCTTCACAGAGAGCATCAAGAACAGCCCCGACGGCGTCGGCGAGAGCAAGCGCGCCGAGACAAAAGCGCTCCTACACGAGCTCAAAAAGACGAACCCCAATATCGAGAAGAGCATCTTCAACGCGATCCATCATGTCCATCTCGATACCTTCCCCCGCTACTTCTCAAACGGCGAGGAGCACTTCTTCACCGAAAACTACCGATAACAAATATCCATACCGCGTCATAGTATGTGGTATGGATATTTTTTTGATATTGATGATACCGCTCTTGGGTACCACGGTCGGCTCCGCGGCGGTGTTTTTTATGAGAAAGACGCTCAATAACAGGATCGAGAATATGATGACCGGCTTCGCGTCGGGCGTGATGATGGCGGCGTCGGTGTGGTCGCTCATCCTCCCCGCGATCGAGATGTCCGAGGGTTATGCGGTCAGGTTCTTCCCCGCTATGACGGGCTTTCTGCTTGGGGTGGGCTTTATGCGCCTGCTCGATATAAAGGCGCCCGAGATCGGGATAACGGAGTGCTTTGAGGACGGCGTCGACTCCGACCGCCTCAGCCGCACGATGAAGATGGTGCTCGCGGTCACTATCCACAACATCCCCGAGGGGATGGCGGTGGGCGTGATCGCCGCCGCGGCGGCAAGAGGAGACGCTATGGTCAGCTTCTCCTCGGCGATGGCGCTCTCCTTAGGGATCGCGATCCAGAACTTCCCCGAGGGCGCGATCGTCTCAATGCCCCTGAAGGCGCTCGGGATGAAACGAAGAAAGGCATTCCTGTTCGGCGCGCTCTCGGGCATGTGCGAGCCGATCGCGGGAGCGATCGCGCTCCTGCTCACCGCGGCGATCTCTATGGCACTGCCGTATCTGCTCTCGTTCGCCGCGGGCGCGATGATCTGCGTCGTGACAGAAGAGCTGATCCCTCCCGCGGATGAGGAAGGCGCTCAGAGCTTCTCGACCCTCGGCCTCGCGCTCGGCTTCGTCGTCATGATGGCGCTCGATGTACAGCTGGGATAAAACACACCGCGTACAGGTTCTCCGTACGCGGTGTTGATATTTCAGTTCTCAGTTTGAGATGCCCTCCCTTGTCAAGGGAGGGTGGCACGAAGTGCCGGGAGGGTTAAGGATCTTAACCCCTCCGCCTCGCTTTATGCTCGGCACCTCCCCTTAACAAGGGGAGGCTGAAACAAGCTGCAAAGCTCTCAGTTGTAGGGAGCGGTCAGAGGGCTCCGCATCGCAGAAACTTTGATCATGCAGATAACTTTCAGAAAGGTCGAGACCTTTCCCTACGGTGTTGCAGCAACGCCCTGCCATTCAGGTGAGATCTGCTCGCTTCGACAATTCCTATCTCCTCATTCCTAATTTCTCATTACATCCGTGTGCGGGCAGCGCCCGCCCATCACTTATCATTTTTCATTCATCATTTATCATTATAAATTAGTGGTCGGGCTTTGCGGGAGGAGCGTCGTGATCGGATGATGAGCCTGAGCCGGGCTTTGAGGGAGGAGTGTCTCCCATCGATCCGGAGGAGGACTCGGACACGATCTCGATCGCGGAGCCTGTGGAAGAGCCGCCGGTATACGCGGAGCCGCCGACATAGAGGGTGTGGCCGTTTAAGTCGATCGCGCCCTTGTCACAGCTGAGCGACGATACATACGAATCGGCGGTGAGCACCCACTTAGATCCCGACTCGATCTCGACATACACATCGCCCGCGTTGCCGTCTTGATTGATCGCGCCGGTAAAGGTTGAGCCGTCCTTCAGATAGAGGTTGAGCGCGGAGACGCTGTCGACGATCATATCGCCGTTTATCGTCTGCCCCTGTGCGTAGAGGTTGACCTTGCCGCCGTTTGAGCCCTCACTCCCCCAGCCTGCCGCTGCGGCTCTGAGGAACACGCCGCTGCTGTCGTTATTGACGATCTGAGCGCCGTTTAGGGTGATATCGGTCGCGGTGTTGTTGACGAAGAAGATGTCGCCGTTTTCGTTATTCAAGGTGCCGCCGTTCATCGTAAAGGACGACTTGCCCTGTGAGGCGTCGCCGGACATTGACTGGTAGATCATCACCGCCTGATAGAAGCTCGACTTGTCGGAGTTCTTCGTATGATTATCGGCGTTCAGGGTGACATTGTTCAGGGTGACGGAGTTCTTGCCCTCGACGACCACGCCCTGAGAGGCGGTAGAGGTGAGGACAGCGTCGCTGACGGTGATGTCCGCTGTCGAATAGATCACCGGTGAACCGGTGCCCGAGGTGGTGTAATAGCCGCCCGTCACATTCACCGTGCCGCCGCCTCTGTCGGAACGGATCGCAGCAGACGAGTTGCCGGAGGTGTTGACGGTGACATTCTCGGCGTTCATCGTGCCGCCGCCCGTGGTCATCAGACCGCCCGAACAGTTGCCCTCGGTCTCGATGTAGCTGTCAGAGATATTCACGGTAGTTCCCTCGCCGTAGGAGAAAACAGCGTTCGCGTGGGTGCCGTCGGTGAGGATGACGACCTCGCTTAGGTTCAGCGTCGCGCCGTCTTCGGCAAAGAGCGCCGCGTTGTCGCCGTAGAAGTCCGCCTCGTCACCGCTGTCGCTGTCGCCGGTCTTGATGAACTTGATGTTTGAGAGATCCTTGCTGCCGCCTGAGATGCCGAGGAGGTGGGCGCCGTCTTCGCTGCAGACAGCTTCGTCATTGACGCTGACGCTGTCGGCGGTGAGCGCTGCGCTTGTATCGCTGTCGGTCTCTTCTGTAGCTTCAGACGCCGCGGTCTCTTCGACCTGTGATGAATCCCGTGTTGTCTCGGCGGTATCAAGGGGCGCCGCGGAACACGCCGCAAGCGAGCCGAGCATGAACACCGCCATCATCGAGGAGATGACCTTCAGGATGTTTCTTTTGCTGATCTGTTTCATGATATGATCCTCCTATTCAGGTATTTTTTCTGTTGTCTGTATGATACTCCCATTATATGACAGAAAAGTGGTTGATATGTGAAGAGACAATGAAATCTTCGAAGAAAAAATTCATACTTCGTTCATATTTTCGGATTTGCATATGCTTGAAAAAAAAGATCATTCATTGTATAATAGTGATAATTGTACTTATGACCATTCAAAATTTGCGTACCGAGGTTGTTTGATGAGCAAATTATCACAGGAAGTAAAAGACGAGCTGAGACAGAGCCGCTCTGCCGTAGAAGCGGAAGATCCCGAGCTGACGGGCGAAAAAGCCGAAAAGAAAAAGAAAATCAAAAAGAGGGTCGGAATCATTCTCTTCGTACTGCTCAACGCGGCGGTGCTGTTCTTCACCGCGAAGGACGAGTTCACTAAAGAGAGACCGAAGCTGCCGGGTGATCCGTTCTCGATCGCGAGCATCCTCTTCCTCTTAGGCGGTATCTTGTGTCTTGCGGTCGTCCTCTTGTCCGAAACCTTCAAGTATATGCTGATGATGCGGCATTTAGGCGAGAAGATATCCTTTAGGATCGCCTTTGAGACCGCGGCGCTCGGAAAGTACTATGACTGTATCACTCCCTCCGGCGCGGGCGGTCAGCCGTTCCAGATCTATCATCTGCACGCGAACGGCTACTCTGACGGCGCGTCTTCGGCGATGCCGCTGTCGGGGTTCTTCACGATGCAGTTCGGCTTTGTGTTCCTCGCGATCCTCGTCTTCATCATCAACAACAACGCCATCGGCGACGCGATCGGTATCAAAATCACCGCGTATGTCGGCGCGTTCGTATATACCTTAGCGCCGGTGATGATCATCATCTCCGCCGTCGCGCCGAAGATCGCGATGAAGATCGTCGCCTTCTTCGTCAAGTTAGGCGCGAAGATGCGTCTCGTCAAAAACCCGAACCACACCATCATGAAGGCGGTCAAGGCGCTCAACAACTACTCACAGAGCCTCAAGCGCATCGCAAAAAGCAAGCTGCTGCTCTTTGAGCTCTTGGTGCTCTCCGTCATCTTTCAGGCGGCGATCGCCATGATGCCGTTCTTCGCGGTGCACACCTTCGGCGGACATATCGAATTCTTCCGGTCATTCTCGATGTGTGTGTTCATCTACGCCGCGATCACGATCGTCCCCACTCCCGGCAACTCGGGCGCCGCTGAGGGCTCGTTCTACATCATCTTCTCACAGATGGACACCTCCGGCGTGTTCTGGGCGATGCTGTTGTGGCGCGTCTTATGCTACTACTCATTCATCGTCATCGGCGTCGTGATCTACGGCATCAAGGCGCTCAGAAAGATCCTCTCCAAAAAGAAGGTTAGTCAAAATGAAACCGTCTGATATCAAGACCGCCCAGTTCATCGACACCTACTTTCCGCTGGTGGACGGCGTGGTCAATACCGTGCACAACTACGCGACCCTGCTCAACAGCGACGCCTACACCTGCGTCGTCACCCCGAAGGGGATGAAAGACCACGATGACAAGCCGCTTCCCTACGATGTCTTTCGCACCACGACCATCAAGGCGTCGATCAGCGAGTACTCTCTGCCGGCGCCCAAGCTCGACCGCAGGCTCAGGTACTTTCTCACGGTCAAGAAGATCGACCTCTTTCACGCGCACAGCCCCTTTACCGAGGGCGGCTTCGCCCAGTCCTTCTCGAAGAAATTAGGCGTCCCGTGTGTCGCGACCTTTCACAGCAAATACTACGATGATGTCCTGCACATGACCCACTCCAAGGCGCTCGCGAGGGTCGTCACCGATCATATCGTTCGCTTCTACGAGAAGTGCGACAGCGTCTGGTCGTGCTCCGAGAGCACCGCCGACACCCTGCGCTCCTACGGCTACAAGGGTGATATCTTCGTGATGGATAACGGTTCGTCCATGAGCTGTCCCGATAACGCCGACGAGCTGAAAGAGCGCGTCGCGACACAGTATCAGATTCCCTCTGACAAGAAGATCATCCTCTTCGTCGGACATCAGATCTGGCACAAGAACCTCAAACTCGTACTCGACACCATGAAGCTGCTCTCTGAGTGCTCTGACGACTACCGCCTTTTGATCATCGGCGACGGCTACGACGGCGAGAAGATCAAAAAATACGCCGATTCGCTCTCGTTCCCCGACGGCGCGGTGCGCTTTGTCGGCAAGATCATGGACAAAGAGATCATCATGGGCTTCTACTTAAACGCCGGACTTCTGTTCTTCCCCTCTGTATATGACAACTCTCCGCTGGTTGTCAGAGAGGCGGCGTCTCTGGGCGTGCCGTCGCTTCTGGTTGAGGGCTCCAACGCCTCGGAAGCGGTGAGAAAGGATATCACCGGCTACACCGCAGCGGAGAACAAGGTCGCGATGTATCGAGAGATCGTCAAGATCTTCTCGAATGAAGAGAAGCGCAAAGCGGTCTCGATTGCCGCAAGGCAGGAGATCCCCAAAACTTGGGAGCAGATCGTCTCCATGGTACAGGAGAAATACGCCGAGATCCTCGAGAAATACCGCTTTGACCATTCGTAAACACTTTCAACAGTCGTGCAGAGTGCAGAACAAAGTCTCCAAAGGGACTAAAAGGCGATTCTGCAAATTGTCGGTGCCTTGCCCCGCAACTGTGAACCGAGAACTGAAAACTGACAAAAAAGGCTGCCGCACCGCTCTGAACCGCACCCCGTCAAGAGGACAGAGAAATAATTAAAAGAATATTTACAATGTAATAATTAAGAAGTGCCGCAAATTTTGGCTAGACAAGAGAATTG
>CAJOII010000025.1 GCA_905234535.1 uncultured Ruminococcus sp.
CGAGAGAGGCAGTCGGCGCTGTACATCTGTCGGGTATCATGAGCGAAAATCTCGCGAAGAACCATTACCGGCAGGACAAGTGGGGCGATGTGATACGCTCTTATCTGGTCGAAAACCCGAACAAAACCCTCACAAGAGTAGAATGTATCTATGATAAAGATACCAAGACAGAGAAGCTCACGGTAGAAGACTACTCCTTTGACGGCGATCTGCTGAACAGAAGGATAATCCCCTCAGAGCTTCCGCTCTTCGGCGGATACTTCTGCGGTAAAGCCTATAACTTCTTTGTCTTCGGTCAGGAGAATATGAACAAAAGCGACGACCGCGAAGTAATCCGTATCGTCAAATACTCGAAGGACTGGAGGCGGTTAGGAAGCGACTCTCTAAGCGCCGTCAATACCGCTATCCCCTTTGACGGCGGAACTCTGAGGATGACCGAGTACGGAAACTCTCTGTATGCGCACACCTGCCGCGAGATGTACAACGGTCACCAGGCGAACCTGAACTTCGTCTACGATGAGTCTGCCGATCGGGTGACAGATGTCAACTTCGAGATCGCCAACATCGGATGGAAGGGGTATGTCAGCCACAGCTTCAACCAGTTCATCGAGACCGACGGAAAAGAGCTCTTTCGCGTGGATCACGGAGACGCGTATCCCAGAGCGGTCTCGATCGTCAAGACCGACCTCTCCGGCAAGCTCGAAGATGTCAAAAAGTACACCGAGGTCATCGACCTCTCAAAGACCGGCTCTACCGGCCAGAACTGGACAGGACTCTCCTTGGGCGGCTTCGCGCTGACCGCGGACAGCTGTATCATGGCGGGCTGTACGGTTGACTATACGAGCTTTGATACCGACTCCGATCGGACAAAGAACATCTTCTTGAGCGTCACCGACAAAGCGCTCAGCTCTTCATCGGTGCAAATGCTGACACACTATACCGCAAATGACGGCATCACCGTATACAATCCGCACTTTGTCAAGCTAAGGGAGGACAGATTCCTCCTGCTGTGGGAAGAGCACAACGATCAAACACAGGAATACCGCACCAAAATGATGACAGCAGACGCTCAGGGTGAGCCCTGCTCAAAGATCGTCTCCTGTGACTATGCGCTCTCCGACTGTGATCCGATCCTCTGCTCGGACGGTCTTGTCAGATGGTATACCGGCACAGGATACTCTTTAAAGCTCTATACCGTCGATCCCGATAATCTCTCGCTCTCTGAAAACGGAGAATCGATCCCCTCTGAGCTTGAGAACACCGATATCACCCTGACGCTTCAGATCGGCGATGTCTACCCGATCGACTATCTCGGCAGAGATGAAGACGCGCATATCCGACTCTCTATGAGAGGAAACGCCGTCACACTTGACCAAAGCCACAACTACGATATTGTGGCTAAGTCGCTCGGTGAAGCTACCGTGACCATCACCGTCACCAGAGACCGCTCTCAGACGGTGGCGACCTATCGCATCACGGTACAGGAGGAGGTCCCCTACATCACGCTGAACCTCCACCCGATGATCGACGATACCGTCAACAGAATGCGGTTCAAAGCCGGAAACCCCATCGGCGTCCTGCCCGAGCCCGAATGGGACGGTCACCTGTTCCTCGGATGGTTCACAGCGGCAGAGGGCGGCGAGACGGTCGGCTACTACAGCACCTTCACACAGAATACCTCGATCTACGCCCACTGGAAGGAAACGGTCATCCCGACCGAGCCTGTTACAGCGCCTTCTACAGAACCTGAGACAACTCCTCCGACACCGCCCGCAACACAGCCTGAGACATCCGCTCCGACTGCACCGCCGACCGACCCGACCGACACACCGATCGACCCCTCAGAGATGCCGACAGATCCTTCCACAGCGCCTACACAGACGCCGACATATATCCCGCCGATCGATCCGTCCGAGATATCGACAGAAGCGCCCTCCGTCACATCATTTATGTTCGGAGATGTCGACGGAGACGGCAAGGTGACGATCGTCGATGTGACCGCGATCCAGCGTCGTCTGGCGTCTATACCGACCGCTTTCTTCAATGAGCGCGCCGCTGACATCATGGGAGACGGCATCGACATCACTGACGCGACCTATATCCAGAAGCATCTCGCGCATCTCCCCTGTCCCGACAACATCGGAAAGACCGTTTCATACTGAAAAACCGCAACAACAAAGACCGTACCTCACCGGTACGGTCTTATTTTTTTGATTTCAGTATTTCATAAGTATACGCGGGATAGAGCCGGTCATAGAAGAAGTTGATCCCCCGAAAGATCACCCGATCGGCATAGACATCCGCGATATATCCTTGGGTGGTATCGTCATAGAATCTACGATCCAGAAAATACTCTTCTCCATCATGGCGCAGCCTCGTCGTATTCGCGACAGACGGGATATGGAGCATATGGCAGCTCCTCCCGTCCTCATTCGAATAGTTGACATCATCCCTGAGATCGACATGAGTATGTCCCGACAGCCAGATGAGATCCCTGTATCTTTCGGTCAGCGCTTTGAACCGCAAGTTATTCTCAAAGGGTCTGCCGTCATGACCGGTCAAACGCGCAGCTCCCTCGTAGCAGGGATGCTCCCGGTCGTCTCCCGCGCCGAAGCGATAGAGATTCGCGTGCTGGATCAGAAAGATCCTCCTACCCTCTCTCAGCCGTTTTTCGATAAGAGCCTCGACCCAATCCGTCTGATCATCGGTGAAGTTATCGACCGAGTTGGTGCCGAACCCCCTCTCCTGCGCCATGAAAATGAACGAGTCGCCGAGAAGGGGCTCGAGATACTCATAGTACGCCCTGCCCTCTTCGCGCAGAACAGGCTTGTCCGAGAGCTTCGTCATCGTGATGAACTCATCAAGGGCGTCTTTGATACTGCATCCGCCGTGGGACGCCAATCGCAGCTCATGGTTGCCGACCGCTTCAAAGATCATTCCCGTATAGCCGGACTGAGTGATGATCTCCCGATACCGCCGCCATTCGTCCTTCGCGCCCGAGGCGTTCGTCACCTGATCGCCCGCGCTGATGATAAAGGAACACCCCCTGCGCCTCACACACCCGAGCGCAAGAGATAAGTTCTTCTCGGCGTTGACGAAATAGGTGTTCTTGCCACCGTTTTCAAGATCAATGTGGATATCCGACAGCGCCGCGAAGGAATAGCGCGGCACCGATGTGGCGTCTTTCATCAATTCACCTCCGAAAAACAGAAAACGGCGGGATCATCCGCCGTAAATGATCGCCGCCTTGACCTGATCCTTGAGCTTGTCCAAAGGAGAGTAGGTGGGATTGAAGTCCGCTTCGCTCCAAACTTTCTGCGGCAAGCAGGACGCGCTCTGCTGGCTCTTCATCCGAATCACGATCTTTTCCCGCTTGACGAGATCGAAGAGCTTGTCGATGGACGGACACAGCTCCACCGCGCGGATAAGCTCTTCCTTTGAGTGCGCCTTCGCCCGCTCCAAGACCGCTTCTTTGACCTGCGCCTTGAGCTTATCGAGAGGAGAGATATCCGGTCCCTGCGGCAGCGGGCTGAACGGAATATTGGACGCCGCGTTGTGAGAAGACTTCATCTGGATCACGATGTTCTCGTGCTGAACAAGAGCGCACAGCTGGCTGATGGAGACACAGTCGTCGATCGCCTTGAGCAGATCGCCTGTCGACTTCTTCTGATAACCTACATACTGCACAGCCGCGCCTCCTTTTCCGCATGATGTTTCAATATATTATATCCTAAATACCGCCGTTTTTCAAGTAAAAGGTAAACTTATTGTGAAGTTTATTTACTTTTTTCCTGCATTATGTTATTCTATTTATACTATATTGTCAAAATAAAGGAATAAAAAGATATGACTCAACGGGGGAATCACTATTCAGAAGGGCAAAGCGCTCAAAAGAAAAGTAAGAAAGGGATCGTCCTGATCGCGGTGCTCGCCGCGTTTCTTCTGGTCGCAGGTACCGCCGCGGTGATGTTCATGAGACCGTTCTCCGGCGGCGATACAGAGGATACGCGCGAGACCGTCTTCATCGAACAGCCGACCGAGATGGTACAGCAGGGAGACAAGATCGAGATCCGCGACGCGGAGCTCGGCGTCATCGAGATTGAAGCGGTACCGGGGTTTGCGAAGAATATGTACGACAACGACAACTTCTCCTATGATGAGAACGGCTACAAAATCTATACCATCAACGGGGAGAAGGCTTCCTGCGAAGGGATCGACCTCTCCGAATATCAGGGCGAGGTGGACTTTGAACAGGTCAAGGAGTCGGGCATCGACTATGTGATCCTGCGCGTCGGCGGCAGAGCCTACGGCGACGAGGGTCAGCTGTATCCGGACGATATGTTTGAGACCTACTATAACGACGCAAAGGCGGCAGGTCTCGGCGTGGGTGCGTACTTCTTCTCTCAGGCGGCGTCTGTCGAAGACGGCATTGAGGAAGCCGAGTTCACCCTCTCTAAGATCAAGGGTCTCGAGATGGACTATCCCATCGTCTTTGACTGGGAGCCGATCATCGAGGACGAGGCGAGAACCGACAATGTGACCGGCGAGGTGCTCACCGACGCCGCGATCGCCTTCATGGAGACGATCCGAGCAGCGGGTTTTGAGCCGATGTGGTACACGAACACCTCTCTGCTCTACTACAAATACGAGCTCGAAAAGCTCAAGGACTACGACCTGTGGATCGCGGACTACGCGGAATACCCCTCCGCTTACTATCACTTTACGATGTGGCAGTATACGCACACAAGCTCAGTCCCCGGGATCGAGGGCGAGGTAGACATCAATGTCTGCTTCAAAAATTACTGATATTTGAGGAGGAGAAGCGATGTTAGAGAATAAGCTGTCGGATAAGAAGCGGCTGGCCTTCACCCTGCTGTCCGATCTGGGGCTGATTCTCTTCTTCTTCGGACTGGTCAGATACCTGGTCGCGGGCGCTGACGGGCTCGGCACCGTCGTCCTGTCTGGCGCCTTTCTCATCACGGCGGTATGCGCGATCCTAATGCTGACAGGCGTCATCTCTCTAATCTCTCAAATAGTGAGGAAGATCGGCAGAAGAATCACGAAAAGACAACTGATCACGGGGTACGCCTTTCCCGTGTTTTCGTCGCTTGCCGCCTTTCTCTCAACGCTTACGGCGGTGGTGCTCGACATCCTCTTTCGCTATGAGACCGGTGTGTGCTTGGTCGCACAGTGCGAGATGTGCATCGGCGCTTTCATCTGCTTCTTATTCGTTCTCCCGATCTACAGAGGATTCAACAGAGTGAAGAGCTAAGAGCTAAGAGTGAAGAGTTCAGGGCGGGCGTTGCCCGTACCCGATTATATTAAAAAGCAACAGAAGAGCAGGATGTTCAGACAGAGCATCCTGCTTCGTGTTATCATGATAGAATTGTTCGAGCGAAGCGAGTGACCTTCACTCTTCATTTTTCATTTATCATTCTTCACTATTTAAAGATATACTTCACCGTGTCGGACATATTCTCGACGGTGTCCATCACCTTTTTCGCTTTCTTCTTGAGCCCCTTCTTAGAATCATCCATCACCATCTTCGCGCCGAAGCCGACAACAAGTCCCGCCGCCATGCCCGCGGCGACGCCCTTGAGCATAGTCATACTGTCTTTCATCCTCTCACCTCTTTTCTCTTTCGCTGAAAAAGCAGAAAACGCTTGCAATATTACTCTTCCCATTTTACAATAGAATAGAGGTGAAAAGATTTGGAAAGCAAAAATATGAAAAAAGAACTCAACATCGTCCTCTTTGAGCCGGAGATCCCGCAGAACACCGGAAACATCGCCCGCACCTGCGCCGCTACGGGCGCGAGGCTCCATCTGGTGCGGCCGTTTGGGTTTGAGATCACCGACAGGAACTTAAAGCGAGCGGGGCTCGACTACTGGTACTTGGTCGACATCACCTACTACGATTCGATCGACGATTTCTTTGAAAAGACCAAGGGCGGCGACTACTTTCTCTTCTCTACCAAAGCGCGACAGGCGCACTCGGATGTAAGCTATCCCGACGGCGCTTATCTGATCTTCGGCAAAGAGACAAGAGGGATCCCGGAGCATATTCTCTTAGAGCATAAGGAGAACTGTGTCAGGATCCCGATGATCGACGAAGCGCGGTCTCTGAATCTTGCGAACTCCGTCGCCGTCGGCTGTTATGAGGTCTTAAGACAGTGGAACTATCCGAGCCTTTCTGACAAAGGAGATCTTCACCGCCACAGCTGGGACGACTGATGAACGCCTCCTCTCCGGAAGAGGAGGTTTTTTCTGTCACTTTTTTGTTATTTTTTACACAAAGATATTGATTAATACGCAGGTTTATTGTATAATCAAACTGTAAAATTACGGCGATTTCTCGCTTTATCAAGAAAGGATTGGTTTACTATGAAACTCAACAAGTACACAGTTGACGACATTAATTTCGGCGGCAAGAAGGTTCTGTGCCGCTGCGACTTCAATGTACCGCTCAAAGACGGCGTGATCACCAACGATAACCGCATCACCGCCGCTCTGCCCACCATCAAGAAGATTATCTCTGACGGCGGTCAGCTCATTCTCTGCTCGCATCTCGGCAAGCCGAAGAACGGCCCCGAGGAGAAGTTCTCTCTCGCTCCTGTGGCGAAGAGACTTTCTGAGCTTCTCGGTCAGGATGTCGTCTTCGCGAATGACGACGAGGTCGTCGGCGAGAACGCGAAGAAGGCTGTCGCCGAGATGAAAGACGGCGATGTCGTCCTGCTGCAGAACACCAGATTCAGAAAAGAAGAGACCAAAAACCTCGAGCCCTTCTCCTCCGAGCTTGCGTCTTTGGCTGACTGCTTCGTAATGGACGCGTTCGGCTCCGCTCACCGCGCTCACTGCTCCACTGTCGGCGTGACCGATCACATCAAAGAGACCGCTGTCGGCTATCTGATGCAGAAAGAGATCGACTACTTAGGCAACGCGGTCGAGAACCCGGTGCGCCCCTTCGTCGCGATCTTAGGCGGCGCGAAGGTAGCGGACAAGCTCAATGTTATCTCCAACCTCTTGGAGAAGTGCGATACCCTCATCATCGGCGGCGGTATGGCGTACACCTTCAACAAGGCGCTCGGCAAAGAAGTCGGCACCTCTTTGGTCGACGACACCAAGATCGACTACTGCTTAGAGATGATCAAGAAGGCGGAGTCTTTAGGCAAGAAGCTGCTGCTCCCGATCGACACCGTCACCGCAAAGGACTTCCCCGATCCGATCGACGCGCCGATCGAGACCAAGGTTTACTCTGCTGACGAGATCCCCGCTGAGGTGATGGGTCTTGATATCGGTCCCAAGACTGCCGAGCTCTATGCCGACGCGGTCAAGTCTGCCAAGACCGTCGTATGGAACGGCCCGATGGGCGTTTTTGAGAACCCCGACCTCGCCTGCGGCACCATCTCGGTCGCGAGAGCGCTCGCTGAGACAGACGCTACCACCATCATCGGCGGCGGCGACTCCGCTGCTGCGGTCATCAACTTAGGCTTCGCTGACAAGATGTCCCACATCTCCACCGGCGGCGGCGCTTCGCTCGAGTATCTCGAGGGTAAGGTACTGCCCGGCATCGCAGCGATCGCTGATAAAGACTAAATGAAACGATCTTTGCAGGGCGGGGCTCCACCTCGCCCTGTCTTCCCATTTTGCCGATGAGGGCATATGCGCCTCTTTCGGCAGCTATACAATGATAAGGAGAAATAATATGAAAAAAGATATCAGAAAGGCGATCATCGCCGGCAACTGGAAGATGAATAAGACCCCCTCTGAAGCGAAGGTCCTCATCAACGAGATCGCTCCCTTAGTCAAGGACGCGGGCTGTGAGGTCATCGCCTGTGTCCCCTATGTTGATCTTCAGGTCGCGATTGACGCGACAAAAGGCACCAACATCAAGGTCGGCGCCGAGAACTGTCACTGGGCAGAGTCCGGCGCGTTCACCGGCGAGATCTCTGCTTCGATGCTCAAGGAGCTCGGCGTAGAGTATGTTGTATTAGGCCACAGTGAGAGACGCCAGTACTTCGGCGAGACCGACGAGACCGTCAACAAGAGAACCAAAGCGGTCCTCGCCGCGGGCTTGAAACCCATCGTCTGTGTCGGCGAGCTCTTGTGGGAGCGCGAGTGCAACATTACCGAAGAGGTCATCGCTCGCCAGATCAAGCTCGACCTGTGGGATGTCACAGAGGAAGAGCTCAAGAATGTCGTCATCGCCTATGAGCCTGTATGGGCGATCGGCACCGGCAAGACCGCCACTGCCGATCAGGCGGAAGAGGTCTGCGCCTTCATCAGACAGCAGCTCTCGAAGCTCTACGGTGATGAAGCGGCTCAGGGCGTGACCGTTCAGTACGGCGGCTCTATGAACGACAAGAACGCCGACGAGCTCCTGCAGAAGGAGAATGTCGACGGCGGTCTGATCGGCGGCGCTTCCTTAGTCGCGGAGAAGTTCGCGGCGATCGTCAAAGCGGCAACTGTCAACTGAGTATCCCTGTGAGGTAATGATATGAAAAAACCGATTGCTTTAATCATCATGGACGGTTTCGGTATCGCGCCGAAATACGGCAACGCGATCGTCGAGGCGAAGACGCCGTATCTTGACCGTCTGTTCCACCAAAATCCCATCACCATGATCGGCGCGTCCGGTCTCGATGTCGGTCTGCCGGACGGTCAGATGGGAAACAGTGAGGTCGGACACACCAACATGGGCGCCGGCAGGATCGTCTATCAGGAGCTCACCCGCATCACCAAGGAAATCGAGGACGGCTCGTTCTTTGAGAACGAAGCGCTGAACAAGGCGGTCGACAACGCGATTGCGCACAATTCCTCTCTCCATCTGTTCGGGCTCTTATCCCCGGGCGGCGTTCACAGCCACAACACCCACCTCTACGGTGTACTCGAGCTGTGCAAGAGAAAAGGTCTTGAGAAAGTATATATCCACGCCTTCTTAGACGGCAGAGATGTTCCCCCCTCATCGGGTAAGGAATATGTCGCCGAAGCGGTAGAGAAGTGCAGGGAGATCGGCGTCGGCAGGATCGCCACCGTCATGGGCAGATACTACGCGATGGACAGAGATAACCGCTGGGATCGCGTCGAGAAGGCTTACGCCGCGATCACCTACGGCGAGGGCGTCAAAGAGGCTGATCCCGTCGAGGCGGTACAGCATTCTTATGACAACGGCGTAACCGATGAGTTCGTCATCCCCGCAGTGATCGAGGGCGGCGACACCGTCAAAGAGAACGACTCCGTGATCTTCTACAACTTCCGCCCCGACAGAGCGAGAGAGATCACCCGCACCTTTGTCGATCCCGATTTTAAGGGCTTTGAAAGAAGAAATGGCTTCTTCCCCCTGTGCTATGTCTGCATGACCCAGTACGACGCGACGATGCCGAATGTCGAGATCGCGATGAAGCCGCAGAGCCTCAAGAACACGATGGGCGAGTATCTGTCCTCTCTCGGCAAGACCCAGCTGAGGATCGCCGAGACCGAGAAGTACGCGCATGTCACCTTCTTCTTCAACGGCGGCGTTGAAAAGCAGTACGAGGGCGAGGACCGCATCCTCGTCAAGTCCCCCGCTGTTCCCACCTATGATCTGCAGCCGCACATGAGCGCCTATGTGGTCACCGAGAAGTGTGTCGAGGCGATCAAGTCCGGCAAATATGATGTGATCATCCTGAACTTCGCCAACTGCGATATGGTCGGTCACACCGGCGTGTTTGAAGCGGCAGTCAAGGCGGTAGAAGCGGTCGACTGGGGCGTCAAGAAGGTCTCTGACGCGATCGCCGAGATGGGCGGCGTGACGCTGATCACCGCCGACCACGGCAACGCCGACAGGATGATCGATATCGACGGCACCCCCTTCACCGCGCACACCACCAACCCCGTACCCTTCTGCGTAGTAGGATACGACGAGTGCACCAAGCTGAGAAAGGGCGGCGTGCTCGCGGATATCGCTCCGACGATGCTCGACATCATGGGCATCCCTCAGCCCGAGGAAATGACCGGAAAGAGCATGATCATCAGATAAGATCTTTCACAGATATAAAAGAGACGGATTCCCTTATCAGGAACCCGTCTTTTTTTCATTATTTCATATTGTCACAGAAGGCTTGTATCTTCTGATCATTCTCCTCGGACGGGATGTCCTTCGGATCGATCAGGATCATCTCTGATACAAAGTCGTCTGTCTTTAAGAGCGTCTTCAGACGAAGAAGCGCCTTTTCACCGCCGCCTCCGGAACAGCAGACGAATGCCGAGAACGACTTGCCCTCGAGCATATCTTCGTTCTCTTTGACAAAGCTCCTCAAAGGAGGCGCGATGTTGCTCGCCCAGACAGGGGTGCCGAAGATCACGCGGTCATAGCCTTCTTCAAAACGGTAGGGCTTGAGCTTCGGCTTCTCTCCCATCACGGCGCTCTTGCCGCCCCACAGGAATTTTCTCATCCCCGTTGAGGGGTACTCCTTGACGGGCTCGATACGAAGAAGATCCGCGCCGGTGATCTCTGCGATCTTCCGGGCGGTCTGCTCGGTGTTGCCGCTCATGGAATAATAAACGATCACGGTTTTCATCAAATCACCTCTGTCAAAAATAAAAAATCTCTTCGAACTTCTTGTCGAGCGCAACGCAGAGGATCAAAGCGAGCTTCGCGGTGGGATTAAACTGTCCCGTCTCGATCGAGCTGATCGTATTGCGCGAGACGCCCACCATCTCGGCGAGCGCCGCCTGAGAGAGCTTCTGTTCCTTGCGGATGGCGGCGAGGTTGTTCTTCAAGATAAGCCCTTCATCCATCACGAGATCACCCCGCAAAGCCCAAGGATCCACAGCACGAGCCAGATGAGCGTACATACCCCGTAGATGATCATAACGATCAGCTCGTGGCACTTATGAAGCAGGCGGTACTTCGTCGAGAAGGCGACGAACGCCATCGCGAACACCGCAGCGTTAGCCCCGTAGCTGATGCGGTGCAGAACGATCCCCTCGACGATGTCGACCAGGATGATCAGACATATGCCGATGATATACGCGTAATACGCGCCCCTCTTCTGCGCCTCGATATCAGCAACATCCTTGCCCTTGTTCTCACTCTGCGCCTTCTTGAGGATATCTTCTCTATTCATGATAACAACTCCTTTTGCCAAGTTTTGTTGTCATTATCATAGCACCGCCAAGTTTACTTGTCAATACTTTTTGCAAAGTTTTCTTGGCATTAATTTTAAAAAAGAAAACCGCACCTATATAAAATACAGATGCGGTATTCGCTATACTGATTAATCCTCTTCCGCCTTCGCCGCTTCGATAACCTTCTGGGCTACCTGAGCGGGAGCGTCCTCGTATCTCTCGAACTCGAAGGAGAAGGTGCCGCGACCCTGAGTGCACTGGCGCATGAAGATGGAGAAGTCTGCCATCTCAGCCATGGGAACCTCAGCGTCAACGATCTGCATGCCGCCTTCGCCGGCGTTCATACCGAGGACTCTGCCTCTGCGCTTGTTGACCTCGCCCATGATGTCGCCCATGTTCGCGTCCGGAACGGTCGCCTTCAAGGTGCCGACCGGTTCTAAGAGCGCGGGTTTCGCCTGCGGGATACCGTTCTTGAACGCGATCTGCGCCGCGGTCTTGAACGCCATTTCGTTAGAATCTACGGGGTGATACTTGCCGTCATAGAGTGTCGCCTTGACGCCGACAACGGGATAACCCGCTAAGGGACCGTGCTTGATGGAGTCTCTTAAGCCCTTCTCAACAGCCGGGAAGAACTGCTTCGGAACAGAACCGCCGACGACCGCGATCTCGAACTCGAGACCGTCAGAATCACACGGCTCAAACTTGATCCATACATCACCGTACTGACCGGAACCGCCGGACTGTTTCTTGTGTTTGCCTTCGACATCGGAGCGGCCGCGGATGGTCTCTCTGTAAGCGACCTTGGGCTGCTTTAATTCAACATCAACATTGAACTTCGCCTTTAATTTGGAGACGACGACATCGAGGTGCTGTTCGCCCATTCCGGAGACGACGAGCTCCTTGGTCTCGGGATCGGAGATATATTTGATGGTGGGATCTTCTTCTGCCAAGCGGGACAGACCCTGAGCGACCTTGTCCTCTTCGCCCTTCTTCTTCGGATACATCGCCATCGAGAAGGAGGGAGCGGGATAGTCGATACCCTTTAAGATGACCTTTCTGGTCGGGGAGCAGAGGGTGTCGCCGGTGTTGGCGGAGGTGAGCTTCGGGATCGCGCCGATGTCGCCCGCGACGACCGCAGAGGCGTCTTCCTGCTTCTTGCCTCTGACGATGAGGACCTTACTGATCCTCTCCTGGTTGCCGGTTCTCATATTAACGAGCGGGGTCTCCGTGGAAACTTTGCCGGATACGACCTTGAAGTAAGAGAGCTTGCCGACGAAGGGATCGGCGACGGTCTTGAAGATGATCGCGGCGGTGGCTGCCTGATCGCTCACAGCGATATCAACGGAGTTGCCGTCGACATCTACCGCTACTTCTGCGCCCTTATCGGCAGCGGAGGGAGCGAGCCAGCACAGAGAATTCATGAACTGGTCGATCGCGAAGGTGGTGCTTGCGTCACCGCAGAACACAGGACAGAGAGAGCCATCCTTGACGCCCTGAGAGACGCCGTTGATGATCTCTTCGGGAGTGAACTCCTCGCCCTCGAAGAACTTCTCCATCAGCTCTTCGCTCGTCTCTGCGACAGCTTCCTTGATCGACTCTCTGAGACCCTCGAAACGGTCGCCCATCTCGGGGAGGATCTCAGTAGCGGAGGCGTTGCCCTTCTTGTCATATTTATACGCTTTGTACTCAAACAGGTTGATGTAGGTGTTCGCCTCGCCGTTCTCGATATGGGGAACGATCACGGGGCAGACGGAGGGACCGAAGGTCGCCTTGAGGTCTTCCAAGACTCTGTAGAATCTCGCGTCCTCATCACAGACGCCGTTGACGAAGAAGATCTTGGTCAGGCCTTCCTTATCGGCAGCCTTGACAGCCTTCTCGGTACCGACATTGATGCCGTCCTTCGCGGAGACGACGATGACCGCGGTCTCAGCCGCTCTGTAGCCTTCATACACGCCGCCCTCAAAGTCGAACAGACCGGGGGTGTCGATGATGTTGATCTTGTTATTCTTCCACTCGACGGGAGCGACAGCGGTAACGACCGATACTTTTCTCTTGATCTCCTCGGGGTCAAAGTCGAGCTGGGTGTTTCCGTCAGCGATCTTGCCCAGACGGTCGGATGCCTTGGAGAGATAGAGCATCGCCTCTGCGACAGAGGTCTTGCCGGCTCCGGAATGACCCGCCATAGCGATGTTGCGGATATGTTTTGCGTCGTATTGTTTCAATGTAAAAAACTCCTTTCACGAGTATCATTTATAAACTTTTGCGAGCTTAAAATCAGCCACTGAAATATTATACATCAAATCGTAAATCAGCACAACAAAAAACAGACCCGCAAAGAAAAAATCGATTAATTAAATAAAAGAGATTTGATTTTTTTGTATATTTTGCACAAATAGGAAAACTGTGTTTTGCACTGATTACGCCTTATGAAAGCGGATATCTGTGTCTGAGATAGAACATCAGCGCCGTTCCCATCAGGGCGTGGGGGTATTTGTCAGAACCGAAAGAGCGGATCACCTCATCAATCGGAAGAGAGAAGCAGGAAAGAAGCTCATCTTCATCTAAGCTCTGCTCCCCTGTCGGGACAAGATCCTCTGCGAGATAGACATGGAAACGGTTCGAAAACAGCGCGGGGTTGGGGCTGACGGTGCCGAGATGGGTCAATCTGCCGACAGAGAAGCCGGTCTCTTCTCTGAGCTCTCTTGAGGCGGTCTCTGCGGGATCCTCCCCCTCGTCCGCGACCCCTCCGGGAAACTCTACGCTGAGCCTGCTCGCCGAATGCCGCCACTGACGCACCAGGATGAACCGTCCCTTATACTCGGGGATCACCATCACCCAGTCGGGCGCGTCGATGGAGATATAATCCCCCTTGATCCCCGTCACGGAGATCTCGCTCTGCTCCTTGACATTAAAGACCGGCGTCGAGAGCAGGTGTCTGCGGTCGGTCACTTTCCACACTAAATCGTCATAACTCATACAGCTCGCTCCTTTATTCTAAACATCATGTATTTGTCGCCATCATAGCACACTATGGGAGAAATTGCAATCGGAGAGCGCGAACATATATCATTATTTCGTCGTATCGTGAAACTTGATTTTTCTTTTAAAGTGTGTATACTTAATTATGGAAATATATCAAATCAACATAATATACTGATCATTTAACAGACTGACCATGAACAATAAACAAGAAATAAAATCAATTATTGCAATCTCTTCCGAGTATGAGCTATTGAACCCGCGAATCGCGCTCTGTATGGGGGACGCTTTAGAGCATCTATCATCGATCCAAACAGAAAGCATTGACTGTGTCATCACGGATCCCCCCTACTTTTCTGATGGGATGGGGAGTGACTGGAATATCGACAAACTCTCTTCTAAAGTTCAGAAAGCACAGGTAATCGGTTCTTTACCGGTCGGAATGAAATTTGATCCTCAGCAAGGAAAAGATCTACAGAAATTTATGACAAAAATTTCAAAAGAAATCTTTCGGATTATGAAGCCGGGCGGATTTTACATTTGTTTCTCGATGGGACGATTATATCACAGAATGGCGCTGGCAATTGAGGACTGCGGGTTCGAGATCAGAGATATGCTTATCTGGGAAAGAGAGGGACAGGCAAAGGCCTTCTCACAGAATCATTTTGTCAGAAAAATGAATCTCAGTCAAGAAGAAAAAGAAGCCATTCTCGATGACCTCAACAACAGAAAAACACCCCAGCTCAAAGGGGTCAGCGAGCCCCTCGTTCTCGCTCAAAAGCCAAAAGACGGAACTTTTGTCAACAACTGGTTGAGATATCATGTCGGTCTGATTGATACATCCGTCTCTTTAGACGGCAAATTCCCAAGCACAGTTATGTCGGTTCCAAAGCCTCATGGAAAAGAACGGCAAGAAAGCTCTCATCTTACAATGAAGCCGGTTGCTCTCTTAGAGCATTTGATCAAGATATTTTCTGCTGAAGATGCAGTCATCTGCGATCCTTTCTTTGGCAGCGGAAGCACCGCAGTCGCGTGTATCAATACCAACAGACAGTTTATTGGTTTAGAAATCAATCAAAGTTACTATGAAGAATCAAAGCGGAGACTGCTGTCTTACCTTAAAGGAGAGTCATAGTGAGTATTCAAAGGATCGATATGCTTGCTGTTCAGGAACGACCTGAAATCATCAGCCTAAGCGATGAAGAAATCGTAAAACTGTACGAAAAGATTACGAATTCATACAATAATTATCTGGTTCATTACAATGTTAATCCTGTTAAAACGATCAGCTTGTATGATGATCACCGCAACCGCAGAAGCAACCGTGAAATTGTTGCGGAAATGGACGGAAAAACGCTGCAGCTTGTGCTCCTGTTGAAATATAAAGGCTGCTTTCTGCATCGGGATGTTATTTCTGCATTTGTCAGGAGTCATCTTCCCTCTTTAGCAGCAGATCAGCAGCCCCGCCACTTAGGTTCTCAGGATGGATGGAATATTCTTAACAAAGGAGCTCATGTTCCGGATACTGACGAAAGGGTTCCCAGCGGATACCATTATCTGGTGTCGCTTGAAAGTCCGAATCCCAAAATTGTCATGACAGAAATGAAGCGTGCCGGCAGGTTGGCTGCAAGGAACTTTGATCAGCTCAAGGCCGCATATTCGAATTGCTGTGCTACTTGCGGGATCAAAGAAGGAACGATAGATATCCGAAACAATCACATCCTCGTCAGTCTTCAACAGGGACATATGGATCCCAGCAAACAATTAACCATAGAAAACACGATCCCCCAATGCCAGTACTGTAATCAAACATATAAAGACTATTTCAAATTCAATCAGTATGGAAGGGTAATCGCAATCAACAATCCTATCATATTATTACAGTCATCACCCGGTATTCAGGAAGAAATGCTTCAGCTGCTGCTTGAAGAACATAAGAAGAGGAATAAGCGCTAATTCTCATATATAATGCATAAAAACCCTCTTATATCATAAGTTTATACTCATGATATAAGAGGGATAATTTTATAATGAAGATAGGCTCGACATCTATGATACTTTTTGCTCACCGAATTGTTTCAGCCCGTTTATCCACCCGGAAATAATTCAACATTTCAAAACATCATCGAGTATCCATTAATCATCACTTATATCTATCAGATGATAATCTAATTTTACCGTCTCAGAATACCCATCATGAAATATAAATACTTTTTTCTCCGGTAAATATTCAGGATCCGTCTTGTGTATCAACCGGTGATGATTAGGGCACAGAACAATCAGATTAGATGAATCATTATTCATCGAACGACTAAAATAATCAATATGATGTACTTCTGTAATATCTACTCCATATTCTTTAAAAGGTGCATTTCCACAAAGCTGACATTTGCCTTTATATAGTTTTTTCAGTTCCTTTATGATACGGGGATTATAAATTCTTATATTTATAGAGGTGTTTATTGTTTTTAAATCCGCATCTGTATCTATAAAATTGATGATATACTCTAACTGTTCTTCTGTATAACCTGACACCATCTCAGGGGGTTTGTTCAGACTATTCCCATTTGATTGATCCAATGGGAATAACGATTTTACCGTTTGTGTCAGTTCATCAAACGAAAAGGTAGAAAGATAGTCACAAAACTCACGGATTCTTTTCCTTGGCGGGCGGTTTCTCTGCCCACGCCGATGACTCGATGTGAGAACATGATACTCATCCCTGAGTCTTCTCAGATAACTGCTCTTTTTCCCGAACGCCGCCGCAATCTCAGAAAACCCCATGCTCTGTGTATCATATCCCAACGCAGTAAAGGCATCCATATCATATTCTGATAGATAATAAGCAATTATATCCATTACTTTATTATCTATCTTCGTATTCTCTTTCATGCCAGTCTCCTTTCTGCATCTGAACCACTATCAGTGCAGCGCAAACAATAAACGAATTATCCATAATTGAAACAATCATTTATCTAATCGAAAAATCTATGGATTTACCGTAACAGAAGCCCAATACGCCCCGGGGCTGATGTCCTGCTTTGGATATCCGCCGGGCTCTTTTCAGCAATCTCATTCAGGATATTCTGTACGCAGCCGAAGCAAGTCAGAGCGACGCCCAGCACAACCAGCACATCCCGCAGATGAGAATGATCGTATAGACCTTATTTGTTTCATAACGGAACTCCTGCGCTTCTTTCGGATTCTTGGGATTATACCAGATGGTACACTGATCTCCGACCTGATCTACCTGCTTGTTATATGCCGTTGACTTGAGCTGATATTCGATCCCGTTAACATAGTAAGAATAAATATGCGCATGTCCGACATTACCGTCAGAGCTATCTGTATCAAAAATCTTCACCAGCGTTCCCTGCGTCTGCGCGGAACAGCGCTTGTTCTTACTCTTGCTGATCGGGTAACAAATAAGAAGAATAATTCCTACGCCAAGTATTATAAAACCCGCAAGCGCCATGACATTCCCCCCTGAATTGACCTCTTCATAAATCCTGACCTATTGAGTTGATTATACCACACCCAATCTCATATAGCAAGACATAAGAAACCGCACTTTTGAGCGAGAAATTCTCCGTTTGCCATGCCTTATAGACAAAATCCCCGATAGCTTAACCTATCGGGGAGTATTAGCATATAGCCGTATTATTTAGATAATCAAGAAAGACTCTTCATCGTGGGGATGACCGAGACATCACGCGAAAAACCTTCCATAACTCTCCATAACCTGTCATTTACGCACTTTTCACTTTTGCCGCTTTCCATAAAGTGTTTATAAGTTTCCATAAGCGATGTACCGTTTGGCGTAAGTTTTGGCGTAAATGGCGTAAGAGATTTAACCCTCCGTTATAGTGTCTTGAATATCGACATATTCGAGAGAATTCATTACATTGATAAACTCGGTTGATTTCACTTTTATCTTCTTATCATAATGCGTTTGGTACGCGCAAATTCCTAATACTTTCAGTGAACTCAGCGCAGAAAGACAAGAATAATCCTCCACCTTAACTGTCTCGCCTAAGATTAACACCTCGAGATTTTTTAGCATACTAATCGCGGAAATATCCTCGATTAACAAGCCGCTTTCAATAAACAATTTTTTAAGATTTTTTAGTCTTACGATTTGACTGACATCTTTTCCCGTAAACCATTTTATTCTCAGTGATTCAATGCTTGATTGTGTGCAGAGCGCGTCAAACACACTTTGATTTAACTTTGTACAAACCTGTACCTCTTTTAACGGTAAAGTGTTCTCAGACAGATAATCTGCCCAAGCCTGTGTCAACTCTTGCTGCTTCTTATCAG
Organism: uncultured Ruminococcus sp.; assembly: GCA_905234535.1. GTDB lineage: Bacteria > Bacillota > Clostridia > Oscillospirales > Acutalibacteraceae > Ruminococcoides. The sequence continues at coordinate 18,408 of CAJOII010000025.1, forward strand.
ATATAAATCCCTTATGCTGTGAGCATCCTAAACATATAACACTCTCTCCATTATATTCGTTCGGATACCAAATTGTCGGGTATTCGTCGCTACGCAAATCTCTCATAAAATCATCGTAGATTTTTGAATGGTCTGTACTATACTGCATTCCTTTTTCTCCATAATTGCCAAAATATCTCTCCCCAATTATAGCATAATGCTGTTGTTTTGTCTATCATAAAAACCACATAAAAAACAGGCAACCTCATAAAAGGCTGCCTGTGTGATTGAAAAATATGCGATTGATTTTGCTCTGCACAACTTTCTGCACCGTTTGGCGTAAGGTTGGCGTAAATGGGGTAAATCCGAGACATCAGAAAGCTAGGAAGCCGCATAAATACTGACTTTTTGCAGAGTTACTTATCTAATGACTTCATCGTCGGGATTTCCGATACGTCTTGTGAAAAACCGTCCGTAAGGCTCCATAACCTGTTATTAGAGCCATTTCGATTTTGCCGTTTTTCCATAAGTCTTTATATGTGGTTATAAATGCTGTTCCGTTTGGCGTAAGTTTTGGCGTAAGTGGCGTAAGGTATTGATAGTTATGAAAACGTGACGTTCTTTTATGTAGATAAATGAAGGCAGTATGTTTTTACTCATCCTCATATCTATAATTGACCCTTGCGTATTTTAGGTCTTTTCTTAGTTTTTCAACCGGGCGCATTTCTTCTCCGATTTTGGCGATTATTTCGAGTTCGTCTTTTGGAAGCATTTCATCTTTCCTAACACACGACATTTCATAATCTACGTCGAAGAATTGATAACTCTCAACATTCTTTCTGATCCAATCGGTGTATTCCATTGGTTCGTAGTACTTTTTATATTCAGGACTTGCCTCGATCTCTTTTCGCAGATTCGCCATCGCATAATAGACTTCTTTGTCTTTTTCCGCTATGGAATCATCCTTCGATACATAGATTCTCTCTCCGAATTTGATCAGACAAATCTTGCCGCAGTAAATCATAATCGTCGGTATGATAGGACTGCCGGTTTCCTGTGCGATCTTAACATCGCCCCAATATCTGGGCAGAACAGGCAGGCTTTTTGTCAGGTTCCATGTGCTCTCGGGAAACACGACCATATTGTAACCGCTCTTGACGCCCTCGACGCATTGCTCAAAAGCGTTAGCGGTTGATTTTTTGGATTTTCTGTTAACATACACACAGCCGTTTAATCTCGTAGACAAACAAACGGCAGGATCATTTATCATAGTAAAATCGGCTAAGGCAAAGCAGTGTTTTTTTATTGATTGAACCAACACCGGAAAATCATTTGAATTAGAGTGGTTAGCGGAAAAGATGACCGGCTTATTATCGACTGTCCAATCAACGTTGTTCAGCTTGATCACCTTAATGGGAAAAGCGTGCGTAATCAACAGCAAAAGTGGATGGACAATGCCTTTTGCTCTAAAGCCTTTTAACTGGTTCTTTAGATTGCCGTAATACTCAACCGCGGTTTTGTAGTATTCTTTTCTCTGTGCCTTACTCATACTGTCGATTTGAGACTTACTGTATTTCTTATACTTCTTCATCGTATTTCCTCCAGAAAACAGACAAAATAAAAAAAGACGCACAGCCTGAGCTGTGCGCCAAAAAACACTTAGCTCAAACTGTCGCCAAACATATTCACACTACCGAGCTTTTTACAGCAAAAAGGGATAGTAGGAAAAGAGCATAGTGTTTTTATCGGGAAATAAAAACACTATCCCTTAGAAATGCTATAAAAAGCTAATTATTCAAATGTGAATATGTTGGCTCTTTTATCATATCACAGAAAAATCAATCTGGCAACATTTTTTTGAATTTAAAACGCAAAAACAGGCAACCTCCTGCAAGGCTGCCTGTGATTGAAGCATTATTCTGCACCATTTGGCGTAAGTTTTGGCGTAAATGGCGTAAGTTTATCGTTTTGATACTCTCAAAAACCGCATAGATAAGCCATTCTTTGAGTGTTACTTTTCGAGTGTTTTCATTGTGGGGAAGAGGATGACATCGCGGATGGCGGGGGAATTGGTCATGATCATCGTGAGGCGGTCGATGCCGTAGCCGATGCCGCCAGTGGGGGGCATGCCGATCTCGAGAGCATTGAGAAAATCCTCGTCGGTGGTGTTCGCCTCTTCATCGCCCTGAGCGAGCTGCTCTTCCTGCGCCTTAAAGCGCTCACGCTGGTCGATCGGATCGTTTAGCTCCGAATACGCGTTGCACATCTCCCAGCCGTTGATGAACATCTCAAAACGCTCGACATAGTCGGGATCCTCGGGCTTCTTCTTCGTCAAGGGGGAGATCTCGATCGGATGATCCATGACGAAGGTGGGCTGGATCAAATGCTCCTCGACATACTCTTCGAAAATCAGAGAGAGGATGTCGCCCTTCTTGTGCCTGTCCTCATATTCTACATGAAGCGTGTCCGCAATCTCTCTCGCCTGTTCTACCGTTTCGACCTTGTTCCAGTCGACACCGGCGTATTTCTTCACAGCGTCGATCATCGTGATGCGCTCGAAGGGCTTGGAGAAGTCGATCGTATGCTCGCCGTAGACGACCTCTAAGGAGCCGTTGACCTCTTGTGCAACCTTGCGGTACATCTCTTCGGTGAGATCCATCATGCCATGATAGTCGGTATATGCCTGATAGAGCTCCATCAAGGTGAACTCGGGGTTGTGTCTGGTGTCTAAGCCCTCGTTGCGGAAGACTCTGCCGATCTCGTAGACTCTCTCGAGACCGCCGACGATCAGACGCTTTAAGTACAGCTCTAAGGAGATCCTGAGCTTTAAGTCCTCATCGAGGGCGTTGAAGTGGGTCTCGAAGGGTCTCGCGGCGGCGCCGCCGGCGTTCTGGACCAGCATGGGGGTCTCGACCTCCATGAAGCCCTTCTCATCCAGGAATCTGCGGATCACGGAGATGATCTTGGAGCGCTTGATGAAGGTCTCCTTGACATCGCTGTTCATGATCAGATCGGTATACCTCTGGCGATAGCGGGTGTCGGTATCGGTGAGACCGTGATACTTCTCGGGAAGGATCTGAAGCGACTTTGAGAGCAGCTTGACCTCGCTCGCGTGAACGGAGATCTCGCCGGTCTTGGTCTTGAACACCTCGCCCGTGATGCCGATGATATCGCCGACATCGTATTTCTTGAAATCCTTATAGGGATCCTCGCCGATCGAATCGCGCGCGACATACGCCTGGATCGATCCCTGAAGATCCTGGATATTGCAGAAAGAAGCCTTGCCCATCACGCGCTTGAACATCATTCTGCCCGCGACGGAGACAACCTTGCCCTCTAACGCGTCAAAGCTCTCTTTGATCTCGACGCTGTGATGGGTCTGGTCGAACTTTGTGATGACGAAGGGATCCTTGCCCGCGTCCTGAAGAGTTTTGAGCTTCTCGCGTCTGAGCCGTAATATTTCATTTAAGTTTTGTACCTGTTCCATATTCTTCACCAAATCCTCAGAAATGTTCTCTTACTTTGAGATATCGAGAACCTTTAAATTGATCTCGCCGCCGGGAGTCTCGATGGCCACGATGTCGCCGACAGAGTGACCGAGAAGTCCCAAACCGATCGGGGACTCATCAGAGATCTTGCCCTCGCGGGGGCTTGACTCGTTCGATCCGACGATGCGGTACTCGACCTCTTTGCCCATGGTGATATTCTCGAGCCTGACCTTTGAGCCGACATGGATATGCTCATTGGAGATTGCTTCCTCATCGATCAGGACAGCGTTCTTGAGGGTGGCTTCGATCGTGACGATCCTCGCCTCTAAGATTGCCTGCTCGTTCTTCGCGTCATCATACTCGGAGTTCTCCGACAAGTCGCCGTAAGAACGCGCGATCTTGATCTTCTCGGCAATTTCTTTTCTTTTTTCGCCTTTTAAGAAATCGAGTTCTTCCTCGAGTTGTTTCAAGCCATCGGCAGTAAGCATTACGGGCTTAGCCATCTTTCATCTTTCCTTTCAATATTAAACTATGGTCTTCGCATATGTTAGATATTATAGTACTTTCGCATATTAATGTCAAGAAATCAAATCCGTGTTTTCAAAAATTCTGTCAGTGATTTTCTCGTATGTACCGTAACGCCGTCGGAGCAGTAGCGAAACACAGAGTCTGAGAGCTCATGGGCGTTTGCGAGTGTGTACATCGCCTCGGCAAAATACATGGGCTCCAAAAAAACTGGTCGGATGCTCTCGTACTTCTGCGGAAGATCGAAGAAGTACTTGTA
>CAJOII010000026.1 GCA_905234535.1 uncultured Ruminococcus sp.
TTCTTCAGATCCAGGATCTTGCCCGCCTGAGAATCGTCGGTCATGTCAATATAGTCCACATTCTCATAGGGCGGATAGTCCTTGCTGCCTTCATACAGCGCGATCGAGTTGATCTTCAGCACATACTGGATGTTGATCATGGTGTCGGAGCCCATCATCACATCGTCACTGACAAGGATATCCTTCAGGATGCTTGAGCGAAACAGCTTGCCGTAAAGAAAATTGAGCCTTGCCTGATCCAGAAGCTCAGGCAGCAGCGATCCGAAAGCCTCTTTGGTATATACTGCCTGTTCGCAGGGGGCAAAGCGCCTGAGCTCTTCTCCCTCCTCGCTCTCATAGATCACATTGGAGATCGTAAGATCCGCGTCGTATCTTCTCTGTGTGTCGACAAGATGCTTGAGATAGTCTTTCTCAAATGTATCGTCGCCGTCAAGATACGCCGTAAACTCCGTATCGATCTTCTGCATCGCAAAATTTCTTGCCGCGGAAATACCGATGTGCTTCAACGCATAGATCCTGATCCTGCTATCCTGTTCTGCATATTTTTTGCATACAGCAAGGCTGTTATCCTCTGAGCCGTCATCAACGATCATCAGCTGATAATCCGTATATGACTGCTCCCTGACGCTCTTGAAGAAGCGATCGAGGTATTTCTCGATATTATATACCGTCGTAATGATGGTAACAGATCTTTTTCCCATAGAATTAACCGATATCCTCTGTCTCTTTTGGGGTTTGAAGCCGTCTTCTCTGTCAAAAGAAGAAAATGCGATCATCCCTTTTCTCTCATCATATCGCGGTGATATCCTGCCGGACTCACAGAAGTGATGACTGCATAATCATCAATAAAAGATCGTTTTTTTTCAAAAAAATCGAGTCCATTCTAACACATTTGATCTGTTTTTTCGACTGAGCGGGAGAGTTTCATCCCGAAAAGCAGGCTCGCTTTGCAAAGAAAACATAGAAAAAAAGCCTGTTAGACAGCATAAAAAATTTTTTGAAAAAATAATGACCCCGAGGTTTTTTTCAGCTCTCCGGAGTCGGTTTCAGGAAATTATAATTACAGAAAAGAATTAAAAGTGCTTGAATACAGATTCAATATTTATTCAGCGCAAAGTCTGTCTAATTCCTCTTTGAGCTCAAAAAGCTCCTTCAGCATAGGCGTATAGTCCGTCTGTGTTCTCGCTCTAAGCAGCTCGGTGATCTCTGCGCATTTCTCATACATCGGGGTCAGAGAGAGGTTCCCAAGCACGCCTTTGAGCGCGTGGGCGGCTTCAAACGCCTCATCAAGATCTTTTATGTCCAGAGCGGTCCTGAGCTTATCAAAGCTTTTTTCGTCACTGATCATATTGACAAGTCTCAGATAGAGAGCCTCGTTGCCAAAGCATCTGTCTAAGCCTTCGGCGGTATCCGCGCCGAAGCTGTTGAGTTTATCAATCGTAATCACATGCTTCTCCTTTTCGTTTCAATGCGGATCATCCAAACGCCACTGTGCCAGCTCCGCTCTCACAGGCGGTCTTCGCCTTTTCGAACCAGCTCTCGGGAGGAAGGGTTCTGTCGACTTTCTCACAGACGCCCGCTTTGATACGGATATCCATCGGTCTCAGTGCGTCATTGATACGCCCGAGCGGCTCGCCGTAGTTTTCGTTGTGCCTGAGATACACCAGAATCGTGTTATCCTCCAGACGGCAGGCGATGCCCTTCGCGTTCACAAGCGTGCTGTCGATCAGCTCCGCGACCTTCTCAAGCTGAGCTCTCTCTTCCGCGGTCAGTTTCTCTTCGTCTGTGAATCCGTCGATCGAGACAGAGAGCGCGTCCATATCGCTGTCAACCGACGACAGCAGACGGCGGATATACGCGTAGAAGAATACCTTAATATAGAACTTGGTGACCTCGTCGCGCTCGATAGAACGGATCAGCTGCTTCTCCTCACTGAGCTCGACGATCCGCTCGCATCTGGCTAAGATCACTTCCGGCATACGGTAGGGCTTGGTGATGAAGTCCTCGGCGCCCAGCTTGATGCTTCTGACCTCGGCGCTCTTCTCCGAGGTCATCACGATGATGGGGATCTCTCTGAGCTTGTCATCCGATTTCACCGCTTCGAGCACCTCAAAGCCGCTCATCTTCGGCATCAAGAGATCGAGCAGCAGGAGCGAATACGGCTCTTTAGCGGCTCTCAACATCTCCATCGCCTCTTCGCCGTTCGAGGCGGTGTCAACATCATAGTTTAAGGATAAGATCGCCTCTAACAGCTCGCGGTTGATAACTTCGTCATCCGCGACCAGTACGCGGCGGTTTCTGTTGGATTTCAAAAATTGGTTCATGGGTATCACCTCTTTGTGATATTACATTTTTCTACATTGTACTACATAACAAAACAAAATACAATCAAAATTTTGACAGACCTGCCGAGGGTCTCCTTTTTACGCCGGCTTTGACGCGGGCAGTATCTCCTTCACAAAAAAGCGCCCCTCATATCGAAGGGCGCTGTGCTTTATACGGGATGGATTTTGTTCTCTCTGTCGACAAGGGATGAATTGATGCCGACCTGTCTGTCGCGGCGCTTCTCGAAGAAGTCCACCGCTACCTTCGGGAACTGGGCGTAAGAGAGGACATCCTCCTCCTGCTCGATATACTGCGGGATCTCGGCTCTGAGCTTCTCAAGCTCCGGCTCCAGAAGATCCGCGGGACGGCAGTCGACCGGCTTCATATCGCCGATAATCGACTTCCTGAAGTCGGGATCGATGGGCATCGGAGTGGTGCCGTACTTGCCCGCGACGAGATCCTTAAACTCGTTGGTGCACATCTTGTAGCGCTCGCCGGTGACGATGTTGAACACCGCCTGGGTGCCGACGATCTGAGAGGTTGGGGTGACCAGCGGCGGATAGCCCGCGTCTTTTCTGACGCGCGGCACTTCTTCGAGCACCTCGACGAGCTTATCCTCCTTGCCCGCCTGCTTGAGCTGGGAGAGGAGGTTCGAGAGCATACCGCCCGGCACCTGATAGATCAGCGCCTTGGCGTCGGTAGCGAGCATCTTGGGGTCCAAGAGACCCGATTTAATGTACTTCTCGCGAAGGGTCATAAAGTAGTCTCTGATCTCGTTCAATTCTTCGAGATCGAGCCCGGTGTCGTACTCGGTACCCATCAGCGCGGCGACCATCGACTCGGTGGGCGCGTGAGAGGTGCCCAGAGCTAAGGGTGAGATCGCAGTGTCGATCATATCGACGCCCGCTTCCACGCCCTTTAACAGACACATCGAAGCAAGCCCTGAGGTGTAGTGAGTGTGCAGCTGCAAGGGCAGATCGACCTCAGCCTTGATTGCTTTGACGAGCTTCTCGGTGCGATAAGGGGTCAGAAGCGCCGCCATATCCTTGATACAGATAGAGTCAGCGCCCGCGTCCGCGATCCGTTTGGCATACTCGACATAGTACTCGTCGGTGAAGACCGGTCCGGTGGTGTAGCTGATCGCGACCTGCGCGTGAGCGCCCTCTTTCTTTGCCGCTTTGATGGCAGTCGCGAGATTCTTGATATCGTTGAGCGCGTCAAAAATACGGATGATGTCGATGCCGTTCGCAACGGTCCTCTGTACAAAGTACTCGAGGACATCGTCGGCGTAGTGGCGGTATCCGAGCATATTCTGACCGCGGAAGAGCATCTGGAGCTTTGTGTTCTTGCAGTGATCGCGGATGGCGCGCAGCCGCTGCCACGGATCTTCGTTTAGAAATCTTAAGCAGCTGTCAAAGGTCGCGCCGCCCCAGCACTCTAAGGAGTAATAACCGATCTTATCCATCTTGTCAAGGATCGGGAGCATCTCCTCGGTGGTCATACGGGTCGCGATCAGAGACTGGTGCGCGTCTCTTAAGGCGGTTTCAGTGATCTTGATCTTCTTACTCATAGTACTCTCCCTTAAGCGATGGTCACTAAGGTAGCGCCGGTGTCTACGCCCTCGCCCTTCTGTACCGCGACAGAGGTAACGGTGCCGTCAGAGGGAGCTTTGATCTCGTTCTCCATCTTCATCGCTTCCAAGATAACGAGGACATCGCCCGCTTTGACGGACTGTCCCGCTGAAACGCGGATGTCTAAGATGGTGCCGGGCATCGGAGCCGCGACGGGTGTGCCGCCCGATACCGCGGGCGAGGCTTTCTTAGGAGCTGCTGCCCGAGCCTGAACAGGAGCCTGAACGGGAGCGGCGGACGCGCTCTCTCCTACTTCTTCTACCTGGACATCATAGGTAACACCGTTGACGGTGATCTTCAAATTTTTCATCTATCTTCTCTCCTTTTACAGAATGGTTGTGTGCTTTTTGGGAAGGGCGGATACGCGCTTGGACGAGAGCATCGAAAGGGTTGAAGCGATCTTCGCTCTGAGCGCGTCCTTCTCGACGATATCGTCGATATAGCCGTCTTGAGCCGCTTTCTCCGAGGAAAGGTTCTCTTTGATAAACTTATCAGATAGCTCCTCTTGATCTGAGACGCTCGCGTCTGAGATAGAGGGTTCCAGCAGATACGCCGCCGCCTTGGGCGCGACCGGTGAGACGATCGCCGAGGGCAGCGCGTAGACCGCGTCGGCGCCTGTTGATACGGACGAGAGCGCGATATACACAGCGCCCGACGCCTCTCCCTCAATCACGCTGATCTTCGCCGTGGTTGCCTCCGCGTACGCACAGACTGCCTTGGACGCGGACTTGGTGCTCTCAAAGCGTTTCGCGTTGACGATCGTGATCACGGGGATCGAGAACGCATCCGCGAAGCGGATGAAGCGGTACATCTTCTCACAGTCATCGTCAGTGATCACGCCGCCTTTGGTGCGGACGATCGCAACAGGCTCGCCCTCTACCCTGCCGAACGCGGTGCAGACATTCTCACCAAAGCCGCTGGATACACACAGAAGCGAGTCTTCGTCCGCGATATACTGCGGCAGCTTCTCGGGGCTGCTGTAAGCTCCTAAGGGCTCAAACGCGGGAGCGGGTTCCAAGTTGTTCGACGGCAGGAAGGAAAGCAGCTCCTTCGCCCGGTCGATGCACTCTTCCTCTGTCTCACAGACAAAGGAAGCTGTGCCCGCCTTCTGATTATACTCACTTGACGCGTTCTCGCCCGAGGTATCGACCGAGAGGGCGGCGTCTTTCTCCATGATCACGAAGTCAGCCGATGACGCCATCAGCGCCGAGGTGCCCAGACAGCTGCCCAAGACCACGGAGATCTGCGGCACCACGCCCGAAAGGGTGGATGCTTTCTTCAGGATATCGCCGTAGGATGAGAGCATCTCGTACTTCTCATCGAGCTTTGCGCCGATCGAATCATAGAAGCCCACCACCGGAGCGCCGGTCTTGAGCGCCGCGCGGTAGAGCTTCGAGATCTTCTTTGCCTGATTCTTGCTCACAGCGCCGCCCATCTCGCTGACATTCTGCGAGAAAGCGAACACCGTCACGCCGTCGACAGTGCCCCATCCGGCGACCGCCGAAGAGGTATCAAGCAGCGCGTCTGTCTCGACAAAGCTGTTCTCATCGAAGAAACGCTCCAGGATCTCATAGGACGAGAGCTTCTTCTCATTCTTCATAACCATTCCTCCAAAATCTAAATTCCAAATTTAGTCATTGTATATTATATCGCAAAGATAAGATAATTACAAGAAATTTTTACGGATTTCATGAAAAAACCTCCCCGATGGCGGGGAGATGATGGTTCACGGTTGTCAGTTGTCAGTTCTTAGTTGTAGAGAGCGGTCAAAGGGCTCCGCATCGCAGATACCTTGATCAAGCAGAAAACTCTCGAAGCTCCGAGAACCTTCCCTACGGTGTTTACAGAAACGCCCCGCAGATCGGGTGCGGGTGTCCCGCCCGCAACATTTCATATTTCATTTATCACGATTTCACAGCCGTTCAGTGTCCCAAGACCCTTCTGAGATTGCTCTTCATCTTGCCGTCGTAAAAAGAGAAGCGCAGTTTCTCGAGCGTAGGATAAATCGACGCCTCTTTTGACTCAAGATAGAAGCACGAGTGGTTCAACGCGTAGGAGCCCATCGCGCGGATGATGGTATCGAGCACCGTGTAGACCTCGCCCTTGATCTCGGAATTATCCGCGGGGTTCGGGCGGATGTCGGTGATGTCGATGATATAGCCGTACTGACGAAACGAGATGTATCCCGCCTCTTGTTCGTCGTTCCGGCAGATAAGTGTTTTAATTTCTTCTTCAGAATTATTTTCAATAGGTTTTACGGTCAGCATAGTTGCTCCTTTCGTCGGAGGATAGGATCAGTTGTCAGTATTAATTTGTAGGGAACGGTCTTGACCGTTCCGCTAAACAGAAAGCCCTGATAAAGTTTAAACCTCTCGGAAGGGTCAAGGCCCTTCCCTACGGTGCTAAAAAGCCCGCCATTTATCATTTATCATCCATCATTTATCATTTTAATTGACTTCAAACTTCGACGGATTCGGATCCTGAGAGAGCTTCTTTACTTCCGGCTCGGAGAGGTCGCGGTACATCCCGAGCTTGAGACCGCCGAGCTTGACCGCGCCGATCGCGGTGCGCTTTAAGCGTGAGACAGAGAGCCCCACCGCATCGCACATCTTGCGGATCTGGCGGTTCCTGCCCTCGTGGATGACGATCTCGAGGACCGCCTTGCCCTCTTTCTTATCACGCGAGACCACTCGAACACCGGCGGGAGCGGTCATCCTGCCGTCAATGACGACACCTGAAGAAAGCCTCTCCACCTGCTCGTCCGTCACATCGGGGCGCACCGAAACGCGGTAGACCTTGTTGATGTGCTTCTTCGGGTGCATCAGGTGATTCGCAAATTCTCCGTCGTTGGTCAAGAGCAGCAGCCCCTCGGAGTCCTTGTCCAGTCTGCCGACGGGATAGACCCGCTCGGGGATGTCCCTGATGAGATCGGCAACGCACCTTCTGCCTCTTTCGTCGCTCATGGTCGTCAGCACCCCGCGGGGCTTATTGAGCATGATATAGCGAAACGACGGACGCGCGGTATAGGTCACCTTTCTGCCCGAGACGGTCACCTTGTCGTTATAGGGGTCAATCTTGTCGCCGATGGAGGCGATCTTGCCGTTGACCTTGACCTTGCCCATGCGGATCAGATCTTCACTTTTTCTTCTGGACGCCACCCCGCACTCGGAGAGCATCTTCTGTAATCTTATCAGTGCCACTGAAACAGTCCTTTTATGTAATCAAATAATGTTTTCTTTTTCTGTACCGCGGCGATGTCCCGCTTTGAAAGAAGCGCGATACGGATCGGCTCTTCTCCGTCTGCCGTATAGATGATCTCTCCGAGCCGTTCGCCCTTCTTGACGGGCAGAAAGACAAAGTCCGGGACGATCAGCCGCCGCTTGAAGTCCCCGGCAGGATGGGAGGATACGATCGTCTTCTCCTCGGGGATCAGGCGGATCTTCTCGTCTTCTCCCGCGATCGGCACCTCAACCGCTTCATCCTCAAAGGTAAGCGCCGAGAGATGAGAGAAGCCATAGTCAAAAAGGCGGATGTGATCGTTCCAGTCATCCGGGTCGTCGAGCGTCACGCAGACGAGCTCCACGCCGTCTTTGAAGGCGGAGGACACGAGACACCTGCCCGCCTTCTTCGTGTAGCCGGTCTTGCCGCCGGTGCAGGATTCATAGAGCTTTAAGAGCTTGTTGTGATTCGGGTAGGTGACGCGTTTGTCCTCAGGATCAATGAAGTCCACCGTCATCGAGGTGTTCTTTGAGATTTCAGCAAAGCGCTTATTCTTCATCGCTTCGCTCAGAAGCCGCGCCATATCGTACGCTGTGGAATAGTGCTCCTCATCATCGAGCCCCGAGGGGGTGACGAAGTGGGTGTGCTTCATCCCGATCTCTTGTGCTCTCTTGTTCATCAGATCGGAGAATTCCTCAAAGCTCTCTGAAACAGTAAGCGCCGCGGCGTTCGCGGCGTCGTTTCCCGACTGCATCAGCATCCCGACGCACAGATCATCAAGCGTGACCCGCTCGCCTCTTTCGAGATACATCGAGCTGCCCTCCGCGGTCATCTGAGAAGTGAAGGTAACGGTGCGGTTCTCCTTCTCAGCCGCTTCGAGCGTGATCAGCGCCGTCATCACCTTGGTGGTGGACGCCATCGGAAGCTGTTCATCTTTGTTCTTTGAAAGAATAATTTCTTCGTTCTGCGGACAGTAGAGGACATACGCCCTCGCAGAGGCGCTCACCTCTTCGGCTCTCGCGGAAAAGGGCGACAGCGTGAGCATTACTGCCGCGCAGCAGCATACAGATATCGCGCGTTTCATCCGTTTCCCTCCCGTAGATGGATATGAGAGAGACGGATGAAATATGCGTCGCAGGCTGCCTTTCCTCAGTATTCCGATCTTACATCTCGAAGTCGCCGAGGTCGGAGTCGAGATCGGAGAGGTCGTCCTTATTCTTCTTGCTCTTGATGAAGGACGATACCTTCTCAAACGCTTCGGGGATCATCGATACCGCGCGATCCACGGGAGAGTCGAACTTCTCGACAGGGATGAGCTTGACATTTCCCTTGGAAATACTCAGAAAGCCGATGGGCGTGATGGTCACACCGGCGCCCGAGCCGCCGCCGAAGCACTCGCGGTTCTCTTTCTTGGTGGGCAGGTCGGAGCCGCCCGACGCGAAGCCGTAGGATACCTTCGACACCGGGATCACGGTGGTACCGTCGGGGGTGGTGATCGGATCGCCGACGATGGTGTTGACATCGATCAGCTCCTTGATCTTCTTCATGGTGGTATCCATCAGACTGTTAATCGGATGATCGCTCATATATACATCTCCTTATCGGTTATTGACAAACAAAATTACAGCTTGATCCTGATGATCAGCAGCTTGACAGCTGCCTTGAGCGCCTCCCACACGACCCAGATCACGCGGATATGCGCGTGGACATCGGCGTAGACCGAGGTCTCCTTGCTGTCATCGAACAGGGGCTCTACCGTGACATGATAGTCCTTGGTATCGGTCACGGCGGTGATGATATTGACAGAAGGATAGACCACAGCGCAGAGTCTGCCGTAGGTCACAGCGGTGGAGGCGGCGTCCTCACCCTTGATCGAGAGCCCGAGATCGAGCTTGTGGATCACGATGTGAGAGAAGAGGTTCTTCATCGTCTTGCCCGCAAGCTCAGCAAGGGAGCTCAAGAGCGAGAGGATGCCGGTGACTCCCTTCTTATCCTTGAGGCGGGTCAGCAGGTTCTCCTTCTTTTCTTCTTTCTTCTTTTCTTCTTTTTTCGGTTCTTGATCCTTCTTCGGCTGCGGCTTCTTCTTCTTTTTCTTTTTCGGCTTCTTCTCCTTGTCGGGGTCGATCAGTCGGATCCTTACGAACAGCACCTTTAAGGTGAGCCGCAGGGCGTCGGTATACTTTGCGAACACCTGTACCCGTATCAACAGGATCAGAAAGATCAGCAGCAGCACGCCGAGGATGATATAGAGGGCTGTCAAGTCTTTCCTCACTCATCTTCCGCCGCGGCCATATCTACTAACTCTTCGACAGTCGCCGTGACGGTTTCGTCGTTCTTGTTCTCTTCGTCGAAGATCGAGAGCTGGTCGGCTCTCTCTTCATCTCTGTCCTCGGTCTTGGGGATCGAAGGCAGCTCGTCCAAAGACGAGAGCGAGAAGCATCTTAAAAAATTCTCGGTCGTGCCGTACAGCAGCGGTCTGCCGGGGAGCTCGAGTCTCCCCTTCTCCTCGATCAGATCCTTGGTGGTCAAAGATCCGATGACGCCCGAGCAGTCGACACCTCGCACCTGTTCTATAAAGGACTTCGTGACCGGCTGGTTATACGCGACCACCGCAAGCACCTCCATCGCCGCCTGCGAAAGCGGGATGTTTCGCCTCAAGTCCATCGCCTTGCGCACAGAAGGGGCGTATCGTTTGACAGAGACCATCTGATAAGAGGCGTTGAGCCTGATGATGGTGACGCCTCGCTCTGCCTTCTCATATTCATCCATCAGGATCCGCATCTGTTCTTCCAAAGCGGACAGGGGGATCTCTAATGTCTCTGCGAGGCGCTCCCCATCTACGGGATCTCCCGCTGAGAAGAGTATTGCCTCGATCGCGGAGCGATATTCTTTTTCTGTCATCTTCTGTCCCCCTCTATCATTCTGACGGTAGCTGTCTCTCCGTCTCCTTCAATCCTGACGCGCTTGCCCTTGACAAGCTCCAACACCGCCAAAAAGGTCGCGACCAGCTCCGATCTGCCCTTTGACGCGATGAAGAGCTCTGAGTAGGTGACGGTCTTGCCGTGCCAGAGACGGCGCATCACATGGATGATCCGCGATGAGACAGAGACGATCTTCCTGCTGATGATCCCCTCAAACTGAGAGCGGTCGGGCGGCAGACGCCGCTTGCCTCTTCCGACCGCGCTGACATACGCGGCAGCGATATCCGCGCTCTCGTGGATACGGTTATAGGTCAGGTCGAAGTCTACCTTCGAGGGCAGCTTCGTGAAGGTATCAAAGTCATACATCGGCGTGAGCATCCGCGCGATCTCCCTGCAGAGCTGATATTCAATCAGCTGTCCGCTGAGCTCTTTCGTGAGCTCCTCCGCCTCGTTCTCATACTTCGGCAGCAGCGCCGCCGACTTGATATAGAGCAGCCTCGACGCCATCTCCAAGAACTCGGAGGCGATGTCCATATTCTCTTCCTTCATCCGCTCGATCTGCTCCATATACTGCTCTAAGAGCGCAGAGACGGAGATATCATAGATGTCGATCTTATTCTTCGCGATCAGGGTCAGAAGAAGATCCAGCGGTCCGTCGAACACATCGAAGTGATACTGAAACTTCTCATCCTGTCCCGATACGGTCACGGACGGCACATCCGCCTCGGAAGGCAGTATGGTGATCTGCGCGTCGACATATTCAGGCATCATACGACCTCCTTTTTTTAGTGAAGAAATAAGAGCTAAGAACCTATGGAGGGCTCCGCCCTCACCTGATTTTTAATGAGGAAATTGAAATGAGGAAATAGAAATTGCAGGGCAAGTCGCCGCGACTTGAAGCAGCAGGGCGTTTCATAGAACTGTAAACTGACAACTATGAACCCTCACCCGATCAAAACAGCCCAAACGGCAGGCTCGCAAGCCACATCACGCCCACCCTGAGATATCCGCTGAGGTAGGACAGCGGCGTCGAAAGTACGCCCAGCCAGAGGAGCGCGATCAGCCCGATCGAGATGAACTGCTGATACTTATAGAACCACATGACCGCTCTGTCCGGCAGAAACGCGAACAGGA
This sequence comes from uncultured Ruminococcus sp., assembly GCA_905234535.1. Lineage (GTDB taxonomy): Bacteria > Bacillota > Clostridia > Oscillospirales > Acutalibacteraceae > Ruminococcoides. The sequence continues at coordinate 11,231 of CAJOII010000026.1, forward strand.
TCTTCGAGCCGTCGAGCGGCGGGATCGGCAGCAGGTTAAACACCGCGAGCGAACAGTTGACGCTGATATAAAAGCTGAAGAACAGACCGATATACGCGCCGATGTCGTTCGTGATCATAAACGAAGGAAAGAACCTCAACAGCGCCGAGTAGATCACGCCCCCCGCGAACGCCGCGACGATATTCGCGACAGGACCCATCAAGGCGGTGATCGCCATGCCGCCCTTGGGATTCTTGAAGTTTCTCGGGTCGATCGGCACCGGCTTCGCCCAGCCGAATCCGAACAGCAACAGCGCCAGCGCGCCGAACGGATCGATATGCGCCAAGGGGTTCAGGGTCAGTCTGCCGCGGTACTTGACCGAGGTATCGCCTAATTTGAGCGCCGTGAACGCGTGCGCCCACTCGTGAAACGGCAGCACCAGAAAAACGATCACCAGAATCGCTAAGATCTCCATGATCGCCGAATAAATATCAAGCTGACCTCTGATCAAACTGAATAACATAGGGTTCTCCTTTAGTCAAAAACAAGCGATATTACCACTTATACATATATATTTGACATTATACTACAGTTACAAAAAAATTACAAGATAAAAAAGATATTAAATAATTTTTCTCAAAACTATTGCAATTTCTGTAAATTTCTGTTATGATATCTAAGCTAATGTATGATTTTTCATTACGATTATTCTCAAAAAGGGAGGTGTACAAGCATGGCAAAATGTGATTTCTGCGGCAAGGATGTTAAATTCGGCATCAAGGTCTCACACTCACACAGACGGTCCAACAGAACTTTCAAGCCTAATGTTCAGAGAGTTAAGGCGATTGTTGACGGTACTCCCAAACGCGTACACGCTTGCACCCGTTGCTTACGATCAGGTAAGGTAACCAGAGCGGTATAAGCAGTTCAAAACAAGAAAACCCTGAGGTCTTTCCTCGGGGTCTTTTTTGTTATGTACGGATGAGCTGAGAACTGCGGGAGAGCTTAAAGGCTCGGGAGGCAATATCAACTGAAAAAATTTTTACGGAAGTTGCATAGAAATATGCAACTTTTTTAGTTTTAACGGGATAGGTGAAAGGACTGATATGATGAAGACACCGAAGGCATTCCAGATCTATCTCGATCTCCGACGAACAGGCGGGTAGGGTGATCAAGGCGGCGCTCTCCTACGCGCAGGATATGAAAGACACACAGCCCGATGACGACGGCATGGTCAGGCTCGTCTACATCGTTCTGAGGAACCAGATCAAGCGGGACTTTGAGCGCTATCAGAACCGGCTCAAAGCGAACCGCGAAAACGGCAGGAAGGGCGGCGCGCCCGTCGGCAACCTCAACGCCCGCAAACGGGGCTTCGACGATTTGGTCGACCTCTGCTTCTCCTCTGACAAAACAACCGAAACAAGGCAAGAAAAAGAGAAGGAAAAAGAAAAAGAAGAAGACAAATACAAAGAGAAAGAGAAAAAAGAAAACAAAGAAAATAACAAACAGCAAGAGAAAGAAAACCGCTCACAGCCGGGCTTTGGCGCCCTCTGTGAGCAGATCGTCTCTCTCTATCACTCTCTCTGTCCGAATTTGTCAGAGAATATCTCTTTTGTAGATCCGAACGCGGTGGAGAGAATACAGGCGATGCCGAATTTTCTCTCGTTTGAGCATCTGTTCGACACCGTCAGACGCTCGGACTTTCTCTCCGGCAGATCGGGCAAGTGGACGGGCTGTGACCTATCGTTCACGCAAGAAAGATACTCTCGGGCGCGTATGACAACCCGCGGACAGGCGTCTATACAGAGCCCTCGTCCGATATCAGGCGTCACAAGAGCCTGTTCGATGAGTAGCGGGCGATGGGTATGTCTGCTGTTGTCATTACAGGGAGCTCCCGACCGCCGCTTTGCGCTCTGCACCCTGCACTGATTTCGGGTGCGGACAGCGCCTTCCCACGGCGCTTCCCTCTTCAGACCGCCTTACGATCCCGCGGACTCATACGCCTTCAGACCGCGGTTCCAGACGAAGACAGCGAGCAAAAACAGCGCCGTTCCGGCGACGACGGTGCCGCCGATGCAGAAGAGCGGGTCCCTGCCGGTCAGAAAGTAGCTCGCGGGGAAATACGCCGTGAACGCGAACGGGATCACATAGGTAATCACCGCCTGCACCGCCTTGTTGTAGATGGTCACGGGGTACTTTGCGAAGTCGTTGGTCATATACAGCATATGAGTGATGTGCCCCGACGCCTTTGTCCAGAACGAGATCGCCGAGGTGATGATCTTGAGCGAGGTGTAGATCATCGTCGCGAAGACGATCACGACGAGCAGCAGCGGTATCGTGTACCAGTAGAAGGGAAGGCTGAGCTTCGGCACAGAGTAGATGAGCAGCAGCACACAGGTGAGCATCTCGCCGAACGCGTCCACACAGAACCGCTCCACGATCACATAGTAGAGGCTGTTGATGGGTCGGGTGAGGTATTTATCAAAGTCGCCCTTGCGGATGATGGAGTAGCCCACCATCCAGAGGTTGTCAAAGAACAGGTGATCGAGCGATTTCGGGATCAGCGAGAACCCGTAGATGAAGAGCACCTCTTCAAAGGTATAGCCCTCCAAAGCGGGGATCGCGCTGAAGATGATGTTGAGAAACAGCACCCCAAGCGCCTGCGCGATCAAAAGCCCGATCGCGCCCAGCAGAAAGTCGGTCTTGTACTCCATCAGGCGTTTGAGATACTGGCTGATGAAGATCCGGTGAAGTCGCAGATATCTGAGCATACTCTCACCCTCCCTGCACGCTCAGGCGCTTTACCGCGCTGCGCCAGACGAGCTTCGACAGCAGATACATCACAATAAGCCAGAACAGCTGCAAAAGGAGACTGTAGATGATCTGAGACACGGAGTACATCCCCATATAGATCATCACCGGCGTATAGGACAGCGACGCAAACGGCAGGAAGTTGAGCACAAGAGCCAGTCCCTTCGGCAAAAACGCGAGCGGGATCACCGCGCCGGAGAGAAAGCTGACCAAGGTCTCTTTGATCAGGCTCGTCCCCCACAGATTCTTGAAGAAGAACGCCATGAAACCGTAGCATACATTGAAGTAGAACGAGATCAGATACGCGAAAACAAGGCTCAAAAGATATAAAAGGAAGAAGCGGATGTCGAACCTGAGCACACCCGTAATCACATAGCGGTAAATTTCTACCCCGGCAACAATCGGGACGAAGATCATCGCGATGCTTATAAGCCGGTTGCCGAGCTCCTGAAAGAGAAAGCACATATCAAAGGAGCAGGGCTTGATCATCCTCATCGCGATCGAGCCGTCAACGATCTCCTCGCCGATGGAGAACGCGCCGTCGGAGTAGGTCAGGTAGCCGGTCAGAAAGCTGATGAACAGATAGACGACCATGTCCTCCATCGTAAATCCCATGAACGCCTTCTCCCCCGTGCTGTTAAAGACCGCTTTCCACACGAAGAACATGATAAACGCGGACATGATCTCACCGATCAGAAAGCAGAGAAAATTCACCCGATACGCGATCAGCTCCTGCACGCCCGCTCTTGAGAACGGTATGTAGGTGCGAAAGAACCTTCTCACTCTCGTCATACGCTCACCTCCCGCTTATAGAGGCGCTTGATGATCTCTTCGATCTCGACATCCCTGATCTCCATATCCTTGATATGGACCGATGAGAGGGTGTAGGAGATGATATCCTCCACCTTCACCTTATCGGTGTTGAACTTGACGCTCACGGATTTACCGCTGACGCTCAGCGACAGATCGTCGTCAGATAGCTTGAAGTGATCGTGATAGCCGAGCTTCCTGATATCCTCGGCGTTTTGAAGCTCGAAAGAGAAGGTGCGCATCTGGCCAAACTCACCTTTGAGCTTCGAGAGCCCGCCGTCAAAGACCTTCCTGCCCTTGTCGATCATCACGATCCGCTCGCACAAGAGCTCGATATCGGACAGATCGTGGGTTGTGAGGATGACGGTAGTGCCCTCTTCCTCGTTGATCTTCCTGATCGCCGAGCGGATGTTCTCCTTGACGACGACATCGAGCCCGATGGTGGGCTCATCTAAAAACAGCACCTTCGGAGAATGCAGAAGCGACGCGGCGATATCCGCGCGCATCCGCTGACCGAGAGACAAGGTCCTCACGGGAGAAGTGATAAACGAGTCGAGCTCGAGCACTTCGTTTAAGAACGCCATGCGCTGATGATAGCGGTCATCGGGAACCTCGTAGATCTCCTTCAAGACCGCGTAGGTCTCTCTGAGCGCCAAGTCCCACCACAGCTGGGTGCGCTGGCCGAAGACGACGCCGATCTCGCGCACATAGTTCTTTCTGTCATCCTGAGGGATCTTGCCGTTGATGCGGCAGACGCCCGAGGTGGGCGTGAGGATCCCGGTGAGCATCTTGATGACAGTGGATTTACCGGCGCCGTTCGGCCCGATAAAGCCTAAGATCTCGCCCTTTCTCACCTCAAAGGAGATCCCGTCCACCGCGGTGACGATCTCGCGGTGGGGCTTAAAGAGCGCCTTGAAGGAGCCTTTGAGCCCCGGCTCCTTGATGATCTTCTTGAATTCTTTTCTTAAATTTTCGACATAAATCATATTTTCCATGGCAATACCTGTTGTGATAGTGAAGAATAAAGAGCTAAGAGCTAAGAACGAAGGGACGCCTCCGTCCTCACCTGATTTTTAATGAAAAACGATAGATAATAAATGATAAATAGCGGTCGGGTTCCACCCTCACCCGATCTGTAGGGCGTTTCATAGAACCGTATAACCATCAGAATGGGATAGGACAACGGCATTACGGTCAGGAACACCCGACGGCGTTTCGACTTTCAGATGTATACTATAGCACGATTTTCTCACAAATGCAAGTAAAATGCAAGCCACAAAGATAAAGCATTTTTGTAATCTTTAGTTACAGTCTTGTAGAAACGATTGATAAAAAATATAAGTTGTGGTAATATTTCACCAGATGTGAAAACAATTCACCTTATCGGAGAATATTATGCTCATATATGACTTGATATATGAAACTGAATACAAGCGTTCCTCGAGGGTCTTCAGCAGCTATGCTATCCTGATCCGCCTCTCCCCTGATGAAAACAGGATCATCCGCGACATCTGCTGTGATGAGGACAAGCTCAGACGCCTGATCGATCTGATGAACGAGCTCGAGCTTGACCCTGTCCACGCGGATCAGGTGATCGAAGAATTTCTCACCGATCCCGCTCGCTTTTTCTTGTAGCATATGTTATAATACATCCGGTGATCGTATGATATGTAATCTGTGTCCGAGAGAATGCGGCGTCGACAGAGACCACACTCTCGGCTTCTGTCAAATGAATAATACGATGAAGGTCGCGCGCATCGCCCCCCACTACGACGAAGAGCCGCTCATCAGCGGAACGCGCGGCACGGGAGCCGTCTTCTTCTCAGGATGTACGCTGAGGTGCTGCTACTGTCAGAACTTTGAGATCAGCGCACTCTGCCGCGGCAGAGAGATCACGCCGTATGAGCTCTCAGAGGTGTTTCAAAAATTTGAAGAGACGGGCGTCCACAGCATCGAGCTGGTCACGCCGACCCACTTCATCCCGCAGATCTTAGATGCGTTCAGGCTCTACACCCCTTCTCTCCCGATTATCTATAACACCTCGGGATACGAGAAGGTCGAGACGCTGAGAACCCTCGACGGGATCGTCGATGTCTATCTGCCCGACTTCAAGTACAGCGACGATTCGCTCGCGATGAAATACTCGGGATGCCCCGACTATACCGAAACGGCGCTCAGCGCGATCGAGGAGATGCTCCGGCAGACCGGAGAATACATCATCGAGGACGGTCTCATCAGAAGAGGCGTGATCATCCGTCATCTGGTGCTGCCCGGTCACACGAAGAACAGCATCCGCGCGCTTGAGCTGATCAAGGAGCGCTTCGAAGACAGGGCGATGGTCAGCCTGATGAGTCAGTATCTCCCCTTTGGCGATATCGGCGCCTTTCCCGAGCTGAACAGAAGGATCACTAAGCGAGAGTATCAGAAGGTGCTCGACCGCCTGTACGCGCTCTCACTCGACGGCTTTGCCCAGGAGCTCTCCTCCGCGAAGAAGGAGTACATCCCGAAGTGGGAGTTTGAGTAGTGAAGAAATAAGAGATAAGAACTGAGGGAGGGCTCCGCCCTCAACTCTTCACTCTTACCTCTACCCTCTTCACTAAAAAAAGAATCCCTGACGCTGTCGTCAGGGATTTTGTTTTGCTGTTATTTTGCGTAGTCGACAGCGCGGGATTCGCGGATGATGTTGACCTTGATCTGGCCCGGATACTCAAGATCCTCTTCGATCTTCTTGCAGATATCGCGCGCCAAAGACGCCATAGAGTCGTCCTTGACCTGTTCGGGCTTGACCATGATACGGATCTCACGGCCCGCCTGGATCGCGAAGGAGGTCTCGACGCCCTTGAAGGAGGACGCGACCTCTTCTAACTTCTGCAGTCTCTTGATGTAGTTCTCGAGGTTCTCTCTTCTCGCGCCGGGACGCGCCGCGGAGATCGCGTCGGCTGCCTGAACGATGCAGGCGACGACCGTCTTCGCTTCGATATCGCCGTGGTGCGCGTGGATCGCGTGGATCACGGCTTCGCTCTCCTTGTACTTCTTTGCGATGTCTACGCCGATCTCAACATGGCTGCCCTCGATCTCATGATCAAGCGCCTTGCCGATATCATGCAGAAGACCCGCTCGCTTCGCGGTAGCGGGATCGAGCCCGAGCTCGCTTGCGATCATACCGGAGATATAACAAACCTCTAAAGAGTGGTTGAGCACATTCTGTCCGTAGCTGGTACGGTATTTGAGCCTGCCTAAGATCTTGACAAGCTCGGGGTGAATGTGACCCACGCCCGCTTCAAGCACCGCCTGCTCACCGGCGTGCTTGATCGAGGCTTCGACCTCTTTTCTCGCCTTCTCGACCATCTCTTCGACTCTGGCGGGATGGATCCTGCCGTCGGAGATCAGCTTCTCAAGCGAGACGCGCGCGATCTCTCTTCTCACCGGCTCGAAGGACGAGAGGGTGATCGCCTCGGGGGTATCGTCGATGATCAGATCGACGCCCGTCAAGGTTTCGATGGCGCGGATGTTGCGGCCTTCTCTGCCGATGATCCTGCCCTTCATCTCGTCGTTCGGGAGCGGAACGACCGATACGGTCGCCTCTGCCACCTGATCGGCGGCGCAGCGCTGGATCGCGAGAGAAATGATGTTTCTCGCCTTCTTCTCGCTCTCATCCTTGAGCTGCTGCTCATACTCCATGATCTTCACGGACTTCTCATGAGAGAGCTCTTCTTCAAGCTGCGCGAGCAGGTAGTCCTTCGCCTGCTCCACTGTGTAGCCCGAGATCCTCTCGAGCATCTCAAACTGACTTTTCTTGATCGTTTCCACCTCGGCAAGTCGGGCCTCGGCTTCTTTCATCTTCTTGTTGACTCGCTCATCCTTCTTCTCGACATTATCGAGCTTTCTGTCCAGGGTCTCTTCCTTCTGCTGGATCCTGCGTTCCTGACGCTGAACCTCTTTTCTTCTGTCGGAGAGCTCCTTCTCAGACTCGTTTCTGAGGCGGTGAACCTCATCTTTACCTTCGAGGATGGCTTCTTTCTTCTTGGCTTCGGCGGTCTTCATCGCATCTGCGACGATCCGCTTAGCCTCCTGCTCAGCTGAGCCGATCTCCGCCTCCGCAACACGCTTGCGGTACGCGCTGCCGACAAACACGCCGACCGCGCCGCCTGCGATCAAACCCACGATAATGAGCACGATACTTAACCATAAGTCCATTTGATTTTGACACCTCCTTGATTTGATTTTGACAATCAAACTCAACTTACGGTGCCGTTACAGTCAGATATTCAATTTTATATCACCAAATGTCCCCGCTGCGGGAACATGAAAAAAGAAGTTGTGTATTAAAACACAAAAGTGGAATGAATGGTAATAGATACAAATATCTATGAATAACGGCTCTTTGATAGAGTCTAATAAAAGAATAGGAACCACGCGCCCGGTTGGCGCGCCGCTCCGGACAAGCTGTGAATATAAGAATCCACAGTTTCATCCGTATATCATAATAAACGATTCTATTCAAAAAGTCAATAGTTACAGGCATAAAATAATGAGAAAAAAGAATTATATTTTTGTCACCCTTTTTACACCGCTGTGAACTTTGCCGATCCTCTTCACGGCAGAGATTTGTGAAATTACGCCGAAAATATTTTTTTCTGTTGTATAGATTGACTATGGATTTGACACTTTTTATAAAAATTGTACGAAAAGTTTGGAGTAGAATTTTGTTTTTTACTTGAATTTCCATAAATATTTTGGTAATATAATCTTGTATATTTATACATATTATCCAAAAAGGAGAACGAGCTTATGAATTATGTATTAAATGACGAAAGATTCCCTCTCGATCTGTTTCACGGCGGCGACGCCGTCAGAGCCTATGATTTTTTAGGCGCTCACGACTACTGGCGTGACGGCGTGCAGGGCACCATTTTCCGTGTATGGGCGCCGAACGCGCTGACCGTATCCGTTGTCGGCGACTTCAATGGCTGGGATCAGCAGGCGAACTACATGTACAAGATCTCCGAAGGCGGCGTGTGGGAGGTCTGGATCCCCAACCTCGGCGAGACCGCGATCTACAAGTACTGTGTAGAGACCCCGTGGTTTGAGAAGATCTTAAAATCCGATCCCTTTGCATTCCATACCCAGACCCGCCCCGACAACGCCTCCATCATCTACAACTACAACAAGTATCAGTGGAATGACGAAGCGTGGTACAAGTATAAGATGGAGCACAACCACTTTGAGAGCCCCGTCAACATCTACGAGGTCCACGCGGGCTCCTGGAGAAAGTATGCCGACGGCAATGTCTTCTCCTATGACAAGTTAGGCGACGAGCTGATCCCCTATGTCAAAGAGATGGGCTACACCCACATCGAGTTCATGCCGATGACCGAGTATCCCTTCGACGGCTCATGGGGCTATCAGGTAACCGGCTACTACGCTCCCACCTCCCGCTACGGCAGCCCCGAGATGTTCATGAACTTCATCGACCGCTGCCACCAGGCGGGCATCGGCGTCATCCTTGACTGGGTACCCGCTCACTTCCCCAAGGACGCTCACGGCCTCGGACGCTTCGACGGCATCCACTGCTATGAGTATGAGGATTCAAGAAAGGGCGAGCACAAAGAATGGGGCACCTATGTCTTTGACTACGCGAGATACGAGGTCATCTCGTTCCTCGTCTCCTCCGCGATGTTCTGGCTCGACAAGTATCATGTCGACGGCATCCGTGTGGACGCGGTCGCCTCGATGCTCTATCTCGACTATAACAGAAGAGACGGCGAGTGGGTCGCGAACAAATACGGCGGCCACGAGCACTTAGAAGCGGTAGAGTTCATTCAGAGACTCAACACCGCGGTGCATCTGCACCATCCCACCGTTATGATGATCGCGGAAGAATCCACCTCATGGCCGATGGTCTCCCGCCCCGTTTCCGACGGCGGTCTGGGCTTTGACTACAAGTGGAACATGGGCTGGATGAACGATATGCTCTCCTATATGTCCTTAGATCCCCTCTGGAGACCGTATCACCACAACAGTATCACCTTCTCCTTCCTCTATGCGTTCTCCGAGAACTTCCTGCTGCCGATCTCTCACGACGAGGTCGTCTACGGCAAGGGCTCGCTCATCAACAAGATGCCCGGCGACTACGACATGAAGTTCGCGGGCGTCAGGGTCTTCATGAGCTATATGATGGCGCATCCCGGCAAGAAGCTCACCTTCATGGGCGCCGAGATCGGCCAGTTCGACGAGTGGAACTCCACCGAAGAGCTGCAGTGGGGTCTCTTGGGCTTTGAGAAGCATAAGAAATTAAACGACTTCTTCAGAGCCTTAAATGAATTCTATAAGGACAATCCCTGCATGTATCAGGTAGACTTCACATGGGAAGGCTTCAACTGGATCCACCACGACGACTATCAGCAGTCGGTCATCGCGTTCAGAAGAATCGATAAAGAGGGCAACAACATCATCGTCGTCTGCAACTTCCAGCCGATGTACAGAGAAAACTACTATATCGGTGTTCCGGACTACGGCGTCTACGCCGAGGTCTTCAACTCCGACGACGAGATCTACGGCGGCACCGGCAAGACGAACGGTACAGAGATCCGCTCCGACGGCGAAGCGAAGCACGGCTTTGAACAGTCGATCTGCCTGAACCTGCCGCCCATGAGCGCTCTCTATCTCAAGTGCGTCAAGAAGGAGAAGAGCCCCGCTCAGATCAAGCTCGAAGAGGAAGAAGCGAAGAAGAAGGCAAAGCGCGCCGCAGCCGCCAAGAAGGCAGCGGAAACCAGAGCCAGAAAGAAGGCAGAGGCCGAAGCCGCAAAGAAGAAGGCAGAGGAAGAAGCCGAGAAGGCGAAGAAGGCTGTCGAAAAGAAGGCGAAGGAAGCGAAGAAGGCCGTCGAGAAGAAGGCAGAAGCCATCGAGAAGAAGGCGACAGAGAAGAAAGCCGCCGTCGAGAAGAAGGCAAAAGAGACCAAGAAGGCTGTCGAGAAGAAGGTAGCCAAGAAGAAAGAAGAGGTCAAGAAGAAAGCGACCGCTAAAAAGCCCGCTGAGAAAAAGCCCGCTGAGAAAAAAGAGAAGTAATCATACATAAACGCCTGCCCGAGGGGTAGCACCTTCGGGCAGGGAAGAAACCTAACATACTCGGAGGACAAAATGACACCTAAAAAAGAAGTAGTGGCGATGCTGCTCGCAGGCGGTCAGGGCTCGCGTCTCGGTGTTCTCACCAAGAAGATCGCGAAACCCGCGGTTCCCTTCGGAGGCAAGTACAGGATCATCGACTTTCCGCTGTCGAACTGTATCAACTCCGGAATCGAAGCCGTCGGCGTTCTGACACAGTATCAGCCGCTGGAACTTAACGAATATATCGGCAACGGTCAGCCGTGGGAGCTGGACGGTCTGCACTCGGGCGTGACCTGTCTTCAGCCGTACGAGTCCAAGGAGGGCTCCGACTGGTACTCCGGCACCGCCAACGCCATCTATCAGAATATCGGCTTCATCGACAGATACGATCCCGAGTACATCGTCGTGCTCTCGGGTGACCATATCTATAAGATGGACTACGCCGATATGCTCAAATTCCACAAAGAGAAGGAAGCCGCCTGCACCATCGCGGTGATCGACGTACCGCTTGAAGAGGCATCCCGTTTCGGTATCCTCAACACCTATGAAGACGGCACCATCTATGAATTTGACGAGAAGCCCGAGCATCCGAAGTCCACGAACGCCTCGATGGGCATCTATGTGTTCACATGGAGTAAGATCAGACAGTACCTGATCGACGACGCGGCGGACGAGAGCTCCTCGAACGACTTCGGCAAGAATGTGCTCCCGCTGATGCTGAACTCCGGCGAGAAGATGGTCGCGTATCCCTTTGAGGGCTACTGGAAGGATGTCGGCACCATCGACTCTTTATGGGAAGCGAATATGGATCTCTTGGATCCCAAGCTCCAGTTAGACTTAAAGAACATCTACTCACGCAATCCGATGATGCCTCCCCACCATGTGGGAGACAACGCGCACATTCAGAACTCGATGATCTCCGACGGCTGCAATGTTGACGGCTCTCTGGAATTCTCCATCATCTTCTCCGGCGTACAGATCGGAGAGGGAGCGGTGGTCAACTCCTCCATCATCATGCCCGGCACCATCATCGAAGACGGCGCGCATGTCGAGTTCTCCATCATCAGCGAGAACACCGTCATCGGCAGAAACGCGAAGATCGGCGCGAACCCCACCGAGGTAGAGAACCGCGACGACTGGGGGATCACCGTCATCGGCGACGGACTCAAGATCGGCGAGGGCGCGGTCATCCCGCCCAAGGCCATGATCGATAAAGATGTGGAGGTGGAATAATGGGCTCTAACAAAGTATTAGGACTGATATTCGCGAATACGAACGAGAAGAACCTGCCCGAGCTCACCGCCTACCGCACCACCGCTTCGGTGCCCTTCGGCGGCAAGTACCGGCTGATCGACTTCCCGCTCTCGAATATGTCGAACTCCGGCATCAACAATGTCGGCATCGTCACGAAGAAGAACTTCCAGTCTCTGATGGATCATGTCGGCTCGGGCTCCGCGTGGGATCTCGCGCGCAGACGCTCCGGACTCTCGATCCTGCCCCCCTACGGCGAGCACAGCTTCTCGACCATCGTTGAGACCCTCTTCAACCTGCACGGCTATATCGAGCACGGCGACGAAGAATATGTGCTGATCTCCCCCTCGGACTGCGTCTATAATATGGATTACAGCAAGGTGCTCGAGTTCGCTGAGAAAAAGAGCGCGGACATCACCTTCATCTATGTCAGAAAGGCGGTCAGCGTCCTGACAGACGACTTCCGCTGCATCCTCGATCTCGACGCTGAGGGCAAGGTGCAGAAGATCATGGCGACCCCCGTCAGCGACGAGGAATGTAATCTCAATGTCGGCGCGATCCTGATCAAGAAGGCGGTGCTGATGGGTCTTGTGCGTCAGGCGATGAGCGAGTCGAAGTACAGCTTCGTCAGAGATGTGCTGCAGCCCGCTCTTCAGAGATACAGCCTCTACGGCTATGAACTTAAGGGCTACTGCGAGATCATCGGCTCTGTCAAGGAGTATTTTGACGCGAACATGAAGCTGATGGACAGAGACACCCGCTACCGTCTCTTCGACTACAAGAGACCGATCTACACCAAGGTCAGAGACGATGTTCCCTCGAAGTACGGTCTCGAGAGCGATGTCAGAGGCTCTCTGATCGCGCAGGGATGTGTGATCGACGGCACCGTCGAGAACTCCATCATCAGTAAGGGCGTGCATATCGGCAAGGGCGCGACTGTCAAGAACTGCATCGTGATGCAGGACAGCGTGATCTCAGACGGCGTGACCCTCTCCTATACCGTCATCGATAAAGATGTCAAGGTCAGCCGCGGCAGCTCGCTGCAGGGCAGCCCCTACTATCCGATGTATATCGCGAAGAAGTCGATCGTATAACAGATGACAGTTGCAGGGAGTGATCTTGAACACTCCGCGCTCTGCAATAAAATTTATCATCAATCATTTATCATTATAAAACGGAGGCACTTATGAAAATTCTTTACTGCGCCAGCGAGGCGAACCCCTTTGCAGGCTCCGGCGGACTTGCGGATGTCGCGGGCTCTCTTCCCCACGCGTTATGCCGCAAAGGTCAGGACTGCAGAATCGTCATCCCGCTGTACGGCACGATCCCGCAGGATCTGAAAAATCAGATGAACTTCATCACCAACTTCACCGTTCCGGTGGCTTGGCGCCATCAGTACTGCGGTCTGTTCTGGGCAAGATGGAACGACTGCACCTACTACTTCATCGACAACGAGTACTACTTCAAGCGCGACAAGCTCTACGGCTTCTATGATGACGCCGAGAGATACGCGTTCTTCTCTAGAGCGATCTTAGAGATGCTGCCCTACATCGACTTCCATCCGGACATCATCCACACCAACGATTGGCAGACAGCGCTGGTGCCGGTGTACTACTACCTCTTCTACTCTAAGAACCCGTGGTACTACAACATCAAGTCGGTATTTACGATCCACAACATCCAGTATCAGGGCAAGTACGGCTGGGAGGTCAACACCGAGTGCGTCGGTATCCCCCCGACAGAGACCAAAATCCTCGAGATGGACGGCAAGCTCAACATGATGAAGGGCGCGATCTTCTGCTCCACCCGCGTCACCACCGTCTCCCCCACCTACGCGATGGAGATCAAGGATCCGTGGTACAGCCACGGTCTGCACCACGCGCTGATCAACAACCACTACAAGCTCTGCGGTATCTTAAACGGTATCGATCAGGCATCCTACGATCCCGCGACCGACTATCAGCTCTACTGCAACTACACCAAAGAAGATATGCGCGGTAAGGGCGAGTGTAAGAGACGCCTGCAGGAGCGCCTGGGTCTTGAGCAGAGCTGGGATACCCCGATCGTCGCGATGGTCACCCGCATGGTCGCTCATAAGGGTCTCGATCTGGTCAGAGGCGGTCTGCCGGATCTTCTCAACAACCACAAGATGCAGTTCGTCATCTTAGGCTCCGGCGATGAAGAATATGAGAACTTCTTCAGAGATATGCAGTGGTTCTATCCGGGGCGCGTTTGCACCTGCCACGGCTTTGTGCCTGAGCTCGCGAGAAAGATCTACTCCGGCGCGGACATCTTCCTGATGCCGTCGAAGCAGGAGCCCTGCGGTCTTTCTCAGATGATCGCCCTCCGTTACGGCACCATTCCGGTCGTCAGAGAGGTCGGCGGCTTAAAAGACTCGGTCTTTGACTCCGCTGATAACTACGGCAACGGCTTTACCTTCCGCAACTATGACATCGCTGATATGTGCAACGCAGTCAAGAGAGCCCTCGCGGGTATCTATGACGATCAGGGCTGGCACCAGCTGATGTGGAGAGCGATGATGTCTGACAACTCCTGGGAGCGTTCCGCTCAGGACTACATCAATGTCTACGAGGATACGCTGCATTGGTTGTAAGAAGCGTCCGAGGCTCGCAAGCCCGAGTATAACAGAATATGAATATAACAAAAGGCTTTCGGTTTTCCGAAAGCCTTTTTTTAATGTGAAAAGTGAAATCATGAAACCATGAAACCGTTGTGGGAGGACGCTGTCCTCACCTGAACTGTAATGATAAATGATAGATGATGAATGATAAACGGTGGGAGGGTTTCACCCTCACCTGATTTTAATGAGGAATTTGGAATGTGGAGATAGGAATTATCGGGAGGATTCCACCCTCACCCGAATTTGTATGGCGTTCCATTTGTCATTGCGTTTTTCTACAAAAAATGTCCGAGCGAAGCGAGCAACCTTCACTTATCATCTATCATTTATCATTTATTTTTCTTCTCGGTTTTGATCACACAGCAGGAGATCAGCTCGTCGTCTGCGTTCTTCGCGTAGAGGGTGACGGTGTCGCCATTCTGCTCTGAGAAGATCCCGAGCTCGTCGCCGAAGTATGCCTGAGAGATATACTGGATCTCGAAGTCCGTGACGGTGTTCTCCTCGAAGAAGTCGGGAGAGAACGCGTTCAAAAACATATTCACATATCTGAGGTTGTTCATGTGATGATTGTTGTCGAGATCGGTGTAGCGCACGGTGTGGGTATAGCGGTACTGAGCATCCGGCGAAAACTTCATCCTGCGGGAGAAGCGTTCCACCGCCGTCAGGCACGGATCCTCGATATCCTCCGGCAGGTCGATGAAGGCGGTCTTGATGATCTTCTTCTCAGAAAGATTGACGATACAGCTCTCAAGCCTGCCCTCACAGAGGAGCGTATCTCCCCTTCTGATCTCCATCTCCTGCCACACGCGGATGGTGTCGCACTTCGAGACCCACGATGTGAGGGTGATATCGTCGGAGAAGTCGGTCTTCTCGTAGATCTTGAGCTTGTACTTTGAGTACACCCACGCGACGCCGTACTGATACGGCAGGGTGTCGTTGCCCTTGCCGATCGAGTGGAAGAAGCCCGAGGCGATATCCTGGAAGTAGTTGACATATCCTTTTACGCCGACCAGTCCGTCGGCGTCGCTCTCGCGAAACCGCGGGAGGTATTTTTCTGTGAAATCCATATATATTCTCCTGTGATAAATTTATCTGCCAAGAAAATCGTGCCTTCGGCGCGCAATTTTCGGTAAGTCCTCGACCGAGAACCGCAAACCGACAGCTGCTTCGCTATTCTTCGATCATGCCGCGGAAGAACGACTCTGCGGCAGACAGATCCGGAAAAAGATACCTGAGCTTCTCTCGGATCTCCTCGTCAGGATGGAGCACATCCGGCACCATCACAGGGATCATCGCGGCGTTATATGCTGCGCGGATACCGTTATAGGAATCCTCAATCACATAGCAGTGATCAGGTGCGTATCCGAGCTCCTCGCCCGCTCTCAGGAATATCTCAGGGTGAGGCTTTGAGTGAGAGACCATATCCCCGCAGATGACCTTGTCAAAAAACTTCAGAAGATCCGCATCACGGAGCATCTTCATCACGCTCTCGGTGGAGGTGGAAGACGCGAGGGCGAGCGGAATATTTTTCTCTTTTAGAAATTTGAGGATCTCGACCGCGCCGTCTTTGAGCGGGATCGGATGAGATCTCACATACGCCTTGACCTTCTGATAATAGCTGTCAAAGGGGAACTCATCGCCGTATTTCTCGAGAAAGATCTCCTTGGTCCTTCTGCCGTTCGCGCCGATGCACGCCATGCAGGTCTCCTCGATATCAGCGTATTCGGACGCGTATTTGATATACCCGCGGATGTACACGCTCTCAGAGTCAAACAGCACGCCGTCCATATCAAATATCACCGCAAAATCAGTTTTCATCCTTGTCCACCTCGTCTCTATGCCTATTATAGCCCTACTCTCATTGTGAATCAAGAAAGAAAATGTGAATATTTTCACAAAACACCTTGACAGGAGTATAGGATGGGTGTATAGTAGGATTGTAAATATGAATGATTGTTCATATGTTCATTTATTTAAAATATACGGAGGCACTAATGTTACACGATCAGCATAAAGAACTGGTAGAGAAGATCCGCTCCGATATGCCCGACGCCGACACGCTCTTTGAGCTTGCGGACTTCTTCAAGGTGTTCGGCGACTCCACCCGCATCCGCATCATGTGCGCGCTGTTCGAGAGAGAGCTCAATGTCTGCTGTATCGCCGATATCGTCGGGATGGAACAGTCCACCGTCTCTCACCAGCTCAGAGTACTGCGGCAGGAGAACCTCGTCAAGGTGCGCAGAGACGGTAAGCAGAGCTACTATTCCTTAGAGGATGAACACATCAAGATGATCTTTGAGATGGGGCTTGAGCATATCTTGGAGTAGTTAAGATCTAAGAGTTAAGAGCTAAGAACTAAGAACGAAGGGCGGGACACCCGCACCCGAATTTGCAAGGCGTTCCCCTTGTCATCCCGAACGCAGTGAGGGATCTTTAAGATCCTTCGCCTCGCTCAGGATGACAACCGGGAACTGTGAACTGACAACTAAACATATTGTTTGAGCGAAGCGAGTAACCGGCGTTCTTCTCTCTTAGCTCTTCACTCAAATATTTCTCATTATAAAACGGAGTTACACTATGACACACGAATTTATCTTAGACGGGCTTAACTGCGCTCACTGTGCGGCAAAGATCGAAGAAAAGCTCACGAACACCCCCGTGTTCAGCGAGGTGCGCTTCTCCTTCGCGACCAAAGCACTGTCCATAAAATGCGATAAAAGAAATATAAAAGAAGATGTCCAGCAGATCGTCGACAGCATCGAGGACGGTGTGACCGTAATCGACGCTCACGAGCACAGCCACGAGCACCATCATAAGCATCATCACAAGGGCGAGCGGGTGAAGATCGTCCTGCTGATCGTCTCAGCGGCGCTGTTCTTAGCGGCATTTATACTGCATCTGTTCACAGAGCTCCGGCTGCTCTCATCGATCCTCGCCGTCGTCTCGGCGATCCTCTCGGGATACGATATCGTCTATGAGGGGATCCGCTCGGTGATCAAGCTCAGGATCGACGAAACCACCCTGATGACGGTCGCGGTGACTGCCGCGATGATCCTGGGCGACTTTGTCGAAGCGGCAGCGGTCACGGTGCTCTTCGGCATCGGTGAGATCTTAGAGGACAAGGCGGTAGAGAAATCCCGCAGAGATATCCGAAAGCTCGCCGACATCCGCCCCGATACCGCGATGCTGATGACAGAACACGGATTCAGAGAGACGCTCGCGGAAGAGGTAGAGAAAGGCTCGATCATCGAGATCGCGCCCCACACCCGCGTGCCGATCGACGGCGTCGTTATCAAAGGCGAGACCACTCTCGACACCTCGTCGCTGACGGGAGAATCCGCTCCTCTCTACGCGAAAGAGGGCACAGAGCTCTTGAGCGGTATGCTCAACCATGATCGCACCATCCGCATCAGAACCACCAAAGCCTACTCCGACTCCGCCGCGAGCAGGATCATCAAGCTCGTGGAGGACTCCGCGAAGAATAAGGGCGAGAGCGAGAAGCTGATCACCAAATTCGCCCGCGTCTACACCCCCGCGGTGATTGTCATCGCGCTTTTGATCGCGGTGATCCCCTCGCTCTTTACCGGCGACTGGGCGCTGTGGATCAAGCGGGCGCTGACCTGTCTGGTCGCGTCGTGCCCGTGCTCAATCGTCATCTCGGTGCCGCTGTCGTACTTTGCGGGCATCGGCGCAGCGTCGAAGCACGGCGTGCTGATCAAGGGCGGCAGGTTTGTCGAGACCCTCTCGAAGATCCGGTGCTTCGCCTTTGACAAGACAGGCACGCTGACAGATAATCATATTTCTATAAAAGAAATTATCGCTGAGGGTAATTATTCTGAAAAAGAAATATTACAGCTCGCCGCCTCAGCGGAGAAGAAGTCCGCTCACCCAATCGCGAAGGCGATCTGCGATCACGCGGCGATGAAGAATATTTCTTATTTAGAATTATCTGATTACTCGGAGATCTCCGGTCAGGGCGTCAGCGCTGTATATCACGGCGAGACGGTCTCCTGTACAAAGCCGCAGCGGGGAAACGGCGTCGAGGTCAGAAGGAACAATGTTCTCATCGGCAGGATCCTGCTCAAAGAGAACATCCGCCCGGAGGCGGAAGGGGTACTGACGAAGCTCAGATCACTCGGGATCCCTCATCTCTATCTGCTCACAGGCGACAAGCGGCAGAACGCCGAGGCGGTGTCTGAGACCCTCCCGATCGACGAATGCTACTCTGAGCTTCTGCCCGCGGATAAGGTGCAGAGGACCGAGGACTTCATAAGACGGCACGGATCCTGCGCCTTTGTCGGCGACGGCATCAACGACGCGCCGGTGCTCACGCGCGCGGATGTCGGCATCGCAATGGGGCTCGGCTCTGACGCCGCGATCGAATCCGCCGATATGGTGCTCTCCTCCAAGACCCTCTCCCCTCTGCCCGCGGCGGTCGGGATCTGCCGCTCAACGATGAATACCGTCAAGGCGAACATCATCTTCTCGCTTGCCGTCAAGCTCGTCATCATCGTCCTCGCGGCATTAGGGCTCGCGCCAATGTGGCTCGCGGTATTCGCCGATACCGGCGTGTGCGTACTGTGCGTCATCAACGCGACCCGACTGATACATAAGAGGATTACTGACAAATAGAATTGTCAGCAAATAACTGAAGCCTTCCGTTTGACGCGGAAGGCTTATTGTGATAGAGAATAATTGTTTGAGCAAAGCGAGTATCCATCGCTATTAATTATTCATTATTAATTATTCATTATTTTTATTAATCATCCTCAGTCCGACTTCATCTTCCTCGTGAAGACGATAACCGCGGCGATCATGAATAAAGCGGCGTAGCCGAGCACGAACCACAGGTGCGGGAAGATCCCGTCAAAGTCGCTCTTGAGCAGCGCGCGCTGAAGCTCGACACAGTGGATGAAGGGCAGGATGTTCGCGATCGTCTCAAACCAGCCGCCGACCATTGAGACATCGAACCATGTTCCCGAGAGCCACGCGGTGAGGTTGGTCACCAAGGCGCCGCAGAGCCCGCCGACCTGCTTGTCGGTCAGGATCGAACCGAAGAACAGCCCAAGCGCGATAAAGAAGAGAGAGATCACGATCACCGACAAAAGCGCCCATATGATGCCGACCGTGATCTCAAGCCCGAGGATCACCGCCGCCAGATAGCAGACAGCGGACTGGAGCAGGCTGATGGGGATCAAGGGCAGGGTGTAGCCTAAGATATAGTCAGAGGCGGTCAGCGGCGTGGTGAAGAGCCGCTGTAAGAATGAGGTGGTCCTATCCTTCGAGACGAGAAGCGCCGAGAACAGCGTGATAAACGACAGCCCGAACACCGAGATGCCGGGGGTGAGCTCAATGAGCTCGAACATTTTGACGGGGATATTGCGCTGGATCGCCGTGAGCAGCAGAAGCACGACCAGCGGGAACCCGAGCCCCATCAGCACGGTCAAGGGGTCTAATAAGATCTCCTTCGCGGTCCTTCTGAGGAATGTGAAGGTTCTCATTTTGTTCCCTCCTTGATCAAATTGATGAAGGCTTTCTCAAAGTCGTCTTCGCCTGTTTCTTTCTTGATGCTTTCGGCGGTGCCGACGGTGATCAGCCTGCCGTTCTTCATCACCGCCAAGCGGTCGCACATCTCCTCGGCTTCTTCGAGATAGTGGGTGGTCAGGATGATGGTGAGATCACGCTTAATGGAGCGGATCACATCCCACATCTCGGCACGCGCGATGACATCGAGCCCCAAGGTCGGCTCGTCTAAGAAGAGCACCTTCGGCGATGAGATCAGCGCCATCGCGATCGAGAGGCGCCGCTTGTAGCCGCCGGAGAGCTTCTTTGCGCGTTTTTTACGCACGCTCTCTAAAGAGAAGCGCGCGATCAGGTCATCCACCTTCTCCTTCGCCTTCTCTCCTTTGATCGAGAAGATCCCCGCCATCATGGAGAGGTTCTCCTCTACCGTAAGGTTCTCGGCGACCGCGGTTTCCTGCGGGGAGATGGCGATCATCTCCTTGACCTTTGAAGGCTCCTTGATGACCGACTTGCCGTCGATCAGGGCATCTCCCGCGGTGGGAGATGTGAGGGTAGAGAGCATCTTGATGGTGGTGGTCTTGCCGGCGCCGTTGACGCCTAAGAGCCCGAACAGCTCTCCCTTCTCGATCGAGAGCGTCAGGGCGTCTACCGCTGTGATGTCTTTATACTTTTTTGTCAGTGACTTGAGTTCTATCATCGGCATGGTTCTGACTCCTTTCTCTGAATACATGCACAAGTCCGTTATAATTGTCGGTGAGCATCAGGCTGATGATCTCGCGGCTCCATCTGAGATAGCCGGTGGCAGCCATCGCGGCGATGCCGTGGGTGAATACCCACATCTCCCCGTGGAAGAGGAGCGCCTCTTCACGGCTGATCCCGACATTCTTCATGATGATCTCGATGATCGACCCGATCTCTCTCTCCTCCGCCTCATCGGTACTCTTTCTGTCGCGCATGAAGAGCAGCGAGAAGAGGTTCGGCTCTTCGATCGCAAAGTCGATATACGCGATACCCGACGCCTTGTAGGGCGGGATGTCTGTGCGAAGAAGGCTCTCGCTCGTCCTCTTCCAATAGATCTCGAATACCCGATCCACGACCGCTTGTTCAAACTCTTCCATCGATGAGAAGTTCGAGAAGATCGGCTGGGTGGAACAGGACAGGCGCTTCGCGATATTACGCGCAGAAAAAGCCGCGCGTGACTCCTCTCTGATCAGAGAGACGCCCGCTTCGATCAGATCCTCCCGCGTGATCCTGACAGGTGACGGCATAGAATTCTCCTTTCCGTATCAATATAACACCTGTTATATTATCAGAGAATCCTCGTCTTGTCAATACCGCGGGGACGGTTGACAGCAAAATCATTTTGAGATACAATAACGGTATTGATTTTGTTTTTCTCTTCGAAATGAGGCTGGATATATGGCAGATACAGAAAAGAAAAGACCTGCATATCAGGTGAGGAACTCGCTCGTCAACTACTATCTTTTAGTGATGTTCACCTTCTTTCCGCTCTTTCTGACGAACAGCTACGGACACGCGAGAACGGATAAGTTCTGGCTTTTTGTCATTCTCACGGGTGTACTGACGCTCGCGGTCACCGCGGCAACGCTCCTGAGATCCAAAGAACAGAAAGAACTGTCTCTCAAAAACGAAGGTTTTGTCCCGCTGACGGCGCCGGATATCGCGATGCTGGGCTTCTTTGTCTTTGCGGTCATCTCGGCGTTTCTCTCCGATCACTTTGAGGACACGATCATCGCGGGCGTAGGCAGAAACAACGGGCTGGTGCTGCTCGCTCTGTATCTTTCCGCCTACTTCATCGTCACACGCCTCTATATCTTCAAGGAATATGTCATCGCGGCGTATCTTGTCTTCTCGTCCTTTGTCTCGCTGCTCGCGGTGCTCAACTTCTATTATATCGACCCGCTCGGGATCCTGAACGGCTACTCCGAAAGAGTCGCCGAGGACTTCGGCTCGACGATCGGCAACAAGAATATGATTGCATCGTTCATCTGCGTCTTTCTGCCGATCGCGGTGATGATGTTCGTGCTCACGAAAAAGCGCTATATGAAGATCCTCTCAGGCGTCTCCGTCGGCATCGCCTACGCGGGGCTGATCTGCGCGGACTCGAACTCGGGCTACTTAGGCCTCGGCGCCGTGATCCTCTTCATGCTGATCTTCTGCTCGAGAGACTACGATAGGTTCAGAAACTATATGTTCGCTCTGGGAATATTATTCTCCTCAGGAAAAATACTGCGGCTGTTCTCGCTGATGATGAACGATCACTCCAAGAAGTTCGAGACGATCCCGAAGTTCCTGCTGTTCGATCCCGTGATGGTGATCCCGGCGATCTTCTTCCTTCTTGTCTTCATCGTGATGACGGTGTTCAAGCGTCAGCTCGAGCCGATCTACAGCCCGCGGTTCATGACGGTCACCTTCATCGCGGTGCTCGTTCTGTTGTTCTGTTCGGTGGCGGGGCTCTTCCTATACTTTTCGCTGATCGACACCGAGCGAGATCTCGGGATCTGGAGCAAGCTGCTCCGCTTCAACGAGAAATGGGGCACTCACCGCGGATTTATGTGGATCAACGGGATGAAGGATTTCGCTTCCTTCGATATCGTCCACAAGCTCTTCGGCTCGGGACCCGATACCTTCTACTTTGTCTTTGAGCCGCACTTTGAGGAACTGCTCAAGTTCGGCGACTCTTCCACTGACTGTATCCACAACGAATACTTAAACTACCTCGTGACACAGGGGATCCTGGGGATCGCGGCATATCTGACGCTGATCATCTCGGTCATCGTCCGCGCGATCAAGACCTCGTTCAAAGATCCGATCACGCTCGTGTTCATCAGCGCGGTGATCTGCTACTGCGCACAGGCGACGGTCAACATCTATCAGCCCATCTCCACCCCCGCGATGATCCTCTTCCTCTCGATGGCGGAGGCCGCAAACAGAAAGTACGCCTATGAAGAAGTCGTCAAATAATACCAAGAGCCGCATCGTCTCCGCGGCGTGGAAGCTCTTCTATGAACAGGGCTTTGACAAGACGACCGTCGACGAGATCGTGGAGCTCTCCGCTACCTCAAAAGGCTCCTTCTACCACTATTTCGACTCGAAAGAAGCGCTCTTAGGCTCGCTCTCGTACCTCTTCGACGAAAAATATATCGAGCTTGAGCCCACCCTCGACTACTCGAAAGGATACCTCTCAGCGCTCTTCTACCTGACGAAAGAGCTCTTTCTGATGATCGAGAACAATATCGACATCGAGCTCCTCTCACGATTCTATGCCCAGCAGCTATCAAGGAAGGGCGAGCGCGAGCTGATCGACCACGCCCGCCAGTACTACAAGCTGACGAAGAAGATCGTTGGGCTCGGACAGGAGAACGGCGAGATCACGAAGGAGAAGTCCTCCGCCGAGATCGTCAGGCTCTACGCCTTGTGCGAGCGGGCGCTCTTGTACGACTGGTGTCTCCACGGCGGCGAATATTCTTTATCAGAATATTCGCAGACCGTTATGCCGCTGTTCCTGTCCGGCCTGAAGGCGGAGGGGTGAGCAGATCGGTTGTCAGTTTTCAGTGCGCAGTTGTCAGGTGTAGGGAGTGGTCTTGACCACTCCGTAAAGATGCAGGATCGATATAGCAGCACACTTTGGAGCTCTGAGTCCCTTCCCTACCGTATACAAAATGTCCGAGCGAAGCGAGTAACCTTCACTTATCATTTATCATCTATCACTTATCTGAACCTGTCAAGAAAACAGGACAAACGAAGTTAATAAAAAGTTAGTGTGTTGAAAGACTGCAAAATTTATGAACGAAGTGGAGCGTAGCGGAACGGA
>CAJOII010000027.1 GCA_905234535.1 uncultured Ruminococcus sp.
AGCGGAGCCTCCCATCGCGCCTTCGGAGAAGTTGAACATCGAGACGAGATAGTCCCACAGCTCCGTAAGGTTCGAGAAGTAAAACAGCACCCATCCCAAGATGATGAAGAACAAAGAGTAGATGTGCGATACGACCGCGGGCGCTTTGTCGAGCCACTTCTTGAGCACGAACTTCTCGATCACAAGCAACAGCCCGAAGTACAGTCCCCAGAAGATGAAGTTGAAGTCCGCGCCGTGCCAGAAGCCGGTCAGAAACCACACGATAAAGAGGTTTAAGATCTGTCTTGCTACCCCTTTTCGATTGCCGCCCAAGGGGATGTAGACATACTCCCGAAACCATGTACCAAGCGAGATGTGCCATCTTCTCCAGAACTCGGTGATACTCTTCGAGATGTAGGGATAGTTGAAGTTTTTGAGGAATTCGAACCCGAGCATATTGCCGAGGCCGCACGCCATATCGGAGTATCCCGAGAAGTCGAAGTAGATCTGAAAGGTGTAGGCGATGATGCCCACCCACGCGCCGATAACGCCGTTTGCTTCTCCGGTCTCTCTCATCGCATCCCACAGAGAACCCATCTGATTCGCGATCAATACCTTCTTCGCAAGACCCACGCAGAAGAGCATGACGCCCTTCGTAAAGTCGTCTAAGGTCTCTCTGCGGTGATCGAGCTGATAGGCAACATCCTTGTAGCGGACAATGGGACCCGCGATCAGCTGCGGGAAGAGCGAGACATAGGTGCCGAAGGTGATGATGTTCTTCTGCACCGGCGCGTCACCCCTGTAGACATCGATCGAGTATGACATCGTCTGGAAGGTGTAGAAGCTGATACCGATCGGCAGCGGAACCTTTAACGACGGGATGTTGAGGAACGGCAGGTAGTTGAGCGTATCCGTGAGGAATCCCGCGTATTTGAAAAAGCCTAAAAGCGAGAGGTTGATCACCACGGAGGTGACCAAAAACCGCTTCGCCTTCTTATCGTTTACATGGCGGTATTTGTTGATAAAATAGCCGCAGGTGTAGTCGACGATGGTGGAGAAGATCATCAGCACCACATAGACCGGCTCACCCCAGCCGTAAAAGACTAAGTTCGCGATAAAAAGGAAGAGATTGCGCCATTTTCGCGGCGTGATGTAGTAGATCACCAGCACTACCGGCAGATACATAAACAAAAACAGCAGTGATGAAAATACCATTCTTCTCTCTCCTTTCTATCAAGATAGTTGTCAGTTCTCGGTTGTAGGGAGCGGTCAGAGGGCTCCGCACCGCAGAAACTATGATATTATAGAAAACTTTCGGAACGGTCAATACCGTTCCCTACAATAGGGTTGTCCGAGCGCAGCGAGAAACCGCCGTTCTTAGCTCTTAGCTCTTCACTCTTCACTACCAATATAGCTCAGAACAAAATGTTCTTTTTGAAGTCCTTGCCGCAGCGCGGACAGCTGATGTGCTGGATACCTGTCCGCTTCTTGAGCCTTAACTGCGCCTTGCAGTACGGGCAGCGGACATAGCGGTGGGTGCGGATATCCCTGATCTTCATATACTGGCGCTTGAAGAAGTCGAAGACCGCCTTGTAGATCGCCTCGAAGCGGCGGTTCTCGTAGAGCCTTTTGGTGATGTTGGTGGAAAGAACGCGAAACACAACCAGCGCGAGCAGCAGAAGCACCACAATAATCAGGATCGGGCTTCTGACGAACAAATTAATAAGATACAGGACACCGGCTATGATCAGGATAAAGTTGTTCAGCTTGTCGTTTCCGTAACGACCCTGCATAAACTCAGCCGCTTTTCTAAAGAAATCTCTCATATGCCGCTCCTTTCTCAATTTTCCGTGAATATCATATCACAACAAAGCGGTTATTTCAATGATATTATTGCACAATTCTCTTGAAGATAACGCTCCTTTGATGTATAATTCTTCTGTCAGTAATCTCAAAGGAAGGATCGTATGATCGATTATAAGTCTATCATCAAACACGACTCCAAAAGGATCTCGCAGTACGCGCTGTCGTTTCTCAAGTGGATCCTGATCGCCTCTCTGACCGGCATCATCGGCGGAGGTGTGGGAGCGTTGTTCCGCTACGCGATCGACTATGTCACGAAGATCCGCGGAAGCTACCCGTTTCTATACTATCTGCTGCCGTTGGGCGGCGTGATGATTGCGTTCCTCTACCGCGCGACCAAGCTCTCGGGCGTCGCCGATACCAACCTGATCATCGACTCGGTCAGAACGGACCGAAAGATCCCGATCCTGCTCGCGCCGGTGATCTTCATCTCCACCGTAATCACCCACCTCTTCGGCGGCTCCGCCGGACGAGAGGGCGCGGCGCTCCAGCTCGGAGGGACCTTGGGCAGCTTTATCGGCACGGTGGTCAAGCTCGACGAGAAGGATATGCATATCGCAGTGATGTGCGGCATGAGCGGGCTGTTCTCCGCATTATTCGGCACACCTCTGACCGCGGCGCTCTTCGCGATGGAGGTCATCTCGGTCGGCGTCATCTACTACTCGGCGTTCGTGCCGTGTATGATCAGCGCGCTGTGCGCGTACGGTTCCACCGCGCTCTTGGGACTGAAACCGGTGTCGTTTATGCTCGAGAAGGTGCCCGACCTGAATATCAGGAGCATCCTGCTCACTGCATGCCTCGGAATCGGTTGCGCTGTAGTCAGCATCATCTTCTGTCTCTCACTCAAATGGACACACAAGCTCGCCGCGAAATACTTTCAGAATGAATACCTGCGTACCGCGGTCGGCGGCACGGCGATCGTGCTCCTGACCCTGCTCATCGGCACCCGCTACTCGGGCACCGGCGCCGATGTGATCTCTTTGGCAATCGAGAGCGGCGAAGCGCTGCCATATGACTTTGTCTTAAAGATCCTCTTCACCGCGCTCACCATCGGCTTCGGATACAAGGGCGGCGAAATCATCCCCACCTTCTTCATCGGCTCCACCTTCGGCGTGCTGATGGGGTCGCTGCTCGGACTCCCTCCTCAGTTTGCGGCGGCGGTAGGGCTCGTATCCCTATTCTGCGCGGTGGTCAACTGTCCGATCGCGTCCTTGGTGCTCTCGGTCGAGCTCTTCGGAAGCTCCGGGATCGTCCTCTTCGCGGTGTCCGTAGCGGTCAGCTATATGCTCTCGGGCTACTACAGCCTCTACTCGGGTCAGAAGATCATGTACTCCAAACGCCGCGCCCGCTACATCAATAAGAACGCAAAATAAAAAACGCCCTTCGGGGCGTTTTTGTTTTTTATGATGTCAGCCGTATATATCATGAAAGCTTTCAACAAAGAGGTAACTTGATGAACACTGCGTTTGAATCGTATATCGCTTTATACAGCCGGGATCTGACGCGCCTGTGTCTGTCCTTGTGCAAAACAAGAGAAGACGCCGAGGATCTCTTTCAAGATACTTGGTACAAGGCGATGAAGAAATACGAAAAGTACGATCCCTCCTATCCTTTTGACAAATGGCTTTTCTCGATCTGTGTCAATACCTACAAGGACAGGGTCAGGCTCTTTGAGAATAAAAACCGGATCCTCTTCTCGTCAAGCGAAGAGAAGGATCGCTTCTTCTCCTCTATCCCCGATATCGAAAGGGAGAAAAGAGAAGAATACTTAGATCTCTGCCGCGAGATCGGACGGCTCTCGAAGAAGCTTCGGGTCACCCTCGCTTTGTACTACTTCAAGGACAGGAGTATCAAGGAATGCAGCGACATCCTCAACATCCCTCAGGAAACCGTCAAATCAAGGCTCAAAAGAGCCAAAACCATACTCAGAAGGAGGCTTTCAGATGAAGAAAACTGACGAACAACTCGATAAAATGCTTTTTTTCCTTTATCAGCGTCAGCCGGAGTTCACCTTCCGGGTCAGGAAAGGATACAAGGCGAACACTATGAAAACAAAGAATCTATGGATCAAGATCACCGCTCCCGCGCTCGCGGTCGTACTCGTTCTCTCCGGAATGATCTTCTCAAGACAGCTCATAAAGGGTGAAAACAGCTTTATGATCATTGCAAACGCAGAGTCCGCATCCCCCGATGAAGTGACTAAGGACAACGCCGTCACCCTTGACGATAACCTTATGTGGGAACCGATCGTCATCGGCGGGGGCAACCGTCTCTTCGCGACCGTCGGATTCAACATCAGAATAGACGGCAATAATATCGACACCGTCACCTATAAGGTCAACGGCGCTGACTTTCTGATCCAAGACTACCTCCCCGATATCGTGGAGAAGGTGCCTGCAGAACCTAAAGAGATAAAGCCCTTTAAGACCGGGTATGCCTATATCGATCGCTTTATCGACGAAGAGATGGACTACTCCGATAGGTTCGTGTCGGATTACAGCGCCTATAGTTCTTATACCGTCTCATTTGATCACCAGCCGAAGTTCTCAAACAGCGAATACCCCGAGATCACAGAGAATCCCCTGCTTTCTCCGATCGGGCTTGAGATCTTCTCCTCGGCGTATACCGACGACTTCACGGCGCAGAAGCTCAACGAGTTCTTTGAGCTGGAAGAAAGAGAACAGCAGCTCGAGGAGGAGCTCGGCGTCCCCGACGACAAAGAGACAGCTCTGCCGGGAGAAGTTCAGGAATGTCTTAAAAAGGCGCGACAGATCACCGACGAGATCTATGTGCATATCTTAGAGGGCGTCACCGTTGACATCACCGCAAACTTTAAAGACGGCACCGATGAGACCAAGACTGTCAGTATCCTGCCGTTGTTAAACGACGAGGGTTTCGTCTCTAAATACGAGCTTAAGATAGTCGACTGAACCGTTCACAGTTCAAAAAGGCTGCTGCATCCAATATGCAGCAGCTCTTTCTCTATCTCAGGAACAGCTCTGCCGGGATCGCGAGCCACTCTCTGACGAAGTAGGCCGGATAGAGCACCATCCACCTTGGGGAGCAGACCGCGTTGACCGCGCCGATGGGCTCCGTCACACCCTCCTTGCGGCAGATGATCCGCGCCCGAAGCTGATGAAAGCTGTCGGAGACGATCGCGATGCCGTCATCCGAGAAGAAGCTCTTCTCCTTGATCAACCGATAGGAGAAGCGGATGTTCTCTCTCGTGTTCGTCGACTGATCCTCGATCAACAGGCGATCCTCCTCCGCGCCCATGCTCACAAGCTCCCCGTAGATACACTCGCCCTCGCTTATCGGCTCATCCGCGCCCTGACCGCCCGAGCAAACAGCGCGCGCCCCGGGTGTCTCTAAAAACGCATATGCCGCGTCGATCCGCTGGCTGAGCATCGCGGAGGGACCATAGCCCTTCACCTGCGCGCCGAGGACGATCGCGGTGCCTTTGGAATACGGCGGGATCAGAGACGCCCCTATCATCAAGGCGCTGATCACCACCGCGTAGATGATAAAGAGAACGCTCGCGGTCTGCACTGTTCTGAGAAGCGCCCTCCCCGCTTTCTTTCGGAGAAGGCGGTCCTTGATCTTATGATACACGCCCGAAAACTGACACCGAAATATCACACACAGGCAGAGGATGATCCCGAGGATACTCCCGATATTGAACACGCCGTACATCGCCGGCGCGATAAAGCACAGAAGAAGTATCCACGAGATCACCGCTATCAAGATCCTGAGAATCTTTCGCATAAGCATCTCTCCTTTCGTGTATATCATAGCGAAACGGTGAGTGGAACTCAACGCCCTGTCGGTGGAAAAAATCCACGATCAGCAGAAAATCGGATACAGCTCCTCGACCTTACCTGCGATCCTATCAAAGCATAAAGCGATGATCTCACGGTTCCATTTTGCCCGTTGATATACATACGGCGGTTTCGGGATCTGACCGGCTGTTTGTCTGCGTCTGACCGGTGTTCTGCTCTCGATGATCCTGTCAACCAGCGAGTTCAACTCATCTTTATCCACACAGTCAAGCACCTCTGCCATCCATATATACAGCTCGCCGCATCTAATCCTTCTCGTAAAAAGCGCCGTATCCTCTGAGCGATCACAGTATGATCTGATCAGATGCCACCACTGTGTGGGGAGTGCTTTTTCATAGGTTACTTCCAGATTCTGTTCAACAGCATAACCGATATAGCTGTTTCTCGTATATTTCTGCTGATATCCTTCTTTGATAAGGCGCTCTGTGATCGGACACGGGGTGTCCTCCTTGTCCTGATATGCCGCTCTCACCTGTCTGTTGGTCATTCTCATGCTCCCTTCAAAGATAACGAAAAGTAACCGCTCTTCGAAGAAAAGCGGTTACATATGACAGCTTTATATATGCAAAAGCGCGGTCGCGATGCCGAAGTAGACGATCAGCGAGATCGCATCCACGATGGTGGTGATGAACGGAGACGCCATCACCGCGGGGTCGAAGCCCAGCTTCTTCGCGAGCATCGGCAGAGTACAGCCGACGAACTTCGCGATGAAGATCGTGACGACCATCGTCAAACACACCACGAACGCCACGAGCACGGTGATGTGCTCGTTGTGCATCACAAGACGATCGAAGAGCATCAGTTTTAAGAAATTGACGGCGGCGAGGCTGACGCCGCACAGAAGCGCCACGCGGCACTCCTTGAAGATGACCTTGAAGATATCCTTGAACTCGATCTCTCCTAAGGACAGGGCACGGATAACGGTGACCGACGCCTGAGAGCCGGAGTTGCCGCCGGTATCCATCAGCATCGGGATGAACGCCGTGAGGAATACCGCACTCGACGCCGCCAGCGCGTCCTCATAGCCGGTGATGATCATGCCGGTGAAGGTCGCCGACACCATCAGAATCAGAAGCCACGGGATACGGCTGAGATAGGTCTCGAACACCCCGACACGGTCGTACGGCTTGTCGGTGGTGGGGGTGATCGCCGCCATCTTCTGGATATCCTCGGTCGCCTCTTCTTCCATGACATCGATCGCGTCGTCGAAGGTGACGATACCGACGAGTCGGTTCTCCCGATCGACGACCGGCAGCGCAAGGAAGTTGTACTTGTTGAACATCTGGGCGACCTCTTCTTGGTCGTCCAAGGTGTTGACCGAGATGACATTGGTCTCCATCAGGTTCTCGATCACCTCGTCCTCCTCAGAGAGCAGGAGGGTCTTGATGGTGACGATACCGATCAGCGTAGAGTCGGACGCGGAGACATAACAGGTGTAGATGGTCTCCTTGTCGATGCCGGTACGCCGGATGCGCTTGATCGCTTCTTCTACCGTCATCTTCGGCCGGAGGATGACGAACTCGGTGGTCATCATCGAGCCCGCGCTGTCCTCGGGGTATTTCAAAATTTCGTTGATCTCTTTTCTGGTCTGGGGATCCGCCTGGCGTAAGATCCTCTTGACGACATTGGCGGGCATCTCCTCGATCAGGTCGACCGCATCGTCGACATACAGCTCGTCGATGACTTCCTTGAGCTCGGTATCGGAGAACCCGTGGATCAGCAGCTGCTGGGTATCCTCGTCCATCTCGACGAAGGTCTCCGCGGCAAGCTCCTTCGGAAGCAGGCGAAACAGTATTGCGGTCTTCTCACTCTGGATATCCTCAAAGACGGCGGCGATATCAACGGGGTTCATCGTCGTCAGGATATCCCTGAGCGTGGTGTAGCGCTTGTTCTCGAGCAAAGTCGCGATCGTATCGAACAAGCTGACAGTCTCTTTCCTTTCCATATTTTCCTCCTACAGAGAAATGGGGTTGGATGCAGAAGGCACTCAGGAAAAGGCAAAATGGATCAAAGGCGGCAACGGACGCCGTCTACATAATAAGTAGGTCGAACCTTGCCGTCATCTCTACTTCGCCCTCCGGCAGCGCCGCTATTACTTCCAGCGTCCATTCATCTCGCCTCTCTTTCATCAATATTTCGCTGATTTCAGCTTTTATATTTTACTCCGCAAACGGATAATTGTCAACCGCAGAGCTCCTAAATATTTATTTATTATTCTTTAATCTCATTGATTTTGAGAAAGTTATCCTCTATAATGGTTTTGAACTATGAAGGTATATAAAGACAGGAGCCAATCTTATGGAAGATAAATTTGAGAAAAAACTGAAAGCCTACCTACCGTTCATCATCATTATCGGCGTTGTTTATCTGTTCCTGCCGATCCTGCTGGTCGTCAAAAAAGACACCTCGCTGGTGCTCAACAACCTCGTCTACATCGGCGTTTTTCCGCTGACGGCGCTGATCTGCTGCGGCATCTACTCATACAGAAAGAATATCGACATCTTAGTAGCGCTGATCGCGCCCCTGTTTTATATCCCGAGTATGTTCCTCTACGGCAACTTCAAGTATAACGCGTTCACCTCGATCATCTATCTGATCGCGTATTTTCTCTGCGGCTTCTTGGGACTGTTGATCGGAGATATCCTCTCCCCCAAGAAGAAAAAGAAGAGACAGGCGGCAAGAGCGGAGCGCGAGCGCCCCATGTCCAACGACATTGACATAGACGAAGAGCCCTCGGTTATGACAGAGCACAGAGAGGTGCGTATCCCGAGAAAGGTCAATACCCACGCCGCGAGAAGGTCCAGACCGAGCCATATGGAGGAGCCCAGACACATCAAGACCGAGGATCCCTTTGAGGATCACTCCCTCGATACCTCCACCACCTCGGACGATATTAACGCGATCTTAGCGGAGATCCACTCCCGCCGCAATAATCAGTAAGCTGATCACAAACCAATACTATATCTAAAAGGCTGACTCAAACTCAAACAGAGAAACGAGTCAGCTTTTTTGCTTCTGCGGTTTATATTGTAACACCGGCATACAGCAAAAACTGCCGACTGATTTGGAAACTTTCCACAAAAAATGATCTGCTGATTTGGCTCTTTTTTGTATTTACATTTTCTATAAATATATTATAATTAAAATAAAATATATTAAATATAATAGGAGGTTTCCAGATGAACAAGAGAATTGGCTTGATAATACCATATTCGTTCTTAGTTTTTTTATTTCTGTCCTCTACATTATCTGTTAATGCAATAAATACAAGCAATCAGAATAGATTAAAAGAATTCAGTTTATATATCTCGGGTAAAGAAGCTAACTATCATATTTTTCAGGAGGTTTTATAATGAAAAAGCTTGTTTCCGTTTTCATAGTTTTTCTGCTTCTGTCGCTGAACTGCGGTATGGTTTCAAATGCTGTTACCGCGCCAGGTCTCTACGGGGATATCGATCTTGACGGCGCTGTCACGGTGAGAGATGTCACCCGTATCCAGCAGTATCTTGCCAGCCTCTATCAATTTGACCACAACACCGCTGTCTCGGCGGATTTTGATCACGACGGTACGGTCACCGTTGTGGACGCTGCCTTTATTCAAAGACAGCTCGCGTCGATAGAGATCCCGTCATCCTGCGGAGGTGTTTATTTTACAGATATCACGATCCGGCGATTCTCTTTCTCTGTGCCGTCAGGTAAAGCGGAGGAAAATACGCCCGTAACCTTTGCGGTGACTGCAAGCGGTTCGCAGCAGAACAGCTTTACCTATGAATTTCTCATCAATCACACGATCGTCAGAGAACGCTCAGAAGAGAACAGCTTTGAATATACTTTTAACCATAGCGGTATCTACCGCGTTACGGTCAAAGTATATAATATTTACGATATTTGTCAGGAATACGAAAAAGAATACAGAGTGATTCCGGACATTCAAGAATCCGCAGCGTTACTCGGATAATTACCATCGACATAAACGATCCCTCCGCCATAAAAGCGGAGGGATATTTTGTGTTTGTGTTTCTCAGTGCTTGATGAGCAGGAAGCTCTTCTGGTGCAGGATGACGGTGTGATCGGTAATCTCAAAGCCGCCGATCGAGTACTTGACCCGAGCTCCGTTTAAGGCGTAGTCCACCGTATGACACTCAGACGACGGGTTGACGAAAACAGTGAAGGATCCTCTGCGGTAGACGAAGGGGTATTCGTTATGCTTCGCGTAGACGACCTCGAAGTCTGAGTCGTTCATCAGCTCGGGGTTCTCCCTGCGGATATAGATCAGCGTGCGCAGGTTCTCGTAGATACTGCCCTCTCTGCCCTTCTGGGATTCGACCGTCGGCGCGTCCTCTGAGAGGTCTATGGGCAGATAGAGCATATCCTCGTCTGCGTCCGAGAAGCCCTTGTTCTTCCCCTCGTTCCACTGCATCGGGGTGCGCGAGCCGGTACGGGAGTAGCCGCCTTCCTTTGAGACCAGATCGGTGCGGTAGCGCATACCGATCTCGTCGCCGTAATAGACGAACGGCACGCCCGGCATCGTCATGATGAACGCGTGGCTGAGCTTGATGATCTCGTCGCTCATGTAGAACGGCGCGCGCGGCATATCGTGGTTATTGGTGATGAAGCTGATGTAGCCCTTATCCTTTGAGCAGTTATACGCGGGCAGGTAGTCCGAGAGGAACGCGTCGATGTCGCCGTGGGCGTTATCGGCAAAGAAGCTCAGGTTCTCGTCGCCCCGCTTCATGCGAAAGAGCGCGTTGTAGCCGTTGCCCTGATGATCGAGATAGAAGTCCGCGTGAAAACCCGCGTTCACGATCGCCCTCAAGGGATCCGACCACTCGGATATCAGGACCGCCTCGGGATAGCGCTCGTCCATCATCTGACGGATACTGCGCCATATCTTCGCGGTGGCGATCTTCTCGTTGTCGTTCTTGACCAGAGAATCCGCCATATCCACCCGAAAGCCGTCGATCCCCTTATCGAGCCAGAAGCACATGACATCTTTGAGCGCCTCTACCGTGTCCCATGCCTCTTCGGAGTCGGAGCTTCTCTGCCATGAGGGGTACTTGACATCGTAGAAGCCGTAGTTCAGGGCGGGCTGAGAGGAGAAGTAGTTGACCAGATAATTGCCGTCGCGGGGAGTGATCCCGCACATCAGCCTGTACTCAACTGGCGCGTCCCAGACGGAATTGGTGAAGATGTAGCGGTCGGAGAACTCGTTCCTCTCTGCCCTCTTCGCCATCTGAAACCACTTGTGGGTGTCGCTCGTATGCCCCGGGACCAGATCGAGAAGGATCCTCAGTCCCTTCTGATGCGCCATATCGAGCAGGTGGAGAAAGTCCTCCATCGTGCCGTATCGCGGAGCGATCTTCGTGTAATCTCTGACATCGTAGCCCGCGTCCATGAACGGAGAGTCAAAGATCGGGTTGAGCCAGATCGCGTTGCAGCCTAAGTCCTTGATATAATCGAGCTTGGTCACGATACCGGTGAGATCCCCGATCCCGTCGGAGTTCGAGTCCATAAAGCTCTGCGGATACACTTCATAAAAAACAGAATTTTTCAGCCAGTCTGCCATCATCATTTCCTCCGATACGCCGTTTTTTGTCCTCCTGAAGAAAACTCAAAAATCCTTCTTAAATTGTACACTTTGAAGATCGTATTGTCAATCATCCTGTCCCCTTCATATGATAAAATAAGGCGAAAAAACCGGCAATTTTTTCCATCCATCAACCCTCACTTGAAAGAGAGCTGTTGGGGGATTAATATAAGGTTGATGAATCATGATGAATAGCGGTGAGCATATGATGTTTGAGAAACTTGACGACAAAAAGGTGCTGATCACACTTCGGCACGACGATCTGAAGACCCTCGGGCTCAGCTTTGACAAGGCTTTGTCCGAGGATGAACAGTATGAGAAGAAGCTCAGAGGGCTTCTGCTGCTCGCGCTCTCCGACGCAGGGATCGATATGCGCGGAAAACGCTTTCTGCTCGAGCTCTTACCGTGCAACTGGGGGTGTATGCTCCTGATCTCCGCCTTCAGCGTACATACGAGAAAACGCTACCGTATCAAGAAGATCACAGACTTTTCTGTCTGTATCTTCAAAAATTTTGACGATTTGCTCGACGCAATGAGAGCGGTATCCTCCCATGCGCTCTCAGAGTACCCGAACTCTCTGTACAGGTATAAGGATTGCTTCGTCCTCATCTTCGACTACCCGCTGATCAGAGAGGATGAGCGAAGGATCCTCTCTGAGTACGGCAGGATCAAGATGATGTCGACCCTCTCTTTAGCGGGAGTTCGCGAGCACAGTGACGCGCTCATCTGCCGAAACGCCTTCTCCTTCTTTGAAAACCTTGAGCGGCGTATCCCCATCCATCAGCGTCATATAGCCCACCATGCTGTGAGAGTCGGCGACGCCTGACTTGTAGAAGTCTCCGGTTAGAAGCAGATCTTCCATGTCCATCCCGCTCAGGAAAAACAGCGAGATATCCGAGAAGTCGGAGAGAAGCGTCTCTGTGAGCGTATCGGCGTCTTCCTCGTCGTTCTCTTCGCATAAGAACTTCGCGGCGAGTGTCATATACTCGTACATCGTGAGGGTCTTGTCCCCGACCGTGTACCGCTTTTGGTAGTAATCATAGATCCCCGGGGCGAGACGGTACGCGTTACGGACGAAGCTTTGGACCTCTGTCTCGCTGTCAAATCCGCGAAACTCGTCTCCCGTAACAGACCTGAAAACCTGTCTGACCTCATCCTTCGAGCTCTCATCGGACTCATCAAGCTCGATATCGGTGCCGTAGCGGTGATAGCCCCACTTGGAGAGCGGGATCTGGGTGAAGACATCGTCCGCCTTGACGATATTATAGATCGCGCGGTACTGATCAGGGTTCTCCTCGGTCGTGGTGTTCGGAGAGGCGAAGGTATAGGCGGCGACACGCTCTTCTGTGTACTCGTCGATCAGGCGCTTTGAGAATATATTTGCCGCCGCCGCGCCGCGGGAGTAACCGGTAACAAGAAATCTCAGGTGATCCCGGTCGAGCGCGTAGTTCGTGATATACTGCTCTGTCTTTTTCTGTAAGAAATCCGCGCACTGTGAGAAGCCCTTGTGCTCTTTTCCATAGCCGACATCGAAGTTTGAGTACCACTCTCTTCCTCTTGTACCGCGGACGGTGAGGAAGATCAGCATATCCGGACCTATGTTCTTCGAGCCCATCACGACGCCGACCCTGTCTTCCTCATAGTAGTCCTCATACGAGAACTTCGCGATGTGAGAGAAGCCCATCTCATAGAGATTCTCCTGAGGGCTCTTGCTCTCCGAGGCAGATGCCGCCATCACGGCGCACATAGACGCGAGCCGCGGGTTGTATACCCCGTCTCCTATGTCAAAGTCTCTCACATTCAGGTCTACCGCCTTCTGAACCGCGAGGTCCTCTTTGTTCTCGATCGGGAAAGAGAGCGAAACCGTCTTTGTCTCTGTCGCGCACGCAGTGGTCATCATCGTTCCTCCTATGAAAAGCGCCAGGATCAGCGCTTTCGTCTTATTTTTCAACATATTACAGCCTCGACATCAAAAATTAACAATTTTATTGTTGACACAATTATAAATAATGCTATAATTTATATTGTGGCACAATATGTAATAATGAATCAGGAGGCCGAAACATGAAGAAAACTGCGGCACTTATCATTTTTTTGACCATACTTAT
Organism: uncultured Ruminococcus sp.; assembly: GCA_905234535.1. Lineage (GTDB taxonomy): Bacteria > Bacillota > Clostridia > Oscillospirales > Acutalibacteraceae > Ruminococcoides. The sequence goes on from CAJOII010000027.1 coordinate 13,377, forward strand.
CGGCGCCGTCACCATTCTTTCCGCCTGTTCGAACAGCTCATCTGACCAGAAGCCGAACATCCCAAAAGATCTTAAGGAATACGCGACTGACTCAAGCGGTAATCCCACCAGCTACTTCAAGAACGAGTATGACGAAAAAGGCAACTGTATCAAAAATTCCAACTATGACTCCAGAGGCAACCTATTAGGCTCTACCGAGTATGAATATGACGAGAACGGCAACGAGATCAAATATATCATCTACGACGCAGAAGGCGTTGTTCAGAGCCAGGGCAAGAAGGAATATGATGATCAGAACCGTCTGATCAAGTTCACCGATATTGACGGCGACGGCGTGATCGTCAGCTACATTGTTCGTGAGTATAACGACAAAGGCTTTGAGAGCCGCATCTATAACTATAATGGCGACGGCACCCTGAAGACCTATGACGAATACGAATACGGCGACAACGACGAGCTCGTCAAGATGACCAAGTATGAGGGCGACGGCACCATCCGCTACTACATCATCTACTCCGTCGACGAAAACGGCAACGAGATCTCCTCCCGCTACGACGCGGACGGCAACCTCGTGGATGTCAGCTGATACCCGATAAAAGTGTAAAAAGCAGGATCGCTCCTGCTTTTTTATTATGTCCGAAAAACTCTGAGATATGCAAAAAGTTCGCATTTGACAGTTGTCAAAGCCTCGCCTGCCGCTTAGGGGAGGCTAATTCGGCAAGTCGTGAGCGCCTTGCCCTACAACTCTATGAAGCACTCTGCAAATTCAGGTGAGGACGGAGTCCTCCCACAATTATTCATTCTTCTTTCTTCAGTATAAAAAAGCCCTCCCGTCGGGAGGGCAAATTTTATTTACACAGGGCTTTCATCTCGTCGATCGCCGCTTTGGCGTCTTTGGCGCCGAACACCGCGGTGCCGGCAACACAGATATCGACGCCCGCGTCGAAGGCAACTTTGATCGTATCTCTGCCGATACCGCCGTCGACCTCAATCAGGGTGGAGAGCGATCGAACCGAAATCTCTTCTCTGAGGGCTCTCACCTTGTCCATCATCAAAGGCATGAAGCTCTGACCGCCGAAGCCGGGCTCGACCGTCATCACAAGCACCATATAGAGCCTGTCAAGATAGGGATAGACCGCCTCGACCGGTGTGTTCGGCTTGACCGCTAAGGCGGGCTTGACGCCTCTTTCTTCGATTAGACGAAGGGTCTTGTCGTTATCGGAGTCTGACTCGGTGTGGAACGAGATGATATCAGCTCCCGCCCGACAGAAATCATCGATATACCGGTGCGGCTGAGAGATCATCAGATGCACATCGAAGGGCTTCTTCGTATGGGGTCTGAGCTTTTTGATAACCGGCGCGCCGAAGGTCAGGTTCGGCACAAAGTGGGCGTCCATCACATCAAGATGCATGAAGTCCGCTCCCGCCTCGTCCACTCTCCGAATCTCTTCTCTGAATATCGAAAAGTCGCACGATAACAGCGACGGCGCAATCAACATATCTTTCACCTCTTCTACGGTCTTCTGACAAGTTCCGAGAGCAGCGTCGCCGCAAACCAGAACATGATATATATGATCATCTCAATGATCGAGAGCCTGTCCACCGTTGCATACAGCACCAGCGTCGCGCACAAAAGCACGCCGAGGAAAAGTCCGAAGATGCTCACTACGATCCCGAGGGTCAGGTTCGACCTCAGTCCGATACAGCCCGATACCGCGCGGATCAGGGAGGAGAACTTGCCCCTTGTGGCAACATACGCGCGCGAGGTGTCCTCGCTCTTGGAGGTCACCTCTTCGACCACCGAAGAATATCCTACCGGCAGAACCCTGACAGAGCGGTAGAACAGCTTGTACTGTTCAGAGACAAGCTCTGCGGTGACATTCACATCCGTGGTGCTGACTAAGATCGACAGCCCGTTCTTCTGAGTCTTCTGAAGAGCTGCATAGAGCTGAGGGTGCGCCTTATAAGAGACCAGCGCGACACAGCACAGCCGACCCGCTACCGCGATATAGGTAGTGAGGGCGGTGTTATCCTTGATATGCCGCGCCTTTTCGGGGACGGTGATATGATAGCGATCCATCAGGTGCATATTGCCAATGAGGATCCTCTCGCCCGAGACCCATCCGACCAAGCCGCACTTGTCCTCATACATCACGGACTCGACCGAGGGCAGCACGCCCGCATACTCTTCGATCAGCTCATCAAAGACAGACGAAAGCGGAGACGAGGCCTCCTTCAACACCATCGCCGCCGAGATAAGGCTCTCCTCCACCCGATACTGCTGGGTAGCGTTGAGCGCCTTTAGCTTGACACAGCCCTTGGGGAACAGCTCGCTCGCCTTGACCATAAAGGCGCCGGTGTCGGAGAACTGTCTGACAGACGGGTATCCCGCCACCATCGCGCCGTGCTTCTTCATGCTCTTCGAGAACATCAGAAGCGGCAGGTTGCCGGCTACCATCGCGCAAAACGGAATGCTGATGCACAGCATCACCGAGAGCGCCGAGAACACCCCGACCGCGTCCTTGAAGATGAACGCGTAGGCGATCGCGACGAATACAGAAGCGACCACCGTCACCGGCGTGATTTTGCCCGAGATCTCCTCGTTCGGATCCGGCGCGTAAGAAATCTTCAAAAAGTCAGACAAAAACGAGGTGATATGCTGATAGACGATCGAGCCCTTGGAGGTGGAGGTGCCGTTGAGCATCCTGCGCGCGGTCTCGTCATCGTTGTAGATCTTGGCGCTGTAGGCAGGCAGCTGAGAAGAGATGAAGCCGAGGTTATCTTTGACGCGGTACGCAGTCATCAGCCTGCCCATGATATTCAGAAACAGCGCAAACAGCGGGATGAAGCTGTAGAGGTGGTTGTCTCCGCCCGCAAAGCGCGTCGGGATGAAAAGCGCGATGATATTCTGAATCAGACACGCAAAGTACGCCAGCGACGCGAGGGTGTCACAGTTGCCCTTGAATCGTCTCAGGGGCTTGATGCCATTGATCAGATAGCTCCTCGCGGCGATTCCCCCACCGATGAGCAGGATGAGGTTCGTGATACCATACAGAAGCGGCCCTTCGTCGATGAATCCCGTGAAGGTGAGCTCAAGATCGATCCGCTCGATGACCGCAAGCCATAAGAGCAGGGCGGTGAACACCCCTGTGAGGATCAGGCTGAGCGTGAGCTTCCTGCGGTTTTTCTTTAACTGTTCTTCGGCGTAACGGATGTCCTCTCTGCTCTCAAAGTCGCGTGTTTCTTCTGTTCTGTTGCCTCCCGAAAGCAAAAAGCTCTGACCGATCACGGTAAAGAGCACCCTGAAGAACTTTAAGAACGCGTTCTCCTTCTTCTCTTTGGGCTCTTCTTCTTCGTCAAAGTTCTCGGGGAGCTCCTTCTTCTCCTGTTTTTGAAGAGCGCGCTCTTCTCTGAGTTTAGAGAGCTCTTCTTTATGCTTGGTCGCCATCTGGCTTAAGGTAATCAGCAGGCTCTGCTTGGGACTTAGTTGCTGATACATGGCGTGATAGTTCTTCGAGACGGTGGGGTCGTCCGACTTGAGATACTCGTCGTACTCGCTCTCGACCACATCCGTGAAACGCCCCGCCTTCAGGGGGATCTTGTTGATATCCGCCTCTCTGCGGTAGACGGGGACCTTCGAGACGATCTTCTCAGAGAAGCCGAAATCGGAAGACGGCTTCTCTTCTCTGCGCTTGTCAAAGCGCTCGTGATCGTTCGCTTTCTTCTCATACTGACGGATATTCTCCTCCGGATCGAGGGAGATATCGATATCGTCGATATCCTGAACATAGATACCGCGAAGGTTCTTGAGCCCTCTGACCTCTTCGATGATATCATCGGATACCACCGTGTCCTCCGAGATCTCCGCCTTGAGCTCGATCTCGGGGAGCTCCTCCTCCTCTTCGGGAGCAAACTCCATCTTGCCGTCGATGAGCTCCCGCTTGGCTTCTTCCCGGCGCTTTTGCGCCTGCTCTGCCTCTAAGGGGGTGAGGTTCTTGTATTTGACCTGTTTCTCCTTGGTCGAGAAGATCTCTTCCATTTTGGAGGGCTTGTCCGAGGAGGCTGACGATATCGCCTCTTCCTCTGCGACCTCAGAGATATCGGTCATCTCTTCTTCGGACAACGCTTCTTTTTCTACCGGTTCTTCTGCCTTCGGTTTCTCTTTTCTGAAAAGGCTCATTTCATCAGCTCCTTTCTGTTATGGATTGGGCGTTTCATATACTGCCCTGTGATATTATCTGCCGTCTGCGATCCGATACATCAGTATCCCCGCGGCGACCGACGCGTTCAGAGAGTTGATCCTTCCCTTCAAAGGCAGGGACACGATGGTGTCGCACTTCTCACGCACCAAGCGGGATATCCCCTTGCCCTCGCTGCCGATCACCAGTGCGACGCCTCCGGAAAAGTCGCATTCGCGGTAGTCGGTACCGTTCATATCCGCGCCGTAGACCCAGATGTTCTTTTTCTTTAGCTCTTCGATCGTATCGCTGATATTATTGACTCTTGCGACGGGAAGATACTCGAGCGCTCCCGCCGCCGCTTTGAACGCCGTAAAGCTGAGCCCCGCGGCGCCCCGCTTCTTGATGATCACGCCGTGAGCGCCCGCGCACTCGGCAGAGCGGACGATCGCGCCCAGGTTGTGCGGATCCTCGATCCCGTCGAGCAGGATAATAAAGGGCTCATCGCCCCTTTTTTCAGCAAGGTCGAGGATGTCCTCGACCGAGGAGTACTCTGCCGCGGCCGCTACCGCGATAACTCCCTGATGAACCGCGCCGCCCGTCATGAAGTCGAGCTTCTTCTGATCGACCTCAGAGACGGGGATGCCCTTCTTCTTCGCTTTATGGAGGATCTCAGAGACCGCGCCCGATCTCTGCCCCTTCGCGACCATGATCCTGTTGATCGAACGGTCAGAGTTTATCGCTTCTACGATCGGATTTCGCCCGATGATGATCTCGTCTTTCGTCTTTTCGTCGTTCTTCATATCGTTCCTATATCGATAACACATGATGTTGTATGCCCATACAGGATTATTGTACCATATATAGAACAAGGATTTGGTGACAGAGAAGAATTAAAGTATATTTTTTCTCTTGTTACGGGATCCCATAGCCTCCCGTGATCGGATCCATGAAAAGCGATGCCTTCGGCGGGAATATCGTAAACGAAAAGAACATCAGAAAGTAGAGTAAAAGCAGCATCGCCGCTTCCTTAAAGAAGCGTGCGGTGTCCCTGTCGGTCACGGTAATCCGATAGGATACCGCCTGCGCGAGACATACGAACACAAATGCCGAGATCATATCCACCGCGGGGATACTCCTGCCGATCAGGAAGGTATACAGATAGAAGAAGCCCGCGATCAGCCCGGAGAGCAGGTACAGACCCGTCACCTTTGCGCAGAGAAACTTTCGAAACGGCAGACGGCATAGAAGCAGCTCCATTCCCGCCCACAGGATATATCCCGCCGCGAAGATCTTGATATGCTCCCACACGCTCTCGTTGACCGCGCCGAAGAGGATCGAGAGCGCCGAACCGCCCGAGAGAAGATAGACAAAGTGGAGCAGCGTCGCGATCAGATAGATCACGACGCTCCCTGCGGCTTCACAGTAGAAAAAGCGCTTTTGACTCATATATACCACCGAAACAAGTATATGCGTGTCTTCTTGTCCGATAGCACGGATATTTTCCTGTGAGAATTTTTCTTTCTCATTATACTATTTGTATTATTCTCACTTATCATTAAAAATGTTGATAACTCTGTGGAAAACTACAAAAACTTTTTCAAAAACCATAGAACGAGGCTGATTTCTTTGTCGATCTGCGGGTAGGAGCGACTTTTCCATAATTTGTTTTTTCGAAAAATATTATCTTCTTTTTCTGAATAATCGGTTCAAAATTTTACAATCCGTAATATATCGCGTGTCAATGCCTTAAAAGAAAATTTGAAAAAATTATTTTTGTTTTCAAAGAAAAAGAACTCCCCGAAGGGAGTCCTGAGAAGTCGGTATAGGGTTACATCGGGACGACCGCTTTGAACACGACCGTCGACACCACGCCGAGCAGCATCCCGAGCAGCGCGCCTGCGACCACATCCGAGAGAAAATGCACCCTCAGATAGATCCGAGAAAAGCCGATCAGCGAGGCAAAAAAGAACGCGGGGATCCAGATAAACACCGGAAAATACATCATAATGATCGCAAACGCCGCGAACGAGGTGGAGGTGTGTCCCGAGGGGAAGGAGTAATCCTTGGGCTTTGAGATGATCATATCGTCCTCATGGATACTCTCCGAGGGGCGGATCCTGCCGATGAGCTTCTTGATGATGATCTCGCTGATCACATAGGTGATTCCGATGCCTAAGGCGAGATTGATCGCGATGCGGTATTTCCTCATGATCACACAGGGGATGATCGCCGTCACCCACCAGAAAAGCGCCGCGCTGCCGGCATGGGTAAAGAACACCATCACCCGATTGAGGATCGGACGGTGCAGCCCTGTGACGCGGTCAACCACGACCATATCCAGTTTTCTGATTTTAGCCAGCATAACGATCTCCGAAGTCCATAGATTATATCGATTATATTATATCCCGTAACGCGCGGATAGTCAACCAAAATCTCCGATCATATCGGCAAAAGCGAGAATAAAGGCACCAAGGCGATCGGCAAAAACACCGCGGGGACAAAGTTCATCACCTTGAGCTTGGTGATGCCGATCATATTCAGTGCGAGCGCGATGATCACGAGATACCCCACACAGCTCATCGTGTTGACGGTGAGAAGAAACGGCGAGAGCTCCGCGCCCTGTTCCAGCAGCGCCGCGGCGTTGTCGGTAAACAGTGCAGAGATCAGATAGGACGAGAAGGAGATCATCCCCTGATAGACAAGCACAAAGCCCGCAGCGAGCAACACACCGACGCCCATCGAGCTTGCGAAGATGATCGCCGCGACAAAGTCGAGGATCGACTTGGTAAAGAGGGTGGTGTGATCTCCCGCAAGCCCCGACTGTAAGGATCCGACCACCGTCATCGCGCCGGTACAGAACAGAAGCGACGCCGATACGAAGCCCTCTGCGATCGAGCCCTCCTGCCGCTCCCCTTTCTGAAACCGCTTCTCTACCCTTTTGCCGAGGCGGTTGATCCTGTCGTCGAGATCAAGAAGCTCTCCGATCACCGTACCGATCACCATAGAGAGAATGACCACCAGCGTATTCACACCTTCCTGAAATAACCCCGTGACGCCGATGAACAGCGTGCACAGCCCGAGCGCCTTGAACACATTCGACGCGATCTTCTCGGGGATCGCCTTGTGAAACAGCAGTCCGAGCGCGCCGCCGATGATCACCGCGGCGGCATTCACCAGTGTACCGAGCAATCCGAACATATCATTCCTTCCTTTCGCTTCGCTTTTCGCTGACAGTGATCGGATATTTTCGCATATCAGCGCTTTAAATCGTGAACTTCTCCGATATTATAACCTATTTTTTGAGGAGAATCAATATTTTTCCAAAAATATTGAAGTTTTCGACACGATGTGTTATGATAATCATGTATAATTAGGTGAATAGGGTTTATTTTTATCCAAGCCTGCGATTAAAGCAGACAGAAATTCGCCATCACCCCGGCCTTGCGCCGATGAAAGGAGTTTTATACTATGTGTGGCATTTGCGGTTTTACCGGCGAACTGGAACACAGAGATGATGTCCTTCAGAGAATGACTCAGGTGATCACCCACAGAGGCCCTGACTCCGACGGCTTCTATACGGATGATTACATCAGCATGGGCTTCCGCCGCCTGTCGATCATCGATCTTGAGAGCGGTGACCAGCCGATCGAGAATGAGAGCGGCAATCTTGTCATCACCTTCAACGGGGAGATCTATAACTACAAAGAGCTCAGAACGGAACTTGAGCAAAAGGGTCACCATTTCAAGACCACCTCCGACACCGAGGTGCTTGTCCACGCGTTTGACGAGTGGCAGGAGGATATGCTCGAGCGTCTCAGAGGTATGTTCGCCTTCGCGATCTACAACAAAGACACCAAGGCTCTTTTCATGGCGCGCGACTTCTTCGGCATCAAGCCGCTGCACTACACGATGATCGGCGACAGCTTTGTCTACGCGTCTGAGATCAAGAGCATCTTAGAGCATCCGGACTTTGTCAAAGAGTTCAACGACAAGGCGCTCGACGCCTATCTCTCCTTCCAGTACTGTCCGCAGCCGATGACCTTCTTCAAGAATGTCTACTGTCTCCTGCCCGGCCACTATCTGTGGTTCAGAGACGGTGAGATCGAGACCCAGCGATATTTTGAAGCGAAGTTCAGACCCGACAACGAGATGACCGAGGACGAGGCGGTGGACAAGATCGCTGAGGTCTTTGAGAACTCCGTAAACGCGCACAAGATCGCGGATGTCGAGGTCGGCTGCTTCCTGTCCTCCGGTGTGGACTCATCCTTGGTCTCCACCTACTTTGAGGGTCAGAAGACCTTCACCGTCGGCTTTGACTTCGGCGAGAAATATAACGAGATCACCTGGGCGCAGTCGCTCTCCGAAAAGATCGGCGTTGAGCATCATCACAAGCTCATCAGCTCTGAAGAGTTCTGGGCAGCGGTGCCGAAGGTACAGTATCATATGGATCAGCCCTTGGCGGATCCCTCCTGTATCGCGCTCTACTTCGTCGCGAAGCTCGCGAGCGAATATGTCAAGGTTGTCCTCTCCGGAGAGGGCGCGGATGAGCTCTTCGGCGGCTACACCATCTATAACGATCCGAGAGTGTTCAAGTGGTATCAGAAGATCGTCCCCTACTTCCTTCGAAGAGGCATCTGCGCGATCGCGAAGAAGCTGCCCGATATCAAGGGCAGGGACTATCTGATCAGAGCCACCCATCCTCTGGAGAAGCGCTTCATCGGCAACGCCTATATGTATGACCTCAAGCAGAAGAAGCAGCTCTTGAAAAACCCCTCCATCGCGACCGAGCCCTCGAAGCTGTGCAGAAGGCTGTACACCAGAGCGAGACGCTACGACGATGTCACCAAGATGCAGTATCTCGACATCAATATGTGGATGGTCGGCGATATCCTCTTAAAAGCTGACAGGATGAGCATGGCGAACTCCTTGGAGCTGAGGGTGCCGTTCCTCGACAAAGAGGTCTTCAAGGTAGCCTCTACCATCCCTACCGACCTGCGCGTCAACAAAGAGAACACCAAGTACGCGATGAGAAAGGCGGCGGCAAGAAGGCTGCCCGAAGAGGTCGCCGAGAAAGAGAAGTTAGGCTTCCCGGTGCCGACCCGCGTATGGCTCAGAGACGAGCACTACTACGAGGTCGTCAAGGATAAGTTCACCTCTCCCACCGCGCAGAAGTTCTTCAACACCGATATCCTCATTCGGTTCTTAGACGAGCACTATGAAGAGAAAGAGGACAACTCAAGAAAGATCTGGACTATCTATGTATTCTTAGTATGGTACGAGCTGTATTTCGGCGCGGTGGAGCCGGATGAGATCTCCTCGCACTCTCATCAGATCGCTCCTCCCGAAGAAGCGGCAGAGGCACAGAGCTCTGACGAAGCTGATCTCCCCGAGACCCCGACAGATCGCGCTCCTCAGGAAAGCCCCTTTGAAGATGACGAAGAAGAGGCGGCGCCCGTTGATGAGCCTGCAGAAGAGCCCGCGGATCAGATCCGCGACGAAGTCTCCTCTGAAGGCACCAAGGTGTTCTCTCCCGTAAAGGACGAGGATATCCCTCAGATCAAGATGCTCCCCGACGAGGAAGATCCCGAGAATGCGGAAGAGCCCATCATCTATGAAGAGATCTTCTCTTCCTCCAAGCTGATGCATGAGCTCCACCCCGAGACAGCGGCAGACGATCAGGATGATCCGGAATCATCCTTCGACGCGGATGACTCGGCGGATTTCTTCGATAAGCTCAAGCAGGAGCTCGAAGACAGTATGCCTTGAGAAATGATAAATGATTAATGGCTGAGGGCGGGCGCTGCCCGCACCCGAGTCCTATTGAATGAATAAAAAACGCAGGCGGTTTTGATGAACTGCCTGCGTTTTTGTATATTTGATTGTTCGAGCGCAGCGAGTAACCGTCACTCTTAGCTCTTCACTCAAACATTTATTATTTATCATCGATCATTTATCATTATTAACAACCACATCCAGCATCCTTTTCACACGGGCGTACTCGGTATCGGCTACGGATTTGTCGAGGGGATTCTTGCCAAGACCGATCTCGATGGTGAAGGAAGGTCTGTGAAAGGTCTGATAGAACCAGTCCTTGAACCCGCCGCCGACCGCGGTGCCTGAAGGAGCCGAGACGGTATATCCCGAGACCGCCGCCATCCTTTGGGCGATTTTTCGGCTCTCATCGGATACCTCGCCGAAATCAGCATAGATCTCTCTGCCCTGTGAGTGCAGCGCAATCACGGATGAGAAGAAGCGCTCACGGCACAGCTCACAGATCGCCTTGGTCTCAGGCTCCGTCTCGGGAGCGCCGCCCGAGAATCGGGTCGCCCCTTTGGTGATATAACCGTGTCGGATTTCGCTTTCCCTCAGAGCGACAAAGCCCGCGTTGAAGTTATGATTGAGATCCACGCCGCGGGCGTTCGACTGCCATAAGGCGGTGTTCCCGCGGGATACTCTCCTGACCGATGAGGAGAACCGCCCGGCGCTGTCCGCGCCCCTCAGGGCGATCTCGACGCCGTCGGGATTCATCAGAGGGATCGCGCATAGGTTGACGCGATCTCTGCATTTTGCCTCTCTCGCTTTCTCGAACAGATAGCGGCAGAGGATCGCCCCTCCCACTCTCTCCATCGCGTGGAACACCGCGGCGATCAGCGTGCCGCCCTCGCCGATCGAATATAAGACCAGCTCTCTATGGAGAACCGAATACCCGATCCGCTCTCTGCGGACAAAGGGGTATTTCTTTAAGAGCTTCATCTCAAAAAACATCCTCTGAGCGTCGTTGAATTCGTATCGGGAAAAAACGGTCATACATACTCCTGTTGCAAATTTCAGCGGTGTATATTATAATAATCACAGCAAAACTATGGAACTACGGTAATATATATGGAAATCTTTCACAGTTTAGAAGAATTCTTTCAAACTGAATACCGCACCTCGCTGGCGCTCGGGTTCTTTGATGGCGTTCACATCGGTCACCGATCGGTGATCCGCTCAGCAGTCACAGAGAAGGGCGAGCTCAAAAGCGCGGTGCTGACCTTCTCCTGCGGATCGATCCTTCCTATGAAGCGTCAGGCGCTGCTGAACTCTGACCGGCAGAAGAGCCGGCTGATCGAAACGCTCGGCGTCGACATACTGATCTGCGCGGACTTTGAAGAGCTCAGAGGTCTCAGCGGAGAAGATTTCGTCTCTTCTGTGCTCAGAGAAAAGCTGCGCGCGAAGAAGGTCTTCTGCGGCGAGAACTACCGCTTCGGGAAAGGCGCGTCCTGCGGCACCGAGGAGCTTAGAAGCTATAGTGAGAAGCATGGCATCGAGGTCGTCGTCTGCTCTCCGGTATATGACGGGGGACAGCCCGTCTCGTCCACCCGCGTCCGCAGACTGATCGAAGAGGGCGCGATCGAAGAAGCGAACCGTCTGCTCTCCTACCCGTTCGAGATCGAGGGCGTGATAGAAAGAGGCAACCATATCGGCTCTATGCTCGGATTCCCGACCGTGAATATCCCGCTTATGACAAATGCCGTCGTCCCGCGGTTCGGCGTGTATGAGAGCGAGATCATCATCGGAGGAAGACCCTATCGGGGCGCGACCAACATCGGCGTCCATCCTACCGTGAAGGAGAAGAGCTCTCCCCTGTGCGAGACCTTCATCCTTGACTTTGACGGTGAAGAGCTCTATGAGACCGAGATCAGGTGTCGCCTGATCCGCTTCATACGAACGGAGAAGAAGTTCAAAGAACAGATCCATAACGATATCAAAAGCATCAGCCGAAGCAAGTGACCGCTTCGGCTGATTTTCTGTCTGTATATTGTGTATTATAAGGCGGCGATGAATCTTCTCAGCGCCTCTCTGCCCTTTTCGTCGCGCTTATACACACCCGCGTCCTCAAGCACATGGGAGAAGACCCTTCCGACCTCCCGCTCCAATACGCGGTCGATCTCGTTCTTGTCCTTGCCGTCAAGCTCCGAGATGAAGGAAGAGAGCCACGCTTCGTGCTGTCTGAGCTCTTTGATCTCTTTGATATCTCTGCCTGAGAGGACACACTCGGTGATCAGGCTGAGCTCTTTGTTCAATCTTGCGGGGAGTACCGCCAGACCCATCACCTCGATCAGACCGATGTTCTCCTTCTTGATGTGATGATACTCCTCGTGAGGGTGATACAGCCCCAGAGGGTGCTCCTCGGTCGTCAGGTTGTTCCTCAGACACAGATCGATCTCATAGTCCTCTCCCCTGCGTCTGACGATGGGGGTGATGGTGTTGTGAGGGGTGCCGTCCGTATAGGCGAAAACCTGCGCCTTCTCATCGGTATAGCCGCGCCAGACGCTCAGGATATGGGTTGAAAGCGCTGTCAGCCGCTCCTTGTCCGAGCTTCTTAAGCGAAGCACCGACAGCGGCCACTTGACGATGCCCGCGCGGATATCCTCGTATCCTTTGGGCGCGAATTCTTCTTCGATCGGCGCCCTCTCCATCGCGAACTCATACCGTCCCCCCTGAAAGTGATCGTGCGTGAGGATGGAGCCGCCGACGATCGGCAAATCAGCGTTAGAGCCGATGAAATAGTGCGGGAAAAGCGTGACGAAATCAAAGAGCTTTTTGAATGCCGCTTCGTCGATCTTCATCGGCGTGTGAGCGCTGTTGAAAACGATGCAGTGCTCGTTGTAGTATACATAAGGAGAGTATTGCAGGAAGAAGTCCTCGTTGTTCAGGATCATCGGGATGATCCTGTGATTCGCGCGTGCGGGGTGACCGATCCTGCCAGCATAGCCCTCGTTCTCTCTGCACAGCTGACAGAGAGGATACGCCGCTCCCTTGGGCGCGTTCAGCGCCGCGGCGATATCGCGCGGATCCTTCTCGGGTTTTGAGAGGTTGATGGTGATGTCGAGCGTGCCGTACTCACATTCATACCGCCACTTTCTGTCCTTTTTGACCCGATCGGTGCGGATATAGTTTGAGTCCTTCGAGAGCTGATAGTACCATGAGGTCGCGGCTTCGGGGCTCTCTTCATATTTTTCGGCGAAGAGCCTGCGAACCTCCGCGGGGCGCTTCATCAGACAGTTCATCAGCTTGGTATCAAAGATATCCCGCTGCTCTGAGGAATCCTGACACAAGCCCCTCTCGACCGCGATATCGGTCAGGTGAGCGAGGATCTCGCTGAGGCTGTGAAAGGAGATCTTCTCTTCCTTTCGATAGCCGCTCTCTCCCATCAGATCTAAGAGCAGGTTTCGTACATAGACCTCTTCACAAGCGTCTGTCAGTCCTGTTCTGACGCCGTATTCTACCAGCGTGTCGATATAGCGATACATCCTTTTTCCCTCCTGTTCGATGTAAAACCGTTCTCTTTCGATTATACGGAATTCTCCGCTTTGTGTCAATCGGCTGAGAGATAATCAAAGAAAAAACTGCCGCGGAATACTCCGCGGCAGCGTTATGTGTGAGAAAATTATTTCTCGATGGTGCAGTACATGAAGTACTTGTAGCCTAAGGGGTTCGAGAAGAAGCCCTTGACGGAAGAATCGAGCATATAGAGGTCTGTGTAGTAGTAGATGGGGGTCAAGCAACCGGTAGCCATCAGCATATCCTCTGCAATATGCATCATCTTATAGCGGTTGTCCTTATCGGTGCAGGACTTGATGGTGGAGATGAGGACATCATAGGTCTCAGCCCATGTGCCGTTCTCGACCTTGGTGTCATAACCGAGGGAGGTGAGGTCTAAGCTGTACGCCTTGACACCTGCATGGTCGCCCTTGCCGTACTGAACATCGTTGTTACCCGAAGCGGTGGTCCACATATCGAGGAAGCAGATCGGATCGTTGTAGTCAGCGAGCCAGCCGTTACGCGCGATAGAGTAGTCGCCTGCTTTACGGGTGTTGAGGAAGGTAGCCCATTCCTGGTTCTCCATGTTCAGAGTGATGCCGACATTCGCGAGAGCGGACTGGATGTACTCGCCGATCGCCTTGTGGCCCTCAGAGGTGTTGTAGAGGTAAGTCATGGACGGGAAGTCTGTGAACTTGCCGGAAGCCTCGTCATAGGTGTAGTACTTCTTCAGTGTCTCGACAGCAGAAGCAAAGTTTGCTTCCAGAGCGTCAGCGGCGGTGTTGAAGTAACCGTCGAAGTCAGCGTTGGTGCCTGCGTTCTTGTAGAACTCGGAGCCGTCAGCGTCTGTCAGACCCATCGCAACGAAGGAGGAAGCGGGAAGCTGGCCGCCCTGAGCAACTTCGTCAACAATGTAGTTACGGTCTAAGAGCAGAGAAACAGCGTTGCGGATCTCAGCCTCAGCAGCCTCTTTCTCAGCGCCTTCGAGTGTGGAACCCTCGGGGAGGATGTTCTCGTTGATGTTCCAGCATACATAGTAGGTACCGATCTGACCGACATTGAAGAACTCGTCGGGATACTCAGCCTTGATAGACGCGATCTCGTTGGTGGGAACATCGTCGATCAGCTGCCAGTCGCCGTTCTTGAAGTTGGAGAGCTGGTTGTTCGCATCGTCGGAGAGATAGAACTCGATGGTGTCCATCTTGACCTCAGCGGCGTCGGGGTAATCCTCGTTCTTCTCTAAGGTGATCAGAGAGTTGTGCTCCCAAGAAGCGAGCTTGTACATACCGTTGGAGATGTAGGTAGCGGGATCGGTAGCCCATGCTTCGTTCGAAACAACATCTTCACGAACCGGGAAGTATACCGGGAATGCGAGCAGCTCGTTCCAGTAAGCAACAGCGTTCGCAAGAGTGACCTCTAAGGTCTTGTCGTCAATAGCCTTGACATTGAGCTCGGCGTCAGGATTCACAAAGTTGCCGTCCGCGTCGGTTTCCCAGATCTTGTCATAGCCGTCAACAACCTCGAACATGTAGCCGTAGTCGGCAGCGAGATCGGTAGAGACAGCGCGCTTCCAAGCAAACTCATAGTCAGAAGCCTTGACATCCTGACCGTCGGACCACTTGAGGCCGTCTTTGAGGGTGTAGGTGTAGGTGACGGTACCGTCAGCGTTTTCAACGCCTTCTACGAGCTCTTTGGCAGCATCGGGAACGATCTCGAGGTTGCCGTTCTCATCCTGAGCCCATTTTGCAAGACCGGAGAACAGGTGGGTGAGTAAGGTAGCGCCGTCAACTGCAGAGTTAAGGGCAGGGTCGATGGTGTCGGGCTCAGAAGCCAGACAGACTGCGATAGAAGACTTCGCAGCGGTGCCGCCGCCGGATCCGCCGGAGCAAGCAGCAAGGCTCGCTACGATCGCGATCGCCAGAATGACGGCAAGAAACTTTTTGATTCTCATTTTAGGTCAATCCTTTCAAATGAATAATATTTTTAGTGCGGTTGCCCGCACGGCTTACCATGATATAGTTGTCAGTTTTGAGTTGTAGGTTCTCAGTTATATAAAATGTCCTGAGCATCAAGCCCTCCCTTATCAAGGAAGGGTGGCACGAAGTACCGGAAGGGTGATGACTATAACCCCTCCGCGCTTTGCGCCCAAAAATTTGGGTGAGGGTGAAACCCTCCCGCTATTTATCATTAATCATTGATCTCTTTGACTCTGTGGCAGGCGACGAAGTGTCCCTTTGAGACCTCTTCGAAGGGGGGCATCGATTCAGCGCACTTGTCACAGGCGTATCTGCAGCGGGTTCTGAACGGACATCCCGAAGGCGCGTTCAAGGGGCTCGGGATATCGCCGGTGAGCACGATCCTCTTGTTCGCTCTCGCGACCTTGGGATCGGGGACCGGCACCGCGGACAGAAGCGACTGGGAGTAGGGGTGCAGCGGGTGATCATAGATCTCGTTCGCGTCCGCGAGCTCGACCATGCGACCGAGATACATCACAGCGATCCTGTCGGAGATATGGCGCACGACCAAGAGATCGTGAGCGATGAAGAGATAGGTCAGCCCTAACTTATCCTGCAGCTCGTCAAACATATTGATGACCTGCGCCTGGATGGATACATCCAGCGCCGATACCGGCTCATCGCAGACGATGAAGTCGGGGTTGACAGCTAAACTTCTCGCAATACCGATGCGCTGGCGCTGACCGCCCGAGAACTCGTGGGCGTAGCGCGCCGCGTGCTCGGAGTTCAGACCGACATAGTCCATCAGCTCTAAGATGCGCTCCTGTCTCTCTTTCTTGCCTTTGGTGAGCTTGTGGACATCCAGAGGCTCGCCGATGATATCGGAGACCGTCATCCTCGGATTCAGGGACGAATACGGATCCTGAAAGACCATCGTCGCTTTCTTTCGAAATTCTTTGATATCCGAACGGGACTTGATGAGCTTGCCGTTGTAGCGGATCTCGCCTCCCGTGGGCTTGTACAGATGCAGGATGGTTCTGCCGACGGTCGTCTTGCCGCAGCCCGACTCGCCGACTAAGCCTAAGGTCTCGCCCTTGTTGATCGAGAACGAGACGCCGTCGACCGCCTTGAGGGGCTTTGAGCGGAACATACCGGTGTTGATGTTGAAATATTCTTTGAGGTCTTTGACCTCGATCAGGGTCTTATTCTCACTCATGGTCATCCCCGCCTTCCTCTAAGCTGATCTCGCCGCGGTCGATCGCCTGTTTCACATTCATCCAGCAGGTAGCGGCGTGATCCTCGTTGATCACCATCCGCTCGGCGCGGTGGTTGATGCAGATCTTCATTGCGTTATCGCAGCGGGGCGCGAAGGGACATCCCTTCGGCATATTCAAAAGGTCGATGGGGGTGCCGGTGATGGGCTGAAGCTTCTTGCCGGCGGTATCCGCGGTGGGGATCGAGCGCATCAGACCCTTGGTATACTCATGGCGGGGGTTGTAGAAGATCTCATCCGCGGTACCCTGCTCACAGATCGAGCCCGCGTACATGACAACGACCTCGTCGCACATCTGCGCGACGACGCCCAGGTCGTGGGTGATCATGATGATCGCCATGCCGAGCTCCTTCTGCAGAGAGCCCATCAGCTCCAATATCTGCGCCTGGATGGTGACATCCAAGGCGGTGGTCGGCTCATCGGCGATCAGGATATCCGGTTCGCACGCGAGCGCCATCGCGATCATGACTCTCTGGCGCATACCGCCCGAGTGCTCGAACGGGTACTGCTTCATGCGCTTCTCGGGCTCGTTGATGTTGACGAGCCTGAGCATCTCAATCGCGCGCTCACGCGCCTGCTTCTTATCTCTGTCGGTATGGAGCATGATCGCCTCCATCAGCTGTCTGCCGATGGTGTAGGTAGGATTCAACGAGGTCATCGGATCCTGGAAGATGATGGAGATCTTGTTGCCTCTGACGGTCTTCATCACCTTTTCGCCCGCGCCGACGAGCTCCTGTCCGTCTAACTTGACCGAGCCGCCGATGATTTTACCGGTGCCCGCTAAGATTTGCATGATCGAGTAAGCGGTGACGGACTTGCCGGAGCCCGACTCGCCCACGATGCCCAAGACCTTGCCCCGGTCTAAGGTGAAGGAGACATCGTTGACCGCTTTGACCTCACCCGCGTCGGTGAAGAAGGATGTTTTTAGGTTTTTGACTTCCAATAGTGCCATATTCAATCTCCCCCTTCTTTAGTTGTTCAGCTTCGGGTCGAACGCGTCTCTCAGACCGTCGCCGAAGAGGTTGAGACTTAAGACGATCAGGGAGATGACGATCGCCGGAATGACCAGTCGATAGGGGTAGGACGCAAGACCGTTGAGCGCCTCACTCGCAAGCGAGCCCAGAGACGGCATCGGCGCGTTGACGCCCAGTCCTAAGAACGAGAGATAGCTCTCAGTAAAGATTGCTGAGGGGATCTGCAGAGCGGCGGAGATGATGACCACGCTGATGCAGTTGGGGATCAGATGCTTTCTGATGATCCAGCTGCCCTTCGCGCCCGTCGCCTTGGCGGAAAGGACATACTCCTGCTCACGAAGCGAAAGGATCTGGCCGCGGATCAGACGCGACATCGAGACCCAGTAGAGCAGGGCGAATACGATGAACAGGCTGATGATGTTCGCGCCGATGCTCTCAAGCGCGGTGCCCTCGATCACGGGGGTCAGCGTCATCTTGAGCACGGTAGACAGCAGAATGACCATCAGCATATCGGGAAGCGAGTAGATGATATCGACCAGACGCATAATGACAAGGTCGACCTTCCCTCCGAAATAGCCGGATACAGATCCGATCAGCGTACCGATCACCAGTACGATGATCGAGGCGAAGAAGCCGACCGCCAAAGAGACGCGGGTACCGTAGATCACACGGATGAAGTAGTCTCTGCCTGCGGCATCGGTGCCGAAGATATGCGGGAAGACGGTCTCGCCGGCGTCGACCAGCTCCTGTTCGGTCTTGCCGTATTCGAAGGGTCTGAGGTTGTTATAGGAAGCGTCGACGGCTTTGCCCGCCTGAACGCCGAGCTGATCCTCATAAGAGTACGGCCAGAACATCGGCACAACGATACTCGAGAGGGTGATGAAGATGATAACGATGAAGCTGACGAACGCGACCTTATTCTTATACAGTCTTTTGACGCCGTCCTTGAAGAAGGTAGAGGATGGGCGCATCTGCACCATATACTCCTTATCCTTCGCGGAGGCGGGGTTGAACATATCGAGATCCACATGGAAGGTGAACATTTTCTTTTTCATAATTCTGCCCCCCCTTATTCCAGTGTGATGCGCGGATCCACTACTTTGTAGAGGATATCCGTCACCAGATTCATCACGACGATCAGCGCCGCGAGAATGATGGTGGTACCCATGATCATCGGATAGTCACGGTTGGTGATCGAGCTGACGAACGCGCGTCCGATACCGGGGACCGCGAAGATCTGCTCCACGACCAGCGAGCCCGTGACGATATACGCAAGCATCGGGCCTAAGTAGGTCAGTACCGGGATGAGAGAGTTCTTCAAGGCGTGGCCGAAGATGATCTTTGCGCCGGAGACGCCCTTCGCCCTTGCGGTGCGGATATAATCCTGACCCAAGACATCAAGCATCGAGGAGCGGGTCAGTCGGGTGATATACGCCATCGGGTAGAGCGCGAGCGTGATGATCGGCATCACAAGGCCTCCCTTTGCCGCGCCGTTTGCGGGCAGCCAGCCGAGCTGTACCGAGAACAGCGCCAGCATCAAGGCGCCGATAATGAACGATGGCATCGAGACGAATGCCGTCGTCAGCACCATGATGATCCGGTCGATGAGCTTGTTGCGCCTCAAGGCGGCGACCGCGCCTAAGACGATACCGATCAAGGTCGCGAACGCCGCGGCGATCAGACCGAGCTTTGCCGAGGTCTTCATACCGTCGCCGATGATATCGATGACCATTCTGCCTCTCTGCTTTAAGGAGGGACCGAAGTCGAACTTGGTAACAATATCCTTCAGATAAGTAACATACTGCTCCATCACGGGCTTGTCCAGTCCGTACTTTGCTTCCATCGCCGCCTGAACAGCCGGAGTGGTCGCTTTCTCACCCACGAAGGGACCGCCGGGTACCGCGTGCATAACGAAGAAGGTGACCGTTATGACGACCCAAACGGTGAATATCGCGAGCAAAACGCGTTTCAAAATGTACAAAAGCGTTTTTGAATTCATACTCATCCACCTTAATACGGCATCATATGCCCAAGTTTTAGAAGCCGATACCGAAAATGGAGGTAGAATTTAAATTTCTCGGTATTAGCCCATAATAAAAGTATTTTACCACATTATCACTTCAAAAACAATACGCTTTAATACACAAAAAACCGTGATATTTTTCAGCAAATTGCTTAAAATCACGGCTTTTCTATTGTGCAAAATATTATTTGAGAACACGCGTCGCCGCCTTTGAGGTGTACATTCGGCGCATCACGCGGTCGAATAACCGCTGCGGCAAAACGGTATGTAAAAACAACAGGCTTCTCGATCCGAAGCCGAAGAGGAAGCGCGTCCTCGGATGTTTCACGGTGGACGCCCTGAAGATCATCTTCGCCGCCTTGTCTGAGGATGTCAAGAACTTAACCTTGCCGCTGTAGACCGCCTCGTATACATCCGCCGTATGAGCGCAGGCATCCTCATAGACCGAGCCTCTGCCCGCTTCTCTGAGCTTATCCGCCGCGATCGAGCCGAACGCGCTCTCTACCGCTCCGGGCTCGATCAGAACGACCTTGACACCGAAGGGCTCAAGCTCCATCCGAACGCTGTCGGAGAGCGCTTCGAGCGCGTACTTTGACGCATGGTACCAGCCGCCGAGATAGGTCGTCACCCTGCCGCCCGCAGACGAGATGTTCACGATCCTACCTTCCTGCTGCCGGCGCATATAGGGAGCGCACAGCTTGATCAGAGAAACGGCGCCGAAGATGACGGTATCCATCTGGCGCTTCGCGTCTTCTTCAGTGACCGTCTCGACGGGGCCGTACTCGCCGAAGCCCGCGTTATTGATCAGGATATCGATCCTGCCTGTCTCTTCCTCCGCCGCTCTGACAAACGCCTCGGCGCTCCTTACATCCGTGACATCAAGATGATGCACCCGGGCGCCCATCGCTTTCAGATCCGCCATCCGCTCCACTCTTCTCGCGCCGGCGAAGACGGTGTATCCGTTCTCTAAGAACCGCTTCGCCGTCATCTTGCCGATGCCGGACGACGCGCCGGTGATCAATACCGTTTTGTTCATACTATCAACTCCTCTTCTATCATATCAGATTATTTGGTGATTGACAATATTTGTCCCTTTGGGGTAATATAATATTTGACAGTACTTTGATGATAATCATAACGGAGAATCCTATGATCGATATCACATTCATCGGCACGGGCGCCTTGATGCCGCTGCCCGAGAGAGCGCTGTGCTCGGTATTCTTAAAGGTAACGGGCAAGTCCATCCTCTTTGACTGCGGCGAAGGCACCCAGAGCGCCGCGAAAAAGGCGGGCGTGAACCTGCAGAATCTCACTATGATCGCCTTGAGCCACTATCACGGCGACCATATCCTCGGGCTGCCGGGACTCTTACAGTCACTCTCGTGCTTTCAAAGAGAAGAGCCGCTCTATATCACCGGCCCCGAAGGTCTGTCTGAAGAACTCGCCCCGATCCTGAAACTTTGCTCGGAGGTGCTCTTTGAGATCAGGCTGATCGAGATCCCCGAGGAGGGGCTCGATCTCTATGAGTTCGGCTTTCCGTTCGGCGCGAAGCTCCTCGCTTTCTCGACGAATCATCGGGTGAGCAGTCAGGGATATCGCTTTGAGCTTTCTCGCGCGGGAAAATTCATTAAGGAGAAGGCGGACACGCTCTCTGTCCCCCTGCCGCTTCGGTCCCGTCTGCAAAAGGGCGAGAGCGTCTCGGTGGACGGCAGGATCATCCGCCCCGATGAGGTGATGGATAAAGCGCGCAAGGGACTCTGTGTCGTATACTCGGGCGACACCGCGCCGTGTGACAGCCTGACCGATAGCGCAAAGGGCGCCGATCTCTTCATCTGTGAAGCGACCTTCGGCGAGAACGCTCACGAAGATAAGGCGAAAGAACGCGGTCACATGACCTTCAAGAACGCTGCCCTCACCGCAAAGAACGCAGGCGTCAGGGAACTCTTCCTCATCCACTTCTCTCCCCGGGTGACCGACCCTGCGGAATACCTCATCAACGCGGCGGGGGTCTTCTCCCCTACCCATATCGCAGAGGATGGGATGACGCTTAAGTTGGAATATGATGAATGATTAATAGCGACGGTCCCTCGCTTTGCTCGAACAATTTTTATATCAAACATAATAAAAAAGCAGGTCGTTCAAATATGAACTTCCTGCTTTTCTTATACATTCAATAGGAATCAGGTGCGGACAGCGTCCGCCCACAGCTATTAATCATTCATCAATAATCATTCATCATTCATTATCAAAGGATCGGGCTTCCGCAGTATTCACAGCAGCCGGAGCGGTCGGGGGTGGTGTTCGCGCCGCAGTAGGGGCAGTGTACCACCGAGGGAGCGGCAGATGCGGCGGCTCTCTGCGCCTCGATCTCGTCGCGCGCCTGCTGTCTCGCGCCTAAGAGAGCGTCCTTGATCTCTTTGCACATATCGCTATACTGCTTGAACTCGCGGTTGTACTCAGCGACCGGCTTCTGGAACTCGGGCACCGCGGTGTCGTTGATCCTGACGGAAGAAGGGTTGAGCTGTACGCTGATGGTATCAAAGTACTTGTGGTTGACATGGATGATCAGCTCAAAGTCATAGTCCCAATTGTAGCGCGGGGGATTGTAGCTGACATAGTTGCCCTGAGCGTCTCTTCTCTTCTCCTCGTCTGCGTCCTCGTCGATGTTGATGTCCACACCGGTGACCATGGAGTAATCGAGCACATCGGGATTCGCGTCGATCAAGTTCTTAGAGCGGGTGACGACGAACTGCTTCTTGTCCTCATCAAGCAGGATCTTGGTATCGGAGCCGTAGGTGCGGGTGACCCTGAACTGAGCGACTGCGTTCTTGTTCTCCTCGCGGTAGTCGAGCTGTTCTTTGATGTCCTGCACCGTGGAGCGGCGGCGGTCGGAGAAGAACTCAGAGAGCTTGTTGGCGCAGTTCTTGCACAGATTGCCGTCTTCTAACTTGCGGTTGCCCAAGAGCCCGATCTTCTCGTTACAGATGCTGCAGTATTTCTTGTCAAAAAGTCCCATATGTATTCTCCTTTTGTGAAAATTGATTTTAAATATTCCCTTGATTATATTATAAAGAATCTTTTCGCATATTACAAGTATAATGTCGATATTTCTCCGGGAAAACCGTGCCTTCGGCACGCAATTTTTGTATAGCCTCTGCCCGTGCGCACATCAAGTGCGCTGCCGGACGAGCACGATAAATCTTTTTTTCGTTATTAGAAACGAGCAGTTTCTTATAAAGTAAAAAACGGACAAAGCAGGTTCGCCCGCTTTGTCCGCGATTGTTATTTGTTCAGTTTGAACTTCATCACGACCGGATTGTGGTCGGAATACAAGAAACCGGTGTCTAAGATATCCACATAGGATACGCTGATGTTATCGGATACCATAAAGCCGTCTAAGATCACGGTGAAGCTCTCGTCGGAATATGGGATATCGCAGTCACGGCAGGACGGCACGGTCATGCCGGACTGATACTCGGTGACCTTTCGAAAGCCCTCCGGGATCATCTCATCGGGGAAGTTCGCCGCCCATGTGCGCTCTTCGTACTTGCTCATATCGTTAAACACATTCTTAGATGAAACGGGAAAATCATGGTTGAAGTCGCCGCCCGCGATGACGAAGTTGCCCTTGTCGTACTCCTTCTTCATATCATCGAAGAGCATCGTCATCTGTTGGGTCTGCAGGTCGCCGTTGGTGCCGTAGGCGGAGAGGTGCAGGTTGATCATCACCAGCTCTCTGCCGTCTGAGACAGGCGCTCTCGAGATAGAATAGCAGCGGTCAAGGTCAAAGAACTTTGAGAGGCTCTCGGAGATCGGCAGGCTTCTTCTGAGCGAGTCGGTCATCTTGAAATCAGAGAGGGTCAGCAAGCCTGAATTTGCGAAGCCGTGCGGCTGCAGCGGCGGCGCCATCAGAAACGCCGAATGATAGTTTCTCGCAAAGACGCTGTCAAAGGTCGAGAAGCTCTCTTCCATAAAGGCGCGCTCGTCTACATGATAGCTTCTGGTAGAGTTATCGTCCACTTCCTGGAAGAAGACGATGTCCGCGTTCTGTTCTTTGACGGTATCGGCGGCGCCTTGGATACAGCTATTCACACTTTCCTTGGAGTTTGCCCAGCTCTGTGTGCCGCCGTCCATAAAGAAGGTGAAGTCAGGCGTATACGCGCCGAAGCCGATGTTATAGGACACAGCGGTGTATTCTTTCCCCGGAGTTACCTCATCCGCGGTAGCTCCGTGGGAGACATCGAGAGAGACATTGTCCTCGATGCGGTTATAAGATAAAAGAAGGTACAGAACATAGGCGATCACGATCAAAAGTATCGCCGCGACGATACCGAGCAGGATCTTCCACCATCTGCCCTTTTTCTTCTCCATATGCTTCGCCATAGAAAAAACTCCTTTTGTGACAATTGTAGTTTTATAGGTATAAAGGGGTTATTGCTGATCTGTATAATATCTCTTCTCGCCGATGGGACTGTTGAACTCGAGCTTTGCGAGATAACGCTGGAGCTGCGTCGCAGAGAGCACCGAGAGCCTGCCTTTCTCGAACACATTCCCTCTCATACTCATCCCATCCTCGTCCGGGATGATCCGCGCGAGCAGGCGCTGGATCAAGGTCGCGTCGATCACCGAGATCGAGTAGCTGCCGTCGGTATCGCCCACAAGATAGGTGTTCTCTTCGGGAACGACGGAGAAGGTGGTGGTGTAGGTGTTGTTATAGTAGTACGCTTCCGCCTGTTTTTCGTCCGCGTTGAAGCTCAGGGTGAGGGTATAGTCGCCCTTCTTCATATTCTCGATATAGAAGTAGCTCAGGCCGTAGTGCGAATAGGAGGACACCCCGATCGTGGGCCTCACCGAGTAGGTCTTGTCGTAGAGGATAGAACCGTTCTGGTTCGTCACCTTCATCGACATCGAAAGAGCTCCGTCGGGCACAAAGTCGTAGTCGCCGACATTTCTGATCACGGGCGTAAAGCGCACCGTGTCGCCGATGATAAACTCATGATGACAGCTCAGATCATCCTCGTCGCTTGAAAGATAGCATTCGCTGACGGCGATATCGGGATCGGAAGACTTGTTCTTCGTGGCGCTCTCGCTCTGTTCTCTTTCGATCTCGTCGCTGTAGGGCATGAGATAGGTGTAGCTTGAGAGCAGGATCCTGTTGATGGATGTCGCGTATGCGAGCGTCGAGTAGTCGGTCGTGTTGTGTGTACGGTTATCGTAGGAGAGAGAATAGAGGTTAAGGATATTCTCGCTCTCTCTTCTGTCGATACCCTCGATGCTTTTATCAGAGTCCGAGTCGGTGATCATCAGCATATCGTAGTAGGCGGGATCGTCGGGGGTATAGTCGTTGTCCGTGATATAGCCCCACATCGTCACCGCGTGACCGCCCATATAGCTGCCGGATGTGGTGAAGATGTCTACGCCGAGCCCGACGCCGTAGCCCTCTCTGAGTTTTTCGATCGCGCCCTCAAGCAGGGTAAAGTCCTCGGCGGTATTCTGTGAGCCCGCGATACGGTCATAGGCGTAATCGGGAAGATAGCCGCCCGAGCTGCCGTAATCCTTGACATGAGCGGCGGTTCTGTTCACCTGATAGAAGGTGTCGACGCCGTTTACGAACCAGCCGATCCCGTAGTAGGGATCTCCCCCGTTATCGGTAAATGCGGAGATGAAAGCTTCAAACACATCGTCCTCCGTTTCAAAACCCGCCTTCGCCGCCCATCCGGTGTAGGTGAGCAGATCAGCAGCCGACGCCGCCCAGCAGAGGTTGTCATCATCCTGATCATCCTTGGTCTTCTCGGCGTCGATGAAGCTTAAGCTCGCGATGTCAAAGTTCTCTCCCTCGGTGTATCCTTTAATGATCTTCTCCTGTACCTCGGAGATATTCGACACGACAAGCCCCGCGAGGAACACGGTCTTGTTCGTCTCGGGGAGCACAAACTCAGCAGAATAGTACTCGCCGAATTCGACAGTGATGACGCTCTCGGAAAGATAGAAGACCTCGTAGCTCTCGATGGTCTCCTCGAGCCGGGTGCCGTCGATCGCCTCGATGTCGGGCGCGAAAGCGAGCTCTGCGGTCTCACCATTCTCATAGGTCAGCACAGTATGCACCTCTTCGGGCAGATCCTCACACACAGCGACAGAGACAAGCTCTGCGCGGTATGCCGAGGCGCTCAGACACATAGTCGCCGTAAGCGCCGACACGATGATCACCGACAGAAGTCTGAATAAAAATTTCATCCTATCATCTCCACTCGTATTCTTTCGTTTATAACAGCGGCTCATGCAGGCTCGTCAAAGCCTTTTGCCGCGATCAGCTCTTCGGCGTTCTCCTCTTCGAAGATGATGTTATCCACCATATTGTAGCTTGCGAGTGACCAGTTGTTGTAGCCGCCGCTTCTGATGATCTCGGGATAATTTCGATAGCAGTAATTCTGATCGATCAAGCCGACCCCGGGGATAGCGGGATCCTCTAAGAAATTGACCTCGCCGCCGTACTGCCACATCCCTAAGTTGCTGCCGTCGTACTCGCACTCTGTCCACCACTGGGCAAACCAGATGTCGTACTCCTCGATCAGGGTGGGGTCGTTGTTCAGACGCGGCCCGATATAGTCGAGCCCGGTGTACAGGATCGGATAGTATCCCGCGTCCTTGATGCCGGAGAGGTAGGTCTTGCAGATATCGACCAAGGTCTGATTGCTCGGGAACCCGTTCCTCTCCTTGTAGCCGTCGGCGTCCTCCATATCAAAGGCGATCGGCATCGAGGGCTTCTTGCCCTTTAACAGACGCGTGGTGTGCGCGACCTCAGACTGAGCGTCCGAGACATTGAGCGCGTAGGAGTAGAGATAAGTACCCCAGTACATCCCAACCTGCTCTGCCTTCTTGACATTATTCTCATACTGGCTGTCGTCCTGGCTCTTCATATCCGAGCCGTAGCCGCAGCGGATCATCACGAACTCAAAGCCCGCGTCCTTAATCTTCTGCATATCGACATCGCCGTTGGCGTAGGAGACATCGACGCCCTTCATCGGCGCGAAGTCCACCTTTGCGGGGGACGCGATACGCTCCGGCACGGGGGTGGTGGTAGGAGATACCAGCGGCACATCCTGACGGTTCATCGGAGGAGACTCGATCGGGGTGACGGTCTCTCTCTGCGGCATCCGCTGAACGCTTTTGCCGCCGCTCTCGGCGGGTTCTGCAGAGGGCTCTGAAGACGCCGCTTTCTCCACAGCGCCGAAGACGGTATCGAGCTGTTCTTCGGTCACGACGATGCCGACCGGATAGACGATATTGTATTTGAGCATCTTTTTTGAGATGATATTCGCGTCGACAACGGTTACCTTGCCGTCGTGATCGCAGTCGGCATATTGAAGCTGCTCATCGTTTAAGGAGATGTCCTCTGATGAGAGATACCGCTGGATCAAAGTCGCGTCCAGAATGGTGACCTCGCCGTCTAAGCTGACATCTCCGAGCAGAAACCCGCCCTCTTCTTTCTCTGCCGACATCGCCGGAATAATCCCGATGAGGAGCATCATAAAGATCAGCAGCGCGATGGGGATGATTCTGATTTTTTTCATATATTCTCTCTCCAAAATTCTCTGTCTTTTATTGTAACAGATAAACCGATAGATGACAAGTAGGCGCTTATGCTTTTTCAGATAACCTTTGCCTATTTTTCAGTCTCGCTGTCAGAAGGGGTCCGATCTCCTTGAGCTTTTGATCACGCACTTTGTAATCGGGCAGGATCCGCTCGACCTCTCTGTAAAATTTTTCGGAGTGGTTCATCTCTTTTAAGTGGCAGAGCTCGTGAACGATCACCGCGTCCCTGATCTCAGCGGGCGCGAGCATCAGAAGACAGTTGAAGTTTAGGTTCTTCTTCGTCGAGCAGCTGCCCCAGCGGGTCTTCTGAAAGCGCAGGGTCACCCGATTGCAGCTAACCCCCATCAAGGACGCATAGTACCGCACCCTCTCGGGAAAATACGCCTTTGCCTGTTCTTTGAGACGATCGAGCTCCTCGTCTGTCAGGGGCGGGATGTTCTCGGTCGCCCGCCGTCTTTCTTCCTGTTTCTTCTTCTGTCTTTCGATCCAGTCTCTGTGACTTTCAACAAAGGAAATGATCGCTTTCTTCGACGCTCTCTTGGGCGCTCTGACAACCACCCCTCCGTCTTTAAGCTCTAAAGACAGCGTCTTTCTCTTTGAGCGGATAAGTAAAAAGTCCATGGCTGAACCTCCTTTTCTCAGTGTAACACAGAAGCAGTCCCGAATCAATTTACAATCCTTCAATCGTTTTGTAATCTTCTCGTTATCGAGTTGACATCCTAAAACAGAGATGATAAACTTTTATCAATATTTGAAAGGAGCGATAGGATGAATCAAAACGAGAGAAGACTCTATCTGATCCGCGAGCTTTTAAAAGAAGACCGTCGATATGACCGATTCATCCCCGAAGAGATGACGGGGAGTCAGCAGAGGGATCTTCTCAGGTCACTGATGAATGTCCGCATGCCCGCTCCCGTCAGTGAAGAATTTCTGTCCGTTCAGGACGAATATCTGACTGAATCGATCAAGGAGAAGGGTATCACTGACCTCTCCGATCTCGAAGAGATCGAACAGGATCTCTATCTCTGGCAGGGAGACATCACGACCCTGCGCTGTGACGCGATCGTCAACGCCGCGAACTCTCAGATGCTCGGCTGCTTTCAGCCCTTGCACAACTGTATCGACAACGCAATACCTTACTTAATCACACACAGACCTATCACATCATTCAAGGCAAGTGCCTGATACATTTAATATATACTTTCAATCCGTTACAACTGCAAAAGGAGTATTGCCATATTCTTCGGCATTACCGTGAGGCGCACGGTATGACGAGAGAGCAACTGAGCGCGTCGACAGGGATCCCGGTTGGGAAAATCCAAGATTATGAATGTAACAATATGGCGCTGCATTATGAATCCGCAAGTATAATCGCCGACGCTTTAAACATCAAAAGCGCATTACTCTTGGAT
>CAJOII010000028.1 GCA_905234535.1 uncultured Ruminococcus sp.
ATCTTGTGCTGTAAATGTATAACTCATCGTTTCATCACCGTATACATTATACCACATCGATTTCAGCTTTTAAAGTGTTTTATTGAATAATAGTATAAAGTCCTCTGGATCTTGGTCGCGTCGATGATGGTGACCTCGCCGTCAAGATCAAAGTCCGAATAACGGCGCTCTCTGCCATCCATATGATAAATGTCAACATCTTCAGACAACGCCCTGATAGACGCCAGATAGCGCTGGATCACCGTCGCGTCTATGATCGTCAGACGATAGTCATCGTCCGCGTCCCCTATCGCTCTGCTGATATTGAGATCCGAAAGCGCCCCAGAGAGCCCGTCGTACGCGTCGATATAATCCTTGATATCATACAGATCGAAAAAACGACCCTGTAATACATCATAGACAGCATAGGCGGAGGGATAAACTGATGAACCGTCACAGAAGGTGACGATGCTGTCGTCGATCACCATCGCGTTATCATTCTCAGTACCGCGAAACCGATAAAGATCACACGCAAGTACCCAGTCAGTTTCCTGATTTGTACTTTGATGGTGCTGAATCTCGCGATATTCGACATTCTGACGCTCCTCGTCCGTCAGCGGTTCCTTGTATTGGTCCTCATATTTAAACGCGACAGAAAAACCTCCTGTGAATTCATATATATCGTACGCTTTTGAAGGTAATGCGGCTGCGATCATATCGAGCTGATCATCGGTGATACGCCCCTGCCGATAAGCGTCAACCAGCTCTGTGATCGTCTCACCGTCAAAAAGATACAGCGTGCTTTCGGGAGAATAGGTATAAAGATACTTTCCCATCCTGTCATTGTTTATAACACAAGCATATGCATAATCATCCCCGATCAATCGGTAAGAAAAAACCGTCAGATGATCGTCAAGATCCAGTCGAAAGTCGATTAACGCCTTCGGAGGAAAGCTATCATACACTCCGGCGCGCGCGTCCATTGTACCGCGCGCATCATAAGATGCCGCGGATACCGACAACATGGATGTCAACAGGAGTAAAACAGCTGTCAATAACGCAGCGATCCTTTTCATACAAATATCTCCTTTCGGGATAATAACCGCGCAAAGTCCGAGCGCTTACACGCCTCTGACCTCAATGGTACTGATGATGTTCTCGATCTTCGAGAGGATCTCAGGGGTGTTCTCGTTCATCCAGAAGGACATGGAGAGACCGCACATCTCATAGCCGTCTGTGAGCGGGATCGGGGTATCGAACACGACGATATACTGACCGAAGTACTGGGCGTTCGCCGTATAGGTAACGGTCTTATACTTGTAGGCGCCGAGCTGCATCTCATCAGCGTCGACATCGGTGTTGCTCTCGGGTGTCAGGATTTTGTCGTAATATCCCATGAACTGCTCGGCTTCGTCCTTATCGTAGCACTCGTGGATCGCTACCCACCAGTTGCCGTCGTTCGAGTGGATCTGAAAACCGTCCAAGCCCATCGTCTTGGGATCGGTCTTGACGAAGATGCCTCTTGAGATCTGGGTCTCCTCCCAACCGGCGAGGGGATCCGCTTCGGTCGCTTCTTCGGTCACTTCTTCGGTGGGATCTGCCGCGGGAGAGGAGTTTCCACAGCCCGAAAAGACACAGGATACCGATAACAGAGAGATTGCCAGAAGAAATACCAGTAGTTTTTCATAAGTTCAGTCTCCTTTATTTTGGATTTATTATAAGCCCATAAGACTTTATTAACGATATTATTCTGTTCTCAGAGCGATGACCGGATCCTTCTTCGCCGCCTTCTTCGAGGGGATGAAGCCGCCGATCAGAGTCAGCACGATGCTAAGCAGTACTAAAATCGCCGCAGCGCCCGCCGGCAGGATCGCCGTGACATTCTGCTGAGGCAACAGCGCATGCAGGATCGCGTTGGTGGGGATGATCAACAGATAGGTGAATCCGACGCCGAAGAGACCCGCTAACGCGCCGATGATGAAGGTCTCGGCGTTGAACACCTGAGAGATGTTCCGCTTGGACGCGCCGAGCGCTCTCAGAATACCGATCTCCTTGCGTCGTTCCAGCACGCTGATATAGGTGATAACGCCGATCATAATGGACGACACCACCAGAGAGATCGCGACAAAGGCGATCAGGACATAGCTGATCGCGTCAACAATATCCGTGACCGAGCTCATCAGCGTATCGACCATATCGGTATAGGAGATAACCTTGTCGTCCTCGCCGTTTTTCTCGGCGGTCTTGTTATACCGCTCGATGATGTCCTTGACCGCTTTCTTGCCGTTAAAGTCGGTCGGGAAAATGGTGATGGTAGAAGGCTTTGATAGCTCGGCGTAGCCGAATTTCTTGAGATTGTTCTCGTAGCTTTTCTCTTCTTTGGAGAGCATGGAGAGGAGCAGGTTTGACATCTCGTTCATATCCATACCGGCAGAGAACAGCTTAGAGAACGAATCAGAGCTGAAATCGAACGCGTTCGTCAGGCTGTTCGACAGCGAGCTGCCGAGCGTGCTCATATAGGAGACCATCGCTTCGCTGATGCTGTCAGCAACGCTGTTCATCACCGAGGACATCACGCCGGAGAACGCAGAGGAGAACTTCGTCATATATTCCGAGAAGACCGACTCAAGCTCTTTGGTATCAATGATATCGGAGACGGTATCCGTGATCAGCTTCTGCGCCTCATCGGTCGAGAGATACTCTGTAAAAGACTTGAGAAGCGATGAGACCGTGGGCAGGGTATGTGCCTCGGCATAACTCTGATAGGCAGAGAGCAGATCGTCTGTGAGTGCTTTGAGCTGAGCGTCGGTGGGTACGATCTTCGCGATCTTCTCGTTCAAAGCCGCGACACCTGACGAAATGATCGCCTGTACCTCGGGTGAGTTCAGATACCGAGCGAGCAGCTCGGGAGTACTCTCTTCGGCGCCCGCCGCCTCAAGGTACGCGGAGTAGCCCGCCATAATGTCGGTGACGATCTGTGTGAGCTCTTCTTCTGAGAACAGGTCCTTGGTATTCTCGGAGAGGATCGCGGTGATATCCCTCTCGATCACCGCCGCCGCCTCGTCGGAGCTGATGAAGGACGCGATCGCGTCCAGAAACTTCGTATAGTCGGAGGAAGGATTCTTCTGAGCGTATTTGGAGAAGCCGTCGAGCAGCTGTGAGAAGACCTCTTCGAGCTTCTCTTCGGAGATATTGATCTTGACCTTGGAGAAGATCTCCTTCAGATCCTTCTCGGAGAGCGAGGGCATCGCTGACGCCAGCTGATCGAGAGAGATCGCGCCGCTGAGATCCATGCTTGAGAAATCTAAAGAGGACAGATCTATTGAAGACAGATCAAAGTCGGATGAATCGAGATCAAAGTCGAACATCTTCGACAGAGCGTCGGCGTCTACAGAGAACAGCGAGCTCATATCAAAGTCCTTGTCGTCCTTCATCTCTGAGAACTTCTTGCCGGAGATGACATCGACCTCGGGATTCTCCTTCTGGGCTTTGACAACGCCGCTCTTCTGCGCGGCTTCGATCATATGACGGGTCAAAGACGCGGGATAGTTGATGCCGTATTCGAGCGCAGAAGCAGAAGAACCGTCCACGGGCGCGACGACGCCCACGACCGTGATATCCTCGGCGTCTTTTAACAGTGTTTTGATATACTTATCATCTGAGGAGCGATCCGCCCAGACCTTGTACTCCTTGTCGTAGGTATAGTAGTCACAGCTGTTCAAAAGCTTGAAGCTGATGCCGAGAAAGTCCTCATAGCTGAAGGTAGCGGCGCCAGAGTTATCCTCGGTGGACTTGCCCTCGGAGAAGTTCTTCACCATCTCGTCGAGCTTCTTTGGATCCTTGAGCCCTAAGGCGAAGAGCGTCAGATCGGCGATGCTGCCGTTCTCGGTCACGACAACCACGCACTCGTGATAGTCCTTCGGCCAGCGGCCGGCTTTGACATCGTAGGAGGAGACATAGAGCTTCTCGTTCTCAGGCATCGCGTAGAAAGAATCGGTGCTTGAGAAAGCGGAGATCAGAGAGTTTGACGCACCCTCTGAACCTGAGAAGCCTAAGGATGAGAAGCTCGTGTCGGGATTGACCCTTCTGAAAGAGTCATCGTCGCCGACCGTGTATATCTGCGGTGTAACGGCATAAGAATATTCGATTGCCTGAACATAGTTATCAATATCGCACTCATCGCTCTCAAAAAACGCCTTGAGTGATTTGAGATCATTCGGCTTGACATTCGAGAGAAAGCCGGTGACGGTCTTGAGCTCCGTAACATCGGCGCCGTTCGTAACTGAATCCATCGCGCTGCCCATACTGGTCAGATACATTGACTCAAGGTTGATGCTCGTATCGTTGATGGTCAGCGGATAGCTCTGCAGACTCTCTTCCTCGATGTTCTTGATATAGGTATCGGCGCCGGTGGACATCGAGAGGATCATCGCGATGCCGATGATGCCGATCGAACCCGCGACGGATACCAATATGGTGCGCGCCTTCTTCGTCCACAGGTTATTGAACGAGAGCAGCAGCGCTGTCAGATACGACATCGAGGATCTGCCCATGTTCCGATGCACGGCGGAGGTTTCCTTCTTCGGCTCATAGGGGTCTGTGTCGGAGATGATCCTGCCGTCCTTGAGCTCGACGATACGGGTGGAATACTCCTGCGCGAGCTCCGGGTTATGGGTGACCATCACGACAAGCCTATCCCCCGCTACTTCTTTGAGCAGATCCATGATATGGACACTGGTCTCGGAGTCGAGCGCGCCGGTAGGCTCATCCGCAAGCAGAATATCGGGATCGTTAACTAACGCGCGCGCGATCGCGACCCTCTGCATCTGTCCGCCGGAAAGCTGTGAGGGCTTCTTGTGGATCTGATCTCCAAGCCCCACCTCAGAGAGCGCTTCTGTCGCTCTCTCACGGCGCTCTTTGGATGAGATGCCGCTGATCGTGAGCGCGAGTTCGACATTGGAGAGAATCGTCTGGTGCGGGATCAGGTTATAGCTTTGAAAGACAAAGCCGACAGAGTGGTTGCGGTATGAATCCCAGTCGCGGTCACTATAGTGCTTGGTGGAGACCCCGTTGATGACGAGATCTCCCTCATCATAGCGGTCGAGACCGCCGATGATATTGAGCAGGGTCGTCTTGCCGGAGCCGGAGGGCCCTAAGATCGAGACAAACTCGCTGTCCCGAAGTGACAGAGAGACATCATCCAGCGCCTGCTGGACTAAATCGCCTGTTTTGTACTGTTTGGAGACATTTTGGATTTGCAGCATAAGCATCACCGAATAATAATTTTTTCTATATACCTTCATATGAGAAAGCGGGGATCAGTCCGTCAGAAAACCATACTCTGACGGATATCCCCGACTTGTGTTAAATTGCTTCTACCGAGAGGCTCTCGCCGTCCGAGGAAAGCGCGATCGCGGAGAGCTTGCCCTCGCCCGCGAGGATGAGCTGCTCGGTGATCTTATCTTCTACTTCCTTGCGGATCAGGTTGCGCAGATCTCTCGCGCCGGACTGTCCGGAGCAGGACTTCTTCGCTAAATACTCACACGCCTTGTCGTCAAAGCGGAACTCGATACCCTTTTCATGCAGGGTGGGAACATACTCAGAGAGCATCAGGCGCGCAATCTTGACGAAATCTTCGTCACTGAGGTTTTTGAACGCGATCACCTCATCGACACGCGCGATAAACTCGGGTCTCAGGAACTCTCTGAGGCCTTTCATCACGCGCTCTTTGGTCGCGTCTTCTGAGGATCTGCCGAAGCCCAAAGCGTTCTCTCGCTTATCGGAGCCGGCGTTCGAGGTCATCACGATCACGGTGTTGGAGAAATCGACCACTCTGCCGTGGGCGTCGGTGAGCTTGCCCTCGTCGAGGATCTGCAGAAGGATGTTCATCACATCGGGATGAGCCTTCTCGATCTCATCAAAGAGCAGGACGGAGTACGGGCGTCTTCTGACCTTTTCGGTGACCTGCCCCGCCTCGTCGTAGCCGACATAGCCGGGAGGGGAACCGATGATCTTGGAGACGGAGTGCTTCTCCATAAACTCAGACATATCCAAGCGGATCAGGGTCTCAGGCGTGTCGAACAGCTCCTGAGAGAGCACCTTGACCAGCTCGGTCTTGCCGACGCCGGTGGGACCGACGAAGATAAACGACGCGGGTCTTCTGCGCGGAGAGATCTGTACACGGCTGCGTTTGATCGCTTTTGAGAGCGCCTCGACCGCCTCATCCTGTCCGATGATCTTCTCCTTGAGGTGTTCCTCGATATCCATGAGCTTTAAGAGCTCATTCTCTCTGACTCTTGCCTGAGGGATACCCGTCCACAGCTCGATGACCTTTGCGAGATCCACCTCGGTCACGCCCGTGACGAGATCCTCTTCGTTGATTTTTGAGAGCTGCTCGTCGACACGCGCAAGCTCGGAGGTAACTGTCGCAAGCTGCTCATAGTCGATGGTCTCTTCGGAAGAGATCGCCTCTTTCGTCAGAGAAAGCGACCTTTTCTCTTCGTTTAATTTCTCATATTCTTCCCGCTCTTTGTTCCTCAAAGAGGCGCAGGCGCACGCTTCGTCAAGAAGGTCGATCGCCTTGTCGGGCAGGAATCGGTCGGTGATGTATCTCTCGGAGAAGATCGCCGCCTTGCGGATGACATCATCGCTGACAGATACATTATGATGGGTCTCGTAGTATTCTTTGACGCCCATCAGGATATCGATGGTATCGCCGATGGAGGGCTCCCCTACCTTGACCGGCTGGAATCGTCTCTCCAAGGCGGAATCCTTCTCGATATACTTGCGGTATTCGTTAAAGGTGGTCGCGCCGATGACCTGGATCTCGCCGCGGGACAGTGCGGGCTTTAAGATATTGGCGGCGTTCATGGTTCCCTCTGAGTCTCCCCCGCCGACGAGGTTATGCACCTCATCGATGAAGAGAATGATATTGCCGGCGTCCTTGACCTCTTTGGTGAGGCCCTTGATGCGGCTCTCATACTGACCTCTGAACTGGGTGCCCGCGATCAGCGCGGTAAGATCTAAGAGCTGGATCTCTTTGTCCTTCAATCTATACGGAACATTTCCCTGCGCGATCCTGAGCGCTAAGCCCTCGGCAATAGCGGTTTTGCCGACACCGGGCTCGCCGATCAGACAGGGGTTGTTCTTGGTTCTTCTCGACAGTATCTGAATCACGCGCTCGATCTCTTTGTCTCTGCCGACAACGCGGTCGGTCCTGCCCTCGCGCGCCTTGCGGGTCAGATCCTCGCAGTAGAGACTGATATGCTTTCTATTCTTCTGCTTCTTCTCTTTTTTCTGCTTTTCGGAGGTGCCGGCAGTACCCGCGCTTCGGTTACCGTTGAACATATTGAAGAAGTTCGGAAACGACGGAGCACCGCCGGGGGTGAAGCCGTCCTCGCCCTCATCCCCTTCTTCTCCTTCGGGAGCGTCTGCAGGTGTAAGCCCCATGCTCTCGGCGAGCTGAGACATATCGCCCATGTCTCCCATATTCTCCATGATAGAGTCCATCTGCTCCTGCACATTCTCAAGGTCATCCGAGGAGATGCCCATCCTCTTCAAAATATCGTCGACGGGTTTGATCCCGAGCTCTTTGGCGCAAACAAGGCAGTAGCCCTTGGGCTGGTCGTCCTCTTTGTTATTGGACACAAATACGACAGCGGGTCTCTTCCCGCATTTACAACAAATCATATACCTTCTCCTTTCGTATCAGTATCGGCCTTGGTGACCTGAGCGGTCACCTCTTGTTTTTTGTCAGATTGTTTCAGATCCCTCTTGATTTGAATATACATCGCCGCATAGTTAATCAGCGAGAAAAGCATCATAAACGCCGTCACGGACAGCATAATAATCGAGATCAGACGGTTCTCATATTCAAATACCTTCATCAGCACGATCACACCGACCGTCACATAGAACATCACGGTGGACAGCTTGCCGTACCACTTGGACTTGGGCGGGATTACGCCGCGTTTAATGATATCGGTGCCGCCGATCAGCATCAATACATCCTTGACGACCATGATGATCATCAGCGGCAGCACAAACGGCTCGATCACGATCAGACAGACGCCGACCGCGATCAGGGTGAGCTTGTCGGCGAGGGGATCTAAGATCTTGCCGAGTTCCGATTCCTGATGGAAGCGTCTCGCAATCACGCCGTCAAGACAGTCGGTCAGACCTGATACGACGATGATGATGACCGCGGGCAGATACATCCCGTCCAGAAAGCATACGACAAATGGCGTGATCAGGATAATCCGAAACATCGAGAGGATATTCGGGATCGTAAAAGTATTTTTGCTGAGTGGTTCGTTGTTTTGTTGTGTCTTCATTATTTGATATTCCTTAAATATTGTTTCTTAAAACAAAGTCGTAAGTGATGAGAATATATTACCAGAATAAAAGTGATAAAAAATGTACGAATTGTAAATTGTTGATTCAGAAAAGAAATAAGAATCGGGTTTAATCAGCGGCAGGAGCAGTTTCAGAAGATATGCGAGCAGGAAGATGGCCACAATCGCTTCCAAAAGTCCCAGCACACCGCCGAAGAAGCGGTTGACTCCTTTGAGCGCAGTGGTCTCAAACACTTTCGAGAGCGGTTTTGCGACCAAAAGGCGCAGGATCACGCACAAGAGCGAAAAAATCACAATCGTCGCGATCAGCGAGATCAGCGAGAGAATCAGCGGTCTGACCGCACCCTCTACCGTTTCGGATACACCGCTCGCGGTAGACGCTACCGACATATCGAGCTTAGTATCCGACAGCGAAAAGAAGGATCTGAGCGTATCGGGAAGCGCGTCTAATATCGATGAGACGGTGCCGTTCGCGGTATTGGTCACAGAATCCGAGACAGAGCTCAGGATCGAATCCTTGATCACGCCGTTATAGAACGCGCCCGCAACCAGCTCTCCCAAGAATACCGCCGCTACATACGAGACGATCACGGTGATGAAGTTCAGAAGGGTTTTCGCAGCGCCTTTGATTGCGCCGATGACGATACAGACGATCGCGATAAGGATAGTAATCAGATCATAGATCATATATGCCTCACAGCCTCAGTGTCGAAATATCACCGGAGCTTAAGACATACGCGTCGCTGTCCGAGTAGAGCGCGATTGCGTGGGTATCGAGCCCCGCGGCGGTCTCTGAGATCAGACTGCCGCTCTTGTTATACAGATAGACCGTATCGGAGGAGAGCGCCGCTACGCGGCCTTTGTAGGTAGAAAGGGAGATGATCCTCAAATCGGTCGAAAACGATGAGGAGAGATCTCCCGATGAGTTGAAGTTATAAACATCACAGTTTCTGCCGTCGCCGGAACGGGACAGAGAGACAGAGAAGGTATCGGTGTCGGTGTTGATATCGTATGCGGTAAGGGTCTTGCCCTCGAAAGATGTCTCCTTGGTATCTCCCGAGCGGGTCTTGATACCGAAGGCGCTGTGATCGGCGACCGCGCAGACGACGGAGTCGGAAAGATACTCGATCTCGTAGATGAAGTTGCCCTCGAACTCCTTGAACACCACCGGCTCTTCTTCAGTAAAGTCATGGATATAGACGGCGGAGATCTCCGTACCGTCCAGCGCCGACACTCCGCTCACAGCGGCGAATCTGCCGGAGGAGCTGAGCGTGACCGAGGTGATGTAGTAGTCGGCATAAGAATACGCGAAGATCTGCTCGTTATCTTTGTTATAGACATAGAGCTTCGAGAGATAGCCGTCGGACTGGGTCACTAAAGCATAGGTGCCGTTGTCAATAATATCCGCTGTGACAATTTTATTCTCCGCAGAAGAGGTATAGACATTCTTGTCAAGCATATCGATCTCAAATCCCGTGCCGCCTAAGTTATAAAGCAGGATATAATCGTTACTGGTAACCATCACGGGAGCAGAGAACGCCATCGAAGAAGAATATACGGTCCTGCCGTAGCTGTTGACAGACGCAAATTTCGAGTCGGAGGCATAAACAAGGTATCTGCCCATCGCTTGGAAGTTGCCCGCGCTGACACTCTCCCCCTTGACATCGATCGGGAAGGTGTGGTCGGGATCCTGATTGAATATGCCGTACTGAACGAAGTTCTTGATCGAATCAAAGGACAGCGCGTCGGAATTTGCGAACAGAACCACCGCGAAGGTCAAAAGAAGAACGATCGCGACAGCGACGATCAGCTTCTTGTTGAGAAGCCGCTTGAAATCGAATTTTTTCTTCCCGCTCTGTTTCTCGCTCTTGGGTCTCAGCTCTGTGTCAGAGGGCGAAGAGGGCTTCTCCTCCCCGCGCTTTTTGGGCTGTTTCAAGATCTGATCGACCTTTTTGTCATTCTTTTTTTTCAGACGCTCGCTGCGCTCTTTCTCCCGCTCAGTTTCTTTTCTGCGGTACTGTTCGACATCCTCATCCGGCTCATCGTCGGAGGTAGGGATGTTCAAAGTACGCGACTCCGCGTCATAAATCAAGTTTTTGATCTCGTCAAAATCCGAGAATCGGTTATCGTTGTTATCCATAGTCACCAAAAATTCAAAAATTATATATCATAGAAAACTCTGTTGAGATACAGTCCCTTCGCCGGAGCGGTGGGACCTGAGAGCTTTCTGTTCTCAGCTTTGATAATACCGGGGATCGCGTCGGGCGCGATCTTACCCTGCTGGATATGCAAGAGGGTGCCGGTCATGATGCGGACCATATTGTACAAGAACCCGTCCGCCGCTACCGTGAAGGTCACCATATCGCCCTCACGCCGGACATCGAAGTACTTCACCGTACGGACAAAGTCACCCTTCTCGCGCTTATCGAGCGTACAGAAGGAGGTGAAGTCGTGGCTGCCGACGAACGCCTTGGCGGCTTTGTCGAGCATCCTCTCGTCGATCGGATAGCGGTAGTGGAGCGCTTCATTCAAAAGAAACGGATTTCTGATCGGGCTGTTCCAGATCTTGTAGATATACTCCTTGCCCTTTGAAGAATAGCGCGCATGGAACTCAAGCGGCACCTCTCTGACAGAGAGCACCGCGATATCCATGGGAAGATAGCGGTTCAGAGCCATCTTCAGGCGTTCTGTCGGTATCGGGTGCTGTGTCTTCAAGGAGATACAGTACATATTCGCGTGGACGCCGGTATCGGTACGCGAGCACCCTTTGATATCGGGACGCTGTGAGATGACCGAGAACAAGGCGTTCTGAAAGACCTCCTGAACGGATAAGGCGTTCGTCTGCACCTGCCAGCCATGATAGGCAGCGCCGTTATACGCGATGGTGATGAGCAGATTTCTCATCGGATGTTCACAAAAAAGATGTTGCATAATACAATACCCGCGATCAGCGCGCCCGAGATCACAAGGGCGATATAATCTCTCTTTGAAAGGGTCAGCTGCTTCATTCTGGTTCTGCCCTCGCCGCCCTGATAGCAGCGGCACTCCATCGCGACCGCAAGCTCATAGGCTCTTCGAAATGCCGAGACGAACAGCGGTATCAGCACCGGCACGAGAGCCTTGATGCGATGGATAAAGTTGCCGCTTTCCATATCGGCGCCGCGAGCCTTCTGTGCCGCCATGATCTTGTCGGTCTCTTCTAAGAGCGTGGGCACAAAGCGCAGCGCGATCGTCATCATCATCGAGATCTCGTGCACCTTGATGTGAAAGATCTTCAAGGGCTTCATCAGCCGCTCCAAGGCATCGGTAAGATCGGTCGGAGAGGTCGTGAAGGTCAGCGCCGACGACATCAGAAGCAGCAGCACGATCCTCACACAGACGAATATCGCGTTATAGATACCGTTTAGCGTGACTTTGATGAAGTGCCACTGAAAGATCGGATCTCCCGTGCCGTAGAATAGATTCAAAAGCGAAGTGATGATCACGATGATGATGATCACCTTGAGGCTCTTTAAGTAGAGCTTGAGGGGAACCTTCGACATCAACACGACCGTCAGGACAGCGATCGCCACCAAGCCGAGCGCGAAGAAGTTGAAGGTGACAAAAATCAGGACGATATAGGTGATCAGTAAGATGATCTTGATCCTTGGGTCAAGCCGATGGATCAATGAATCGGTCGGGAAGTACTGCCCTAAGGTAATATCTCTCACAGGCGCCCCTCCCTCTTCAAGTATTCCGTGATGCTCTCGACCGCTTCTTCCACGGTGAGCGCACCCTTCTTGAGCGGAAATCCCGCGTCTATCAGCGAGTTGACGATCGAGGTGACCTGAGGCACCCTGAGCCCGAGCTCAAAGAGCTCCCGCTCTTTCGTGAAGATCCTCTCCGCGGTGTCAAAGTCCCACAGCTTTGAGTGATTCATCACCAGCACACGGTCACAGACCGCCGCGACATCCTCCATCGAGTGAGAAACGAGCAGAACGGTGTTCCCGCGCTCTCTGTGATACGCGCCGATCTGGCTGAGCAGCAGATCTCTGCCGACGGGATCAAGTCCCGCGGTGGGCTCATCTAAGATGAGGATATCGGGATCCATCGCGATCACGCCGGCGATCGCGGCTCTGCGCTTCTCGCCGCCGGAGAGATCGAAGGGAGATTTCTGAAGCAAAGCCTCCGAGAGCCCGACGAACTTCGCCGCGTTCTCAACGCGTTCTCTGATCTCTTCGTCGCTCAGTCCCATATTGGACGGTCCGAAGGCGATATCCTTATAGACCGTCTCTTCAAACAACTGGTACTCGGGATACTGGAACACAAGCCCGATATGAAAGCGAACCCTGCGGATCTCCTTGGGCTTCTCCCAGATATCGGTACCGTCAAAATAGATATTACCTTTGGTGGGCTTTAAGAGTCCGTTCAAGGTCTGTACAAGGGTCGACTTGCCCGAGCCGGTATGACCGATGATGCCGACGAACTCGCCCTTCTCTAACGAGAAGCTGACATCATCCACCGCGATATGCTCAAAGGGCGTCGACGGCGAATAGGTGTAGGATAAGTGATCCACCCGGAGAATACTCATCTGAGCACCTCCTTCAGCATCGAAACACAGTCATCAGAGAACAGCGGAAGTCTCTCGATCTCCACACCACAGGAGCGCAGCTTATAGCACAGCTCTGTCGCCTGAGGAACATCCAGACGGTGACGCTTTAGAAGCTCTACCTGAGAGAAGACTTCCTCAGGCACGCCCTCGGTGAGTACCCTGCCGCTGTCGAGGACATAGACACGGTCGGCTAACACCGCCTCCTCCATATAATGGGTAATCATGATGACGGTTATTCCGGCTTCTCGGTTGAGCTTCAAGATCGTGTTCATGACCTCATCCCTGCCCTTGGGATCGAGCATCGCGGTAGGCTCGTCCAAGACGATGCAGTCGGGTCTCATCGCGATGATGCCGGCGATGGCGACGCGCTGCTTCTGACCGCCCGAGAGCTTGAACGGCGCGTACAAGCGGTAGTCGTACATATCGACCGCCTTGAGCGCTTCGTCCACTCTTTCACGGATCTCTTTAGGCTCGATGCCGATGTTCTCGGGACCGAAGGCGACATCTTCTTCGACGATCGAGGCGACGAGCTGGTTGTCGGGGTTCTGCAGAACCAAGCCGACCTTTCTCCTGACATCAAAGGCACGCGTCTCGTCAGAGGTATCGATCCCGTCGATGTACACCTTGCCGGAGGAAGGGGTGAGCATCGCGTTCAGGTGCTTCGCAACCGTGCTCTTTCCCGAGCCGTTATGTCCAATGAACACGACGAACTCACCCTTCTTCACAGAGAAGGAGACATCGTTCAGGACATATTTTGTTGTCTTCTGTGAGGAATCATCCGCTTCTTCGTAAGCAAAGCAGAGGTTTCTCGCTTCGATAAATTCCATATACTTCCAATACCTTCAAATTAAATCTACAAAATTATTTTTGCCAGATGGTGGTGGCGCCGCACGGCAGGACGAGCCCTGTATCGCTCGAAACAATACCGATCTCGTCGGAAGTCACCCTTCCGCCGCGCTGCTTCTCGATCACTGAGCGCATGATATATTCCATCACAGAGGGAGAGAGTCCCGCTGTGTATGAGTTGAGGATCACAAAAGCGGCGTCATCGGATAAGACCTGCGCGCATAATTCTATAAAAGAATAAATACTGTCTTCCAGCTTCCAGACCTCGCCCATCGGGCCTCTGCCGTAAGAGGGCGGATCCAGAATAATGCCGTCGTACCTTCTGCCTCTTCTGATCTCGCGCTGTACAAACTTGACGCAGTCGTCAACGATCCAGCGCACCGGACGATCGGCGACCTTGGAAGAGACGGCGTTCTCCTTCGCCCATGAGACCATGCCCTTGGACGCGTCGACATGACAGACCGATGCGCCCGCCTTGAGACAAGAGACCGTCGCGCATCCGGTATAACCGAAGAGATTCAACACATTCAGACCTCTCTTCGAGTGAGAGATCAGATCGGATGCGAAGTCCCAGTTGACCGCCTGCTCGGGAAATATACCGGTGTGCTTGAAGCCCATGGGCTTGACATTGAATACCATATCCCGATAAGAAATCTGCCAGCGCTCGGGGATCTTCTTATACTCCTGCCATCTGCCGCCTCCCGAATGAGAACGCAGATAGCGCGCGTGCGCCTTGTGCCAGAGGGGATTCTCTTTCTTCGTATTCCATATGACATTGGGGTCGGGGCGGATGAGGATGATGTCTCCCCATCTCTCAAGCCGCTCTCCCATGCTTGAATCGATCAGCTCATAATCGAGCCAATGTTCTGCTGCGCGCATAACGAATTCCTTCCAGTCTATTCCGTAAACAGGCTGCCCTGCGCCGCCGCTGTATCGGCAGGCGCCTTGAAGCCTAAGTGCTCATACGCCGCGGCGGTGACGCATCTGCCGCGCGGGGTACGGGATAAGAAGCCGATCTGCATCAGATACGGCTCGTAGACATCTTCGATAGTGACCGCTTCTTCGCCGATCGCCGCCGCCAGGGTCTCAAGCCCTACGGGGCCTCCGCGGTAGTACTTAATCATCGCCTGGAGCATCCTGCGGTCGTTCTGATCGAGACCGAGCTCGTCGATCTCTAATTTATCAAGCGCGATCTGAGCGACCCTGAGATCGATCACGCCGTCGGAGATCACCTCGGAGAAATCGCGCACGCGCTTTAGAAGACGATTCGCGATACGGGGGGTACCTCTTGAGCGGGACGCAAGCTCCAAAGCGCCTTCTTCATCAATCCGTATCCCTAAGATACCCGCGGAGCGCGTGATGATGCGCGAAAGCTCCTCGGGGGTGTAGAGTTCCAGTCTTAAGACAACGCCGAAACGGTCTCTCAAAGGAGCCGTGAGCTGTCCCGCGCGGGTCGTCGCTCCGACAAGCGTGAACCTCGGCAGCGGCAGATGATAGGACGCCGCCATCTGACCCTTGCCGGTGATGATGTCGATCGCGAAGTCCTCCATCGAGGGATAGAGAATCTCTTCGACCGCTCTCGAAAGACGGTGGATCTCATCGATAAAAAGCACATCGCCGGGGTTGAGATTTGTCAGAAGCGCGGCGAGATCACCGGGCTTCTCGATCGCGGGGCCCGAGGTGATGCGGATGTTGACGCCCATCTCGTTCGCGATGATCCCGGATAGCGTAGTCTTACCGAGTCCCGGAGGGCCGTAGAGCAGCACATGATCGAGAGATTCTCCCCTCTTCTTCGCCGCTTCGATGAAGATCTTCAGATTTTCCTTCGCCTTCTCCTGACCGATATATTCGTCCAAGGTTCTCGGACGCAGAGGGTTGTCCGTGTCGATCGCGTCGGACGGAATCTCCGCTGTGTCCATGATCCTGTCTTCAAAGTCCATTTCAAAATCAGTATTGTAGTCCATTCTTATTCCTTTCGGTAAGTGATCGGAGAGCAATCGTCACAATCCCGTTCAAGGATGCTCCGATGATATAATTTACACTAAGCGATGACGCGCTGTGAATGATAATCCGAAATCGTCACGCCATCTGTTTCAAGGTGGCGGAGATCATCTGCTCGACAGACATCGAGGGATCAAGCCGCGAGAGGATCGGGGTGACATCCGCGGCGGAGTAGCCCAAGACCGCGAGCGCCTGTACCGCCTTCGGGACATTACCGGTATCGGTGATGACAGAGCCCTTGAGATCCGTACCGCCCATATCGGCGGAGACTCCCTTGATCTTGTCCTT
Organism: uncultured Ruminococcus sp.; assembly: GCA_905234535.1. Classification (GTDB taxonomy): domain Bacteria; phylum Bacillota; class Clostridia; order Oscillospirales; family Acutalibacteraceae; genus Ruminococcoides. The sequence goes on from CAJOII010000028.1 coordinate 16,060, forward strand.
GAGTTCAAGGACGATCCTCTGGGCGAGCTTCGGTCCGACACCGTTCGCTCTGGTTAAAGTCTTGCTGTCGGAAGCGGAGACGCACATCGCGATCTGCTCTGAAGAAAGCTCCGAGAGGATCGCGAGCGCTACCTTCGGACCGACGCCCGAGATGGCGATCAGCATACGGAAGGTATTCAGCTCTGACTTTGTCGCAAAGCCGAAGAGCTCCATCGCGTCTTCTCTGACATTCATATGAGTATATAAAGTTACTTCGGTATTGAGCTTGAGCCCCCGCTGAGTCATCAGGCTGGTCTGCACCCGAAAGCCGATGCCGCCGCATTCTACGACGGCAATGCCCGCGTCCATCAGGATCAGGCTGCCTCTGACAGAATAGATCATGGTTTGAGTCCTCTTTTCATCATATATTCTCTGAGATTCGTTCCCGCCGCCTGGGTATGGGTGAGCGCGAGCGCGAGCGCGTCGGCGGTGTCGTCGGGCTTGGGAACCTCTTTCAGGTGAAGCAGGCGTCTGGTCATCTCCATCACCTGCGGCTTCTTCGCCTTACCGTAGCCGGTGACGGCGGTCTTGACCTGCAGGGGGGTGTACTCGAATACTTTGATACCGTGCTGCTGAGCGGCAAGGAGGATCACGCCTCTCGCCTCTGCCACCTGGATCGCCGTGGTAGCGTTGGTGGTAAAATACAGCTTCTCGATCGACATCGCATCGGGACGAGATCTATCGATGATCTCGCAGGTATCATCGTATATCTGCTGTAAGCGCTGATTGAAGTCGGTGTGCGCTTCGGTGGTTATCGCGCCGAACGCGAGCGGCTTGTGCATATTATTCTCAAAACGGATCACGCCCCAGCCGACGATCGCATATCCCGGATCGATCCCTAAAATCACCAATTGCGCTCACTCCCCCTTATAATTCTACAATTAGAGTTATTATAACATATATGGCGCGATATAGCAAGAAAAATCACTGAAAAATCCACGCAAAAAGGCACAAAAAAGAGCCCCGAAGGGCTCATTTTTCATACAAATATGAGAGATCGCTGTTTCTGCTTTCATAAAGCTGTCATTCGCGATATTTCTATCCGCGGATCACGCCTTTACCTTCTCCTTGATAAAGAGCTTCAGATTGTGGAAGATGACCGCGCCGACGAGGTTTCCGACAGATACATAGAGGATGTAGAGGATCCCATCTATGGAATAGAGCATCCCGGATACCGCAAAATAGAACATATCCGCTACCGAGTGTTCAAAGCCGCAGAGGATGAATACCGGGATACAGGTGAAGACAAGCAGGTATTTTGAATAGTTCTTCAGATCTTTATCGTTTCTAAAATAGTCCACAGCGATATAGACGAGGATCCCGCATAAAGCGCCCAAGATCATCGTCTGCCACGGGGTCTGGGTCAGCTTTAATGAGCAAATCTCCACTGCTTTCTCGGACAAAGCGGGTTTAGAAAACGAGACCATCAGTCCCGTCAGCATACAGCCCAAAAGGTTGCCAGCCCAGATCAGACAGAGGGTCAAGAGATACTTCGGCTTATTCTGAAAGACATAGGCGGTCTTGCCGGTAAACAGCAAAAATGAAAAAATCAGAATCGCGGTCAATCCGAGCGAGAACATCACCGCTCCGACCACCTTGTTCTCAGACGAGAGGAACACCGCGCCGCCGATGGAGATCATCAGCCCCGCCAAAAAAGCGGAGACGAGATCTTTGAGTATTTTCATCACATCATCCCCAAGATATAGTATTTTGATCTATGCACCTATACTATATCGGATGATCGGACATTTTTCAACACTTTTCGAGAATTATAGCAGAATTCTGAAAACTTAGCTCCACACGGTCGCCGTAGAGCGTGTAGGAGAAGGGAAAATTTTCTTTTGTCTTCTCATCGCAGATGACAAATTCTCCGACAGAGAGGATGCATACCCCGCTGAGGACAGAGGATATATCTCCGCTCTTCACAGAGAGGGTCGCGTTGTTCTCTTCTTTGCCCCGCCCTTGAGCGTCGCTTCCCATCGGTTCATCACAAGCTCGTCCGACGAGTCTCTGATCACCCGCGCGCACCCGCACAGAAAGAAGCTGATCATCAGCAAAAAAGAAACTGTGAGTATCACCGCCGACTTTAGTAACATCTTGTGCCTTTTCATCCATATCACCTGAGAGAATATATGAAACAGCGCGAAGAAATAGAACCGATAACGAAGGTCTCTCACTCATGATCGTACGGCTTGAGCAGTTCTTCCTCATAAGTCTTATATTCATCGGTAGAGTCGTGAATCGGATAATCGGGATAATCAGAGAGGTCGATCTCGGGGATCGAGGGTTCTTCGAAGGAGATCTCCTTCGTTTTACAGGAATAGACCGATTCTCCTCTTTGATCAAACCCTTCGAAATCGAGCAGGATGCCGGTCTCTTCGTCTACGGTCATCGTAAAGCGCGCCATCTGATCGATGTAGTTCATTGACCTTTCCCCTACCTCGCCCTCGATCACGAAGCACTTTCTGCCGAGATACTCTGTTCGCTTTGTAACACTCCACAAGCTCTCGTCGGAGAGATAATTGCGGAAAGATGCTCAGTGCGGCGGCTAAGTCAAGGTTGGTCGGATTTTGCCTTAGAAAATACTGCGGCAATACATCGCCATCGCCGTTCTCTTCATCACGGTAGGATTTACGCGGGTATTCTACTCTCTCAGACGGCTGCCAGTCACCGATGAAGCCGTCAGGGCAGCTTCGATTCTCGTCGTCATGGATATAAAAGAGCGAAAGGATCCGTTCATAATCGAGCTCTCTCTCCTCTTCCTTCGACAGAGCGCGGGAGATGTCAATCTCATTCTGACAGCCCTCGATGAGATCCCCTCTGTTATCCACCTCATAGAGCTTGCCCCCGCAGCTGTAATATTCAAAGATCACCGCGTCATACAGCTCGTCGGCACGAACGCTCTGATAGGCAGTCCCAGTCTTCATATCGACCATGTAGGAGATCGTCTCGGGAGGCTCGGGATAATCGCCGAGCATAAACATCTTTCGCTCGATCACACCGCTGACGGTATCGTAATAGTCGACGCTGTTGATCATCTTTGAAAGTAAATGTGTCTTGTTGATCGGATTCTTGACGGTCGTCAGGCTCTTTCCTTCATCTGAGGTCGCGGCGGCTGCAACGCCCGCGTTATGCTGCGCGCTGTCGGGTGTTGAACGGTAAGCGGCATAGACGCCGACGCCTCCCGCCGCTACCGCAGACACGAGCACGACTGACGCCGCTTTAACGAGCACGGGAGTCTTTGAAACGATCCTGCCGACCGAGGGACGCTCGATCGGGGGCGTCGCTTTCAAAAGCGCTGGTTTCTGCTCAGAATAAATCTCTTTCGCTTTCCTGATAAGAGAATACGACAGACACGACATCAGCGGCACGCCGGAGAGGTTCTGATAACGCTCAAGCTCGGTCTTCAAGTTCTCGCGCGCGTAGTGAAGCCGCGACTTGACCGTGCCCTCGCTGATATCGAGAATATCCGAAATCTCTTTGACGCTGAGCTCTTCATAGTAGTACATCATGATCACCTCACGCTGACGAGGCGAGAGCGTCTCCACCGCGCTCGAGACAGCGTCTCTGATCTCCTGTGACTCAACAAAGCTCTCAGGATCGATCTGCGGATCGTCATCGGGCAAGGTGTCTGTGATCACCTCGCTGATCGTATCCCCCTTAAGGCGTGTGGTACAGTAGTTCGCGGTGATCGCCTTGAGCCATCCTAAAAACGCCTGAGGATCTCTGAGAGAATGGAGCTTCTCAAAAACTGTCACGAAGATCTCCTGCGATGCGTCCCGCGCCTTTTCTTCGTCGCATAGCATCGTCAGCGCGTAGTAATAGACATAGGGCGAGGTCATCTCATAAAGCTCAGAAAGCGCGTGCTTGCTGCCTGACTGCGCGCGCCTGACATGACGCGCAAGCTTCTTTAGGTTGAGTCGATCGTTCTTCATAGTATCATCCTTTCTTGTTTTATAAAAAGGACGGAAAAGTCTCATTTTGGTTCAATGAATTTACAAAATGCAGAGAAAAAACTTTACTCACGAAAAAAGGAGGGCTTCTGCCCTCCCTGCCAAAAATCAAATTTTACTTTTCTTTGACGATCGACGCCATAAAGCTCATCGCGGTGAAGAACAGGATCGCGATATACAGGATCAGCGAGACTGTCGATCCCAACGCAAGCTGCGCGGGTCCGATGAAGAAGATGATCATCACGGCACAGACGATACAGCACAGCGCTGAGACGAAGTTCTTGACATTACTCTTTCTGTCGAGCACACAGAAGAAGAACGCGATCATCGGCAGCAGAACGAACAGACCGTAGAGGATCGCCAGTTGGATATCTTCTGCGGATGAATACCCCGCGGGCTGAACCGCAATCTCAAACGCGGTCAGCTGACGGAACTCGCCGTCTTCCGTGATCCCCTGCGTAAAGGGAAAGGTCGTCAGGATGACCTCGATAAAATAGAGAACAGCCAGCGTGATACGGACGCGTTTAGCTGATTTATTTTCTTTCTGAGAATTTTGACGGTTCATGATCTTCACCTCTTCGAATATCTTAACACAAAGATGAGAAGATTTCAATAGAAAATGCCTATTTGACACACGGAGAGGTTTGGGGTATAATAGCGGCGCAAATATTCAGTTTCGGAGGTATATATGCACTGGATACACGACACGGTGTTCTACAACATCTATCCCTTGGGATTCTGCGGAGCGCCGAGAAAAAACGACTTTGTGCTGACATACAGGCTCGATAAGCTCTACGACTTTATCCCCCATTTGAAGAGAATGGGCGTCAATGCGATCGTGTTCAACCCTGTCTTTGAGAGCACAAGACACGGCTATGATACTATCGACTACTACAAGATCGACTCGCGTTTAGGCGATAACGAGAGCTTTAAGAAGCTCTGCGACACCTTGCACAAAAACGGCATCCGCGTCCTTTTGGACGGCGTGTTCAATCATGTGGGCAGAGACTTCTTCGCGTTCAAGGATCTTCAGCACAACGCGATGGGCTCGATCTACACCTCGTGGTTCCACAATGTCCGCTTCGACCGCCGCTCACCTTATGACGATCCCTTCTCATACGAGGGCTGGGCAGGTCACTACGACCTCGTCAAGCTCAATCTCTCAAATGAGGATGTCGTGGAGCATCTCTTGGGCGCGGTGCGGTTCTGGATCGATGAGTTTGATATCGACGGTCTGCGGTTAGACGCCGCGAATGTGATGGATGTCAACTTCTTCAAGAGGCTCAAGAACGAATGCAAGTCGAAGAAGTCAGACTTCTGGCTGTACGGAGAGATCGTCGGCGGCGACTACAACCGCTGGGCGAATCCCGACACCCTCGACTCTGTCACCAACTACGATATCTACAAGGCGCTCTACTCCTGCCATAATGACAGAAACTACTTTGAGTTCGCGCATTCTCTGGACAGAGAGTACGGCGACTGGGGGATCTACAAGAACCTTTATCTCTACAACTTCGCCGACAACCACGATGTCACCCGCGTCGCGAGCATCATCCGCGACAAGGCGCTCCTGAAAAATGTCTACACGATGCTCTTCACCATGCCCGGCGCGCCTTCGATCTACTACGGCTCGGAGTTCGGCATCGAGGGAAAGGTACACAACCACTCGGACTATGATGTCCGTCCCGAGCTTGATCTCAACAATATCCCGAACCGCGACGATCAGCTCCTCGAACACATCTGCAAGCTCTCAAAGATTATGCACACCTTGGAGGCGTTTCAGTTCGGAAAGTACAAGAACGAGAACATCCAGCTCGAGCATCTGTGCTACTCGATGAAGACCGACAGCCAGTCTGTCTTTGTCCTTCTGAACCAGTCGGACGAGATGCGTCAGATCGGCTTTGACACGCGGTTTGACGGCGTTCTGACAGATGTGCTGAATGACAACAACACCTATGAGTGTCACGGGTATATGAACATCAACATCCCCGCAAAAAGCTCGATGATCCTCATATGCAACGACGGCAGCTTCAAGATGAGCTTTGATGAGATCAATGAGAACGCTCCCCTGATATGCAAGGAGAAACCTGTGGTTCAAGAAGATAATTCTTCAGAAGAATTAATTCCCGAAGAGATCACCCTCGGCAGGTACCGCCATTTCAAGGGAAATGAGTACGAGGTCATCGGCTTCGCAAAAGACTCCGAAACAACCGAGAAGATGGTAATCTACAAAGCGCTCTACGGCGAGGGCGACACCTGGGTGCGCCCGTACAAGATGTTTCAGGAGATCGTCGAGCGCGACGGCAAAAGGTTCAGAAGATTTGAGAAAATTGACGGATAAAAATATAAAGAAAAGCGGCTCTTCTGAACCGCTTTTTTTCTGCAAATCATTATGAATTATGCACTGTTCAGACCATCAGGTCACAGATCAGATCCGCGATCTCAGAGGGGTTCTGCGGAGTAAGACCCGAGACAAGCTGCGCCTGAGAGTAGAGGATTTTCGAATAGTTCTTGAGCTTCTCTTGATCTGAAGCATACAGCTCTTTGAGCTTTGAGACGATCGGGTGGTCGAGGTTGATCTCCATCACGGTCTGGGCCTTGATATGCTGATCCTCAGCGCCGGGCATAGAGTTCAAGACCTTCTCCATACCGACCGAGAGCGCGCCCTCGGTAGAGAGGCACACCGCGTGGTTCTTGAGGGATACGGTAAACTGTACCTTGTTCACACTGTCGCCGATGCTCTCCTTCATCATCTCCAAGAGCTCTTTATTCTCATCGTTTGCCGCTTTGAGCTTCTCCTTCTCCTCGTCGGTGGTGAGATCGAGGTTCTCGGCGGTTACATTGATAAACTCCTTCTCCTGATAGGATCTTAAGATCTGTACCGCGAACTCGTCGATATCCTCGGTCAGATACAGGACCTCATACCCGCGCGCAAGAACCGACTCCACCTGCGGCAGCAGCGCGATCTTCTCGATGCTCTCCCCCGTCGCGTAGTAGATCTTCGACTGTGACTCTGTCATACGGGAGACATACTCTTCAAGTGTGGTATACTTCTGCTCAAAGGACGACTTGAACAGGATCAGATCCTGTAAGGAATCCTTGTGCATACCGAAGTCGGAGTAGATACCCCACTTGAGGGTGGTGCCGAAGGCGTCGAAGAACTTCTCGTACTTCTCGCGGTCAGTTTTTAGCATTTTCTTGAGCTCGGAGGAAATCTTCTTCTCCAAGGCTTTCGCGATGATCTTTAGCTGTCTGTCATGCTGGAGCATCTCTCGAGAGATATTCAAGGACAGATCGGAGCTGTCCACCAAGCCCTTGACAAAGCTGAAGTAATCGGGCAGAAGATCCTTGCACTTCTCCATGATCATCACGCCGGAAGAATAGAGCTGAAGACCCTTCTCATACTCTCTTGAATAGAAATCATACGGCGCGTGGGATGGGATGAACAAGAGCGCGGTATAGTCGGCTGAGCCCTCGGTCTTCTGACGGATGACCTTGAGCGGAGCGTCATAGTCGGAGAACTTCGACTTATAGTAGCTCGCATAGTCCTCGTCGCTGACCTCACTCTGAGGCTTCTTCCAGATGGGGGTCATGGAGTTCAAGGTCTCGTCCTCGGTGACGGTCTCGTACTCGCTCTCTGTGCCCTCCTTGAGCTTCTGAGACTCGGTGAGCATCCTGATGGGATAGTGGATATAATCGGAATATTTCTTGATCAGGGAGCGGATCTTGTAGACCTCTAAAAACTCTGAATACTTCTCGTCCTCGGTGTCTTCTTTGATATGAAGAACGATACGGGTACCCGCCCGGTCTTTCTCAAAAGGCTTGACGGTATAGCCGTCGACGCCCGACGACTCCCAGATGAACGCCTCGTCGGATCCGAACGCCTTGGTCTCGACCTTGATGTTGTCCGCTACCATAAACGCGGAGTAGAAGCCGACGCCGAACTGACCGATGACATCAATCTCGTCTACCTTCTCGCTGTCGTCCTTCTTGAAGTCGAAGGAGCCGCTCTTCGCAATGGTGCCGAGGTTGTTCTCAAGCTCGTCCTTCGTCATACCGATACCGTTGTCTTCAACGGTCAGGATCCTGCTGTCCTTGTCCGCGGTGATGCGGATCTCATAGTCGTCTCGGCTGAGGGTGACAGAATCGTCGGTCAGGGACTTGAAGTAGAGCTTATCGATCGCGTCGCTCGCGTTCGAGATCAGCTCTCTTAAAAAGATCTCCTTGTGGGTATAGATGGAGTTGATCATCATATCGAGGAGCTTCTTCGATTCGGTTTTGAACTGTTTCTTTGCCATGTATCATTACCTCTTTTGGTTTATTTTAACGATTCTTATTATAATACTATATTTTAGCACTGTCAAGCTGAGAGTGCTAATTATAATGTAAACTTTTTATTAATAGAGTGTCCGAAGCAGTAAAACGCGATCTTTGATGACGAGAAAATCGTGCCTTTGGCTCGCATTTTTCGTTAAGACATCGCGCGTGCGCACATCAAGCGCTTCGGGCGAACGCCATAAATCCCTTTTACTTGATAAGAAACGAGCTGTCTCTTATAAAGTAAAAAAGGAGCCTTATTCAGACTCCTTTTGAGATTGCTTTTCGAGATATTTCTGATCATTGTCGACCTGTTTGCCATATACCAAAAAGCGGGTAAAGAGGAACTCAGTGATGAAGTTGAGCACCATGCTGAGCGCTTCCACGAGAAAATCATTCCAGTGGAGCGACTCGACGAGAAAGTTCCCGCCGATGGTCGTCAGCGGTGTGAACGCGCAGTAGTAGAGGAACACCTTGAACATCGCGAGCGGAACATTCGCCGCGGAATGGAAGGTGAACTTGCGGTTGACGGTAAAGTTATACACCACCGAAAGCACCAGCGAGATCAGATAACACGGCCAGTATGAGAGCGGCGTAAGCAGCTCCAACAGCGTGAACGATCCAATCTGGATCAGCCCCGCCGAGATAGAGAACAGCGTAAACTTCAGAGAGCGTATCAGCTCTTTCTTTCGATTACTCACTGTCTGCAGAGGTCTCCGCCGTAGTCGAGCGGGCGCCGACAGCATCTTCATAAACGAAGGAGGCGAGGTCGTATCTGACCTGATCCCAGTCCTTGATCGCGATGACCGACTGACCGTCGGAGGTGGTGCTGTATGCCCAGTTGCCCTCGGTAGGAATAGAGAGCTCCTCCATACCGTAGCTCAGATAGGTCATCATATTCGAGACGAGGAAGGTGATATCGCTCTTCTTGAGGTTGGTGGTCAGCAGAGGACCGACACTGTTGACGACCGCTACAAGCTCGGTGATAGAGGCGTTCTTGAGGCTCTTGACGATGGTCTGGATCAGCTTTCTCTGACGGGTGGTACGATCCCAGTCGTCGCCGTCAAAGGTGTATTCGGGGTTGCCGCCCAAATTCTCCTCGCCGCGGTCTCTCGCGTACCAGAGCGCCTGATACTTATCGAGATGAACCACCTGAGTCTCCTGACTCGGGTCATAGTCAATGAAGGAAGTAACGCCGGTCTGACGGTTGACATCAATCTGCGCGTTGACATATTTGATCTCATCGAGGCTGAGTTCGATATCCACGCCGCCGAGTGCTTCGATGATGCTCCTGAACGAGTCGAAGTCGACCACCGCGTACTTGTCCACCTGGATGCCGAAGTTCGCTTCGATCATTTGGATCGCGAGCGGAACACCGCCGAACGAGAACGCCGCGTTGAGCTTATTGTCGCCGTAGCCGGGGATGGATACATAGGTATCGCGCTGGAAGGAGGTCAGCTTGATCTTCTTGTTGATCGTGTCGATCGAAACCAGAATCGTGGTATCGGAACGACCGAATTCTTCTGTTGAGGAGGCTCTGCGATCCTGACCGAACAGAAGAATGTTCAGAACCGAAGCGGAGGACAGGAGGGTGTTGCCGTCGGTCTTGACGGTGACGGTAGAGTCCTGAGGCTGTGACGGATCCTGGGTCGTCGGAATATCCTGAAAGTTCAGGGTGTCGAGCATCTTGTAATAGAACACAAGTCCCGAACCGGTCAAAAACATGATCACGGACAGCGTAAGGATCAATACGCGAGAGACGATCCCCTTCTTCTTTTTCTTCTGCGGAGCTTGCTGAGAAGAACGGGAGGAAGCGTATGTTTTTCTCACCTGCTGAGTGGATTCAATATCTATAAACTCATCGTTTTTAGACACATTATCCCGCCTTTCTGAAAAGACTTATATTATCATTATCATAATAATCCATAATAATACCCATATATTATACACCGATAACTTAATTCTATTTTCTAATAAAGAATAATCGGTCGAAATTCAGAATTTTTTAACAACTTGTAGTAGTTTTGTCATAATCTCGGGGCATATGTTGTGGAGAATGTCGGCGGTATTCTTGACCCATCAGAGCTCGTCGAGGGTCTTGTAGAACGCGGGGATGAACTCAGCGATAAACGCGTCGAGACAGTCGAGGTCCATCTCGGAGAGCGATCTCTCGGTGGACGCCTTCGCGTCGGAAAACTCCATATTCCCCATCCTGACCTCTTCGATGCACTTGATCAGCGCCGAGAGCTTGTCGGCGGCTTTAACGATCTTTTGAAGCTCTGAATCGGTCGGTGAGACGATCTCTTCATACTCTCCCCTGATATCCTCGGGAAGAAGCGAGAGAAGGCGTTCTTCGGCGATACGCTCGATCTCCTTATAAGAGGACTTGATATCGGCGTTATAGTACTTGATCGGCGTCGGCATATCGCCGGTGATGATCTCTCCCGCGTCATGATAAAGCCCGATCACAGCCGCTTTCTCAGCGTCGTAGCTTGTGCCGAAGCGCTTGTTAGAAAAGATACAGAGCGCATGCGCGAGCATCGAGACCTGCAGAGAGTGCTCCGAGATGTTCTCGTATCTGGTATTATTCATCAGTCCCCATCGGTTGATATACTTCATCCTGGCGGTCATGGCGAAAAAGCTGCTCATATTCATCTTCCTTTATTTTTAAAATATTTTACAATTAGATATTCCTTTTTGCTCAGAGATATGGTATAATATGTTAATTGTAAGAATGGATTAGTATGGAGTGGTGCGGTTTGTACTCATCATATCACAATCTGTTCTTTTGGTAAAGACTTTTTTGAGGAGGTGTCCGAGTGAGGCTTGTATCCCCCGCCGTCAAAAAAAGAAATTACGGACTGATCGCGTTTCTCTCGGGACTTCTTCTTGCGGCGGTCGTCATCATTCCGCTGATCATCTATGACAAGGGATACTTTCTCTACTACGGAGACTTCAATGTTCAGGAGATCCCCTTCTACAAGTTAGCGCACGACGCGATCAAATCGGGAGATACTGCGTGGAGCCATTATACCGACCTCGGTGCGAACTTTATAGGCTCGTACAGCTTCTATCTCTTAGGCTCACCGTTCTTCTGGCTGTCGATGCTTGTGCCGTCTGAGTATATCGCCTATGCCATCGGACCGCTTCTGATCTTAAAGATCGGCTGCTGCTCGTTCTCCTCATACATCTATCTCAGGCGTTATGTCAGAGATCGGAAATACGCAGTGATGGGCGCGCTGCTCTACGCGTTCTCGGGATTCTCCCTTTACAATGTCTTTTTCTTCCATTTTCACGAAGCGATGTTCATCTTCCCGCTGCTGCTTGCGGCGATCGATGAATATCACAATACAAAACGCAGAGGGATCGTTGCGCTCGCGGTATGCGCCTCAGCGGTCATCAACTACTACTTCTTCTTCGGACAAGCGCTGTTCTGCGTCATCTACTATGTCATCAAGCTCATCACAAGGGGCTATCGGTTCAGGATCAAAGAATTCCTGCTCTTGGCTGCGGAAGCGGTCATCGGCGTGATGGCTGCGGCAGCGCTGATGCTGCCGTCGGTGTTCGCGATCACGGGCAACTATCGCGTCGGCGAGATCATCAGCGGATACCGCGCGCTCTTGTACCCCAACTCACAGAAGTATCTGCATATTTTCACGAGTTTCTTCTTCCCGCCGGATATTCCGGCGAGGCCGAACTTCACGCCCGACTCCGGCGCCAAGTGGTCGTCGGTAGCGGCATATGTGCCGATGTTCTCGGCGGTGTATGTATCCGCCTTCATGAGAAAACGAAAGAAGAGCTTCTTTACAATCCTGCTGACCGTGCTGATGATCATGGCGGCGGTGCCGTTCTTGAACGCGGCATTCCAGGCGCTTAACTCCGCGTACTACGCAAGATGGTTCTATATGCTCACGCTGATGCTGATCACGGTCACCGTCTACGAGCTCGAGCATATCGGCGAGACAGACTTCAAGTTCGGCATCATCTTCACTTCCTCCGTCACCCTCGGCGCGGCGTTCCTCATCGGGTTTATGCCCTATGTCTTCTATGAGGTCAGAGACACAAAGATCTATCGGTTCGGGGTAGAAAAATCTCCCGTCAGATTCTGGATCTTTGTATTGATCGCAGTGATGGGGCTTGCGGCGGTATTCCTCACCTACCTGTTACTCAGAAAGAACAAAAAGCTGTTCTTCAGAATCACCGCGATCGTTCTGTGCCTGTTTCTCATATCCTACAGCGAGCTCTATCTCATCATCGGCAAGAGGCAGTCGGAGCACAACAGCGAATATATGAGAGAATACGCGCTCACTTACTCAGACGGTATCAACATCGACGATATCGACTCTGTGCGGTCGGATTTCTACAAAGCAAACGATAACCTCGGGATGTTCTGGAAGACGCCGACCATACAGGCGTTCCACTCGATCGTACCGGGCGCTTTGATGGATTTCTACAACACCATCGGGATTCAGCGGGATGTCGGCTCGCGTCCTGATATCAAATACTACGGCGTGCGGGCGCTGACCTCTGTCAAGTACCTCTTCACACAGAATGAGTACTCTCAGTTTGAGGAAGACGGCGAGACAAAGATGCCCGACTACCGCTACATCGGCACCACCAAGGGCTTTGACACCTACGAGAACGAGGACTATATCCCCTACGGCTTTGTGTATGATAAGTTCATCTGTGAAGAAGAGTTCCGGGATCTCAGCGACGATGTCCAGCATCTCGCCGTACTCAAGGCGATGATACTCACCCAGCAGCAGATGAAAAAGTATAAGGACATCACCGGCTACAAAGACGGGATGTATGTCACCTTAAACTCAGAGCACAAAGAGGACGATCTGCAGAAGAAGAACTATCCCGAGTACAACAGCTTTGAGAGTATTACGAAGGATTTCCGCTACTCGACAGAAGCGTACCGAGAGGACTGCAGAGAGAGAAGAGCGAATACCTGTACCGACTTCTCTTATACCAAAACCGGCTTCAAGGCAAGATTTCATAATAACGGAAACGATAATCTTCTCTTCTTCTCTGTCCCCTACGACGAAGGCTTCAAGGCGTATATAAACGGCGAAGAAACAGAGATTGAGAAGGTCAACATCGGCTTCATGGCGATCAGGGTCAAAGCCGGATCCGACAATGAGATCGAATTCAAATACACCACCCCTTACTTAAAAGAGGGTGTGATCATCTCGATCGCGGGAGGCGTTCTCTTGATAATCTATGTGATCGCGACCGGATTCTTCCGCAAGAAGAGAAATTACAGAAAAACCTACAGGATCAAAAACACCGATAACCTGAAAACAACACGGAGGACACTATGAGTTTCGGCGAAAAAATAATGGACTATAAGGACGAGATCATCGCGGATCTGACAGAACTGATTGCGATCCCGTCAATCACCCACGAGCGCGCAAGATGTGAAGAAGCGCTTAACTGGATGCTTAAGAAGGCTGAGTCCTTCGGGCTTGTCACGAAGAATATCAACAATGTCGCGGGTCACGCCGAACTCGGCGAGGGCGGCAAGCTGGTAGGTGTGCTCTCGCACCTCGATGTCGTGCCCGAGGGCAACAACTGGAACTCTCTCCCCTTTGAGCTGTCAGTCGGCGACGGCAAGATGTACGGCAGAGGGATCGCCGACGACAAAGGCGCCGCGCTGATCAACCTCTACTGTCTGAGAGTCTTAAAAGACAACAATGTCATCGGAAAGAATACTGTCCGCGCAATCTTCGGCACCAAAGAAGAACGCGGGATGGACGATATGGACGAGTACTTTGCGCATGAGCCGCTGCCTGATATCGGCTTTACGCCCGACTCCGACTACGGTATCTGCAAATGCGAGAAGGGTCACATCCAGCTCGAGATCTACGCCGATACCCACGACGGCACCACACTGACCCAGATGCACTCCGGCAAAGCGCCCAACGCGGTCCCCGATACCGCGTACGCCCTGCTTGACTGTACCGAGAACGAGGATCATCAGCTCGCGCGCCTCGCGGACGCGAAGAAGGGCTCGTTCGAGTTCTACTACACCATCGACGGACTGATGGTGCTCTCACGCGGCAAAGCGGCCCACGCCGCCTTCCCCGAGAAAGGACTCAACGCCGCTACCGCGCTGATCGATCTGCTCACCTCCAACTTCTCTCTGCCGTCTTTAGGCAGTGTTCCGAACTTTATCAGCTCATACATCGGCACCGACACCGACGGCGTGATGCTCGGCATCAAGATGAGAGACAACGAATCGGGTCCCCTGACGCTCAATGTCGGCACCGTTCACATCGACGAGGGATACGCTACCTGCACCATCGACATCCGCTACCCCGTAACAGCAGACGGCGAGGAGATTATCAGAAAGATCGAAGAGAAGGCGAACAGAGAGCATGTCCATGTCAAGCTGCTCGACCATATGCCTCCGCTGAATGTCCCCGAGGACTCTCAGATCGTCAAGATCCTCTCAGAGTCCTACGAGAACATTATGGGCGAGAAGCCGCGCCTCTACTCTACCGGCGGCGGCACCTATGCGAGAAAGATGGGCGGGGCAGGCGTCGCGTTCGGCCCTGTCTTTGAGGATGAACAGTGCAATATGCACGACGCGAACGAGAACCTGAGCGTGGACAAATTCTTCAAGCACGCTCAGATCTGCTGCGAAAGCTTCTATAATCTTTATACCAAAGGATGATTTTATGTCTGCCGAAAAGGCCATCAGAGCGCAGGCAAGGATGACGCTCAAGGGAGGCTGGCTCAAGGCAATCACCGCTCTGATTGCGGTGCTGACGGTTTTCGCTGTCGCCGACTGCGTCTACACCGTTCTCGCGCTGTTGCTGATCAGCGGGGATAACGCCGATAACACCGTCAATCAGGTGATCTTCTACATCACCGAGCCGACGCTGGTGTTCGCCGTATCGTTTCTGCTCTCCCCTGTTTTCAACGGCTATGTCCGCCTGTACTACAAAGCGTCTGTTGACGGCGTCTATCATATTGAAGATCTGATCTACTATTTTTCAAAAGAACACTACCGCAGCGCGCTCGCTGTCAACATCCGCTTTATCATCCGGATGCTCCTGCCGACTGTCGTCTGCTTTCTGCCCGTAATTATCTTCTGGGCTGTCTTCATGAAAAGCAAGGAAAACATCCCCCTGTACGCTCTGTGTGAATTTATGCTGACAGTGCTCTCATCGCTGCTGACCGTGCTGTGGTCGCTCAGATACTTCGCGGTATTTGCGGCAGCGGTGGAGTTTGAATATATGGACGCGCCCGAGCTGTTCAAGCTCTCCAAAGAGATCATGAGAGGAAACACGGGAACCGTATCGAGGCTGATCCTGAGCTTTTCGCCGTGGCTGCTGTTATGTATGACGGTGCTGCCCGTCATCTATGTCGCGCCGTATATGACCCAGGCGCTGTGTATCAGCTCCAAATGGCTGATCCGCTCCCGTTTTGAAATCTACGATTAAGAGGAATGTGAAATGAAAGTTTCGCTTTGTACCATCACACTCAACGAAGAAGGTGTCTTAAACGGTCTTCTGAGAGATTTTCGCGATCAGAGCTATCCCCATGACCGCATTGAGATCATCATGGTGGATAACGGCTCTACTGACCGATCTCTCGAGATCATGCAGGAGTTCTGTGAAACGGACAACGGCTTCTACAATGTCCGTCTCTACTCGAATCCCTCTGTCCACAAGAACCAAGCCGCCGCGTGGAATGTCGCGCTGGAACACGCCACGGGTGATATCATCATCCGCGTAGACGCCCACTCGAAGATCCCGCGCCACTTCGTCGCGAGAAATGTGTTCAATATCAAAGAAGGCGAGGATATCGTCGGCGGCGGCAGACCGAATATCTGTCAGAACCCCAACAAATGGACGCTCACGCTCTTAGCCGCCGAGGAGAGCCTCTTCGGCTCGTCGGTCGCGGACTACAGAAGAGCCGCCGCGTCAAAGGAATATCACGACAGCTTATTTCACGCGGCATATAAGCGCGAGGTGTTCGAGAAGGTCGGCGGGTTCAACGAGGAGCTCGGCAGGACTG
The DNA here is from genome assembly GCA_905234535.1 of uncultured Ruminococcus sp. Lineage (GTDB taxonomy): Bacteria > Bacillota > Clostridia > Oscillospirales > Acutalibacteraceae > Ruminococcoides. The sequence goes on from CAJOII010000028.1 coordinate 32,400, forward strand.
AGGACAACGAGCTTCACTACCGGATGCGTCAGGCGGGATACAAGTTCTGCTGCTGTCCGGAGATCGTCTCCTATCAGCATACGAGAAACACGCTTGACCGCATGATCAAGCAGAAATACGGCAACGGCTACTGGATCGGGCTGACCTCAGGCGTCTGTCCGAAGTGCCTCTCCTACTTTCACTTTATCCCCTTCGTGTTTTTGATCGCGCTTGTTCTGAGCCTGATCGTGTGGATCATCGGCCAGCCGGTGTTCTTCGCGGTAATTATCGCGATGTACTCGATGTTCAACTTTGTCAACACGGTAGGCGCCTTTGTGCTCAAGAAATCGCTCAATCCGATGTTCCTTTTGCTGCCGTTCATCTTCCCGCTTCTGCATATCTCCTACGGCGTCGGAACGCTGGTAGGACTTGTCAAGATGCCGTTTTGGAAGAAAAAGCTCGACGGCTCCGCCGAGAGAAGGATCGAAGAAGTGAGAAAAGCGGTCGTCAAGAACAGCTACTCAAGCCGCAGGAAGTGGAGAAAATATGATTGATCAGCTCAAACTCGACCGCGCGACCCTGAGACGGCTGCAGTTAAAGGAGCTCGAATCCCTCTACTACTTCGATGAGTTCTGCCGCAGAAACGGGCTTACCTATTTTCTCTTGGGCGGCTGCGTCATCGGCGCAGTTCGTCACGGCGGCTTCATCCCGTGGGATGACGATATCGACATCATCATGCCGCGAAGACACTATGATAAAATGCTCAGGCTCTGGAAAGAGCAGGAGGATGAGAGACGCTTCGTGATGCTATGGCCCGACGGCAAGACGATCACCCACAATCCGTTCGCGACCCTGGTCGACACCTCGGTCACCCTCATCAAGGATAATCAGAAGGATCTCGATATCCCCCGCGGTATCGTCACCGATATCTTCCCGATGGACGGCTGTCCCGACTCGAAGATCAAGCGGTATCTGCAATATTATCACGCGATGATCTACTCGCTCTTCTCGACCGAGGTCATCCCATCGAAACACGGCGCGCTGATCAGAAATATGTCGAAGCTGCTGCTCTCGCTCTTTAAGAAGCCCTCTTCTCGCGCGAGGATTTATCAGAAAGCCGAGCGAAAGATGTCAAAATATGATTTTGACACCCACACCTACTGCACCGAGCTGTGCGCGGGGCCGCATTATATGAAGAACAGATATCCCGCTGAGGCGTTCTCCTCTCCTCTCTATCACGAGTTTGAGGGATTCTCCGCCCCGATACCCAAGGGGTATGATGTGTATCTGAGGACCGCCTTCGGCGACTATATGCAGCTGCCGCCGAAAGAAAAGCAGGTGCCGCACCACGATCTGTATCAGCTTGATCTTGATACACCTTTTTCCGATCATTTATAAAAAATTAAACAGAGTAAGAGAACGCGCGTTAAGTGTCTGCCGTACGGGGAGTTGACGCCAGAACGAAAGGGAGAAATCTCCCTGCGGTGTGTTCTCTGCATCCCGCTGTCGCATACGGTATCTCCTTATGCTAAAGGCAGAGCCCTAACAGCAGGATAAGGAGGTATTTTTATGTCAATTTTAGAGAAATTCACCAAATCTTCGAAGGAGCTGACCGATGTCAGGGTACTCTGCGTCTGCGCGATGATGCTCGCGCTCAGGGTGGTGCTCGGGATCTTCACGAACTTCACCTTGGCGATCGTGCCGTTTGTGAAGATCGGACTGAGCTTTATTCCCACGGCAATCGTCGGATATCTGTACGGTCCTGTCTGCGCGGCGATCGTCTCGGGCATGGGAGATATCCTCTCGGTGATCCTCTCAAATCCGAGCGGATTCTCGATCACACCGGGCATCACGGTCTGCTATGTCTTTGAAGGCTTGATCTACGGTCTTGTCCTTTACGGCACAGATTTGAGGATCAGGGATATCGCAATCGCCGAGGGCGCCGTGATGCTTTTATGCCGGCTGCCGCTGAACACGCTGGTCTTAAGCGCGCTGATGCATATGCCGTATACAGAGCTGCTCTTATACCGCGCCGCGGTGCTGGTGCCGTTCTCTGTGATAGAAGGGCTCATCCTGTGGGCGATGAAGAAGCCCGTAACGGCAGTCAGGAAAACCGGAACGAAATCATAACACTACCGCCTCTTTGACGAACAGAGAGGCTTATTCTTATTGTCACCACAACTATAAGAAAGGTAGATCGGAATAACAGTTGTCAGTTCTCTGTTGTCAGTTGTCAGTTTTAAAAAAACTCCCCTGCTAGGAGAGATGGAGAACTTAGAGGGGTGAGCCGTCTCCGGCACAGAGGACCCTTGCCCTACGCTTTATGAAACGCTCTGCAATTCCTATCTCCTCATTCCTAATCATTCCCAATTAAAACTCAGGTGCGAGCAGAGCCCGCCCATACATCTTACATCTTCACTCTTACCTCTTCACTCAAAAAAGGTCCACCCTTTCGGATGGACCTTTTGTCGTAAGGATCAGTTTGCGGTATCGGGATTGTAGTTATAATACTTGATCCACTTGCCGTCAGCGGAGCCGACATTATCGTCGTCGATAACGACCCAGATCTCGGGATAATCCGCGTATTTGATCGGGCCGTAGTCGGCGGTCTGCGGGTTTGCGTTGTTGGAGATGATGATGAAGTAGTCAAGTCCGCCCGGAACCGGGAACTCGGTGGTCGCCCAGCCGTTCTCGTCGGGATTGATCATCGCGTAGCCCGGCCATGAAGAATAGGCGTTGATATCGCCCTGTGCCCATGCCCAGAGGAACGGCGTCCAAGTTTGAGATCCGGAGTGCTTGACATGGATGGTAACCTGATCGACATGATAGACATAGTGATAGTTGACGGTGATGCCGCCGGTAACGATACCGGAGGCGTTATCGGGTATGCCGTCGAGCACATAGTACGCAACGGTAGCGGGCTCGGTGGTATACTCGGAACCAAGTCTCGCCTGAACCGTAGAGGAAGAGCCGACCGATACCTCGGTGCCGTCCTGTCTGGTGCCGGTGTAGGTGGTGACGATATTGAAGATGGAGACATTCATGCTTGCGAGATAACGCTGCAGGAAGGTAACATCCAGAATGGTGGTCTTGGTATCGTAGTTGTAGTCGCCGCGCTTTAAGTGCTCATCGTCGAGCTTCTTGATAGAAGCGAGGTGACGCTGAAGAACGGTAGCGTCTACGACCGTAATCTTGCCGTCATTGTCGACATCGCCTTTTTCAGCGGTAAAGGAGTCGGGGATGAACTGCTTAAAGAGATAGTTGACGGTGATATCTTCGTTTGTGAAGACACCCTCAGCCTGACCTTCGATCTTGTCAAAGTCGAAGTTGATCGGGATCGCGTCGTCTAATGTTGTCTTGTAGCTCTCGCCCGCTTTACCGAGCAGGGTGTAGTTGGAGATCACATCGCCGGTCGCCTCGTCGATATTGTTGACAATGACCTTGGAGTACGCGGACTTCAAGGCAACCTTCTCAAAGGAAGATTTCTCGACCGCGATGACCGCGGTGCCCGCGGGAACGGAGAATGTGAGACCCTTGTTCTCTCTTAAAGCGGAAACGCCCGCTGTGGTGCCATCAGCGATGATGACCCACTCGGTGTCTTTGGTGGTGGTATCGGTCGCCTTGAGCTCGATGTTGGAATCGGTGGTTCTCGCGTTGTAGATTACCGCTACCTTGCTCCACTCGCCCTCGGTAGTATTGTCTACGACGAAGGAAACGGAATATCCCTCGATGGAGGGGCTGGTGGTGAAGGTATACGCGTATGTATCATCCTGATCATCCTTGACACTCGCGGTAAAGGGAGAGAACGCCTTTCTGATCTCGATGAGACCCTTGTAGTAGGATACGAGATCCGCGTTGGATTCAATCAGTGACCAGTCGATCATATTGAGAGTGGGAGCGGACTTGTAGGAGTTCTCGTCGCCGTCCTTGGAACGACCCATCTCCTCGCCGGCGAGCATGAAGTCGATGCCCTGAGAGGTGTTGATGATTGCGGCAGCCATCTTGTTCGCTTTGATCGCGCCTGCGTATCTCTTTCTGTAGTCGATATTGGAGCTCTGCTGATCCGCCGCGGCGAGCTTGTCATACAGGGTCATATTATCGTGGCAGGAAGCGTAGGTGACGGTCTGATCGGGAGAGGTGGACTTCCATCTTGTTGAGCCGATGGTATTCGCGCGGACGCCGAAAGCGACATCGGGAGCGTTCATCATGTTGCCGTTGACGAAGCCCTTCGCGGTAGGTCCTGAGAAGACGCCGCCCTTGATGCCGTCTCTGACCTGATCGTTGAAGAAACCGATCCTTGAGGAAAGATTCTTCGCGTTACTCTGGGTGGTCATGAAGGTGGCAGTGCCGGAGCAGGTCTGGGGATCAAAGACGGTGGTGCCGGACCAGCCCTCGCCGTACATAATGATCCTTGAGTCGATCGCATCCATATCCTCGCGGATCAAGCCCATGGTCTCGCCGTCGTGAACGCCCATCAGATCGAATCGATAGCCGTCGATGTGATATTCGTTTGTCCAGTAGGAGAGCATCTCGCGCATATACTTTCTGTACATCGCGCGCTCGGAGGCGGTGTCGTTGCCGCAGCCGGACTGCTGGCTGTAGCCGCCTGTCGCGGTCATTCTGTAGTAATACTCGGGAACAGAGTAGTTAAAGCAGGAATCAACAGAATAGGTGTGGTTGTATACGACATCCATGATGACGCCGATGCCTGCGTCGTGGAGGGCTTTGATCATCTGTTTCGCTTCGTTGATCCTGACATTGCCGTCGTAGGGGTTCGAGGAGAAGGAGCCCTCGGGAACGCCGTAGTTCTTCGGGTCATAGCCCCAGTTAAACTGGCTCGAGTTGTCGCCCGCCTCGTTGATGGTGGCGAAATCATAGAAGGGGTTGATCTGAACATGAGTGACGCCGAGGCTCTTGAGATAGTCGATACCGGTGGCGAACTTGCCCTCGTTGTTCAGGGTGGTGCCGGTCTCGGTGAAGCCTAAGTACTTGCCGCGGTTTGCCTCGCTGATGCCTGAGTTCGGGTTGAAGGAGAAGTCCTTGACCTGAACCTCCCAGATGATCGCGTCAGCCTGATGATCGACATATATGTGGCTGTCCTTGTCCCATCCTTCGGGGTCGGTGGAGTCAAGATCAACGACCATCGAACGGTTGCCGTTGACGCCGACAGCGTAGGAATAGACATCCTGTGTCTCATGGGTGACATCCTTGGTGCTGTTATAGATATGGTCGGGGTTCGTGATGGAATAGGTGTAGTAGGTGTTCTTGATGTCGCCTGAGACCGTGGTCGTCCAGACGCCGGTGAACTTGTCGCCGTCCATCAGCTTCTCCATCGAAACGGTACCAAGATTCTTGGCGCCATCTTCGGAGTCGGAGCCGGTCGCGTAACGGTTGAGCTTGACCTCTTTTGCAAGAGGAGCCCAAACCTTGAAGGTAGTGGCTTCAGGGCTGTAGACAGCGCCCAAAGTGCCGTCGTAGGCATAATCCGCATCCAGCTGATGAGCGGCGGTGGAGTAGTTGTTCCACGGAGCGGCGGAAACGGACACAACCGCTACCGAGAACATCGTCACCACAAGCGCTATCGTCAGGATGAGAGATATCGCCTTTTTTGTGATTTTCATATGTTTTCCTCCTTTAAGAAAATATATAAATAATAAAATTATTTACATCCCGGCTTATTCATCGATGGAGAGAGAATCCATCTTGCGTTTTTTCCGGCTACTCTTCGAGCCGGAGAGCTTTGTGAGGATCAGCACGAAGGCAATACCGACGACAAACGCGCCGATTGCGATCAGGATCCCGAAGTTCGGCTCCTTCTTCGTGGACTCGTAGTTTAAGATGATATTCGTCTCAGCGACAGAGAAGACGGGCTCGTCATCGGACACGGACTTGAGCGCGAAGTCCTCAAATCCGAGCTCGTCGATCTCGATAGGATCGTCGAGAGTCCCCATATACGACTTGATATCAAAGATCTCGCCGTCGGGGCCCATATAGAGAATATTCGCGCGGCAGTTCAAAGAAGGATCGATATTCTCGACCGTCTCCGCGATGGTGTACTTGAACTTGTAGTAGACCTCGACGGGATCTTTCTTGAATTTGCCGGCGCCGTTTTTCGGAAGATTCTCAAGATCCAGGGAGAATCCCTCGATCTTCGGGATATACGGCGTCGTATAAGGCTGATCGACGCGGTTGGTGATCTCTAACGAATTGCAGAGCTCTGTGCCGTTCTCATCGACAAAGTGGAAGATCACCGAAGAGAAGTCTCCCTCATACGCTTCGACCTCGATCTTCTTGTATGAACAGTTCTCGGAAAACTTGCCCTTCTTGTCCGATTTTTCGGAGAGGTCGTTGTAGGTGAAAAGCAGGGACTGGGGAATCTCTACGGTGTAGCTCTCCCCTGAATCACCCGTCAGCTTCTGCTCGAATACAACGCTCTTTGATGCGGTATCGACATACTGCACATAGACGGTCGACTGCTTCTCTTCCTTTTCAGAGAGCGATTCAAACGCTTCTTTGTTCACGAAGACAGCCGCAGAGGTAGGCGCTACGGTCACAGAGCTCGAAGCCTCCGAGAGAGGACTCAGCCCCGCGGAATCTTTGTCGCATAGCTGCACCCAGTCGCCTTCGGGCAGTTTAACGGCAGAGGATTCCTCTGTGCTGCCGTTGAAAATCATCACCGCTTTATCGTTATTATCGTTCGACTCCAAGAGATAAGCGATCGTCTCTTTGCCGATATCGTCTCTGATATGCGTGGTGGTGATGTGATCGCCGGTCGCGTCGCGGAAGATGGAGAACGCTTCCCTGATCTTCAACAGCCCTTTATAGTATTCGACAAGCGAGGTGTACTTGCACAGGTTTCTCCAGTCGATCGCGTTGATCTCAACAGAAGACTTGTAGGAGTTCTCGTCGCCCTCTTTGGTTCTGCCCATCTCTTCGCCCGCGAGGAAAAACGGCATTCCGCGGGAGGTGAGCACGATCGCGGCAGAGAGCTTATTCATCGCGACCAAGTCCTCGCGCCTTTGAGAATATTTCTTATCTCCGTAGACAGAGGCGGTGAGCTTGTCATACAGGGTGAGGTTGTCGTGACAGGAGGCGTAGTTGACGCTCTGGTTCGGCACTCTCGCCCACGAGGGTTTATCAATGCTCTCTCTGACGCCCGCCTTGGATGAGCCCTGCTGGACGAAGCCCTTCTCCTTCGCGTTGAAGTTAGACCCCTTGATCGCGTCGCGAGCGGTATCGTTGAACGCGGCGACACGCTTGTAGATCGAGCTCATATTCTTCTGATTCGCGAGCTTGATATCCGACGCGGCGGCGGTCTCCATATTCCACGCTTCGCCGTACATCAGGATGTTCTTGCCGCCCTTCAAGCTGTCCAGAGAATCGCGGATCGCGTTGACGGTATCGACATCCATCAGACCCATCAGATCAAAGCGGAAGCCGTCGATATGGTATTCCTGTGCCCAGTAGGTGACGGATTTGACGATATAGTCGCGCATCATACTGCGCTCAGTGGCGATATCGTTGCCGCAGCCGGAGCCGTTTGAAAAACTGCCGTCTTCATTCAAACGGTAGAAGTAGTTAGGTACAATACGGTTGAAGAAGCTGTCCTCGCCGTAATAGGTGTGGTTGTACACCACATCCATCACGACACCGATGCCCGCGTTGTGGAGCGCCTGTATCATTTCTTTGCACTCTTTGATGCGGACTCTGCCATCATATGGGTTCGAGGAGTAGGAGCCCTCGGGGACATTGTAGTTCTTCGGATCGTAGCCCCAGTTATACTGATCGTCGAGCTTCTTTGTCTCGTCGATGGAGGCGAAATCATAGAACGGGTTGAGCTGCACATAGCTGACCCCCAGCTCTTTTAAGTAATCGACGCAGGTGGCGACTTCGCCCTTGGAGTAGAGCGTGGTGCCCTCTTCGGTAAATGCCAAAAATTTGCCGCGGTTATCTTCGCTGACGCCGCAGGTATCCGACGCGGAGAAGTCTCTGACAGAGACCTCCCATACGGTCGCCTGAGAGAGCGAACTGACCCGCGCGAAGGTATCGTCCGCCCAGCCCTCGGGATCAGTCTCTTTCAGATCGATGATCATACCGCGGTCGCCGTTGACGCCGACCGCTTTCGCGTAGGGATCGACCACCTCGTGGGACTCGTTCCCTATCTTCACAAGATAGGTGTAATAGAAGTTCTTGTAGTCGCCGTCTAACGAGAGGCTCCATCATCGAGGCGGAAGTGAGCATCTGGGCGCCGGTCTCCTGATCGGAGCCGGTCTTGTAGATATTCACCTTGACGGATGAGGCGACGGGAGACCACAGCTTGAAGGCGGTCTTCTTCTTAGAATACACCGCGCCGAGCTCTTTGGTATAGGCGAGCTTCTCGAGCTTATTGATATAGCCCTGATAGCCGTAGGTTTCGACGGTAAACGGAGGTTCCGTCGGTTTCTCGGTAGGCTTGACCGTCTCTGCCTCGGTGGGCGCGGTCGCGTCAGCCGCGAACACGGATGTTGATAAAGACGACATGATCATCACCAGTAAAATAATAAAGGAAATCGTTCTTCTGAAAGTCAATGTCATAACCTCAATATGTCCTATTTTCGCATTTTAATTTCTCATTTTATCATACCAAAACGGAGCGGTATTTTAATTCTTTATCAGAAAAATAACGCCCATCATTATTAACAATCTCTGGAAAGAAAATTTGGAGGTATTGCCATATTGACAAGAAGTGACCAAAATACGGCTCTCGCATAATATGGTAGTAGCCAAAAGCTATCACAAAGGAGTATATGAATATGGAACAGGTAATCTATCGGGTCAGACCGGGCAACACCGTCTTTGCGATCGCGCAGTTCTTCGGAACCACCCCGCAGGAAATCGCGAACGCGAACGCCCTGGTCTATCCATATACGATTTTTCCCGGACAGGAGCTGGTGATCCCGGTGGAAGAGATCTCCTCTCCCTCCTACTATGTCGTCCGTCCGGGGGACTCGATGTGGTCGATCGCGAACCGCTACGGTATCGATGTCGCACAGATCTTGAAGCTCAATAATCTCGAAAACCCGAATATCATCTATCCGGGTCAGATCCTCAGACTGACACAAAACTAAGGACAGAGAGACGACCCCCTGTAACAGCAGGGGGTCGATCTTCATATAAATCACAGTTTTCTACAAAGTAAAAAAGAGCCTGTAGGCTCCTTTTTATGTAGCTTTCTGCGGCTTTTCTTTTTTGATTCCGTAGATTTTCCGAAGGATCGGAGAGAGCAGCTTCGGCTTGTCAATAACGATGACTTTCATGATTTACCTCCTCAGAGAAAGACAGGTGCACACAAGAACGATTGCCGCGATCACACATACCGCCTTGGTCGGCAGGATCGCCGCCGTGATCAGACCCGCCGCGAACGCGATCGGTGTTTTGCACTTTCTGCAAATGTTCATTGTCATCACCCTTACTATACTATTCCGCGGTTCGCTTTTTGTGACAGCGGCTTGCATTTGGCTCTCGCTTTGATTATAATACAGACAGAAAGTACGAACGGTGATACGATGAGAAAGATAACGATAACGAAAAACGACAGCGGTCAGCGGCTGGATAAATTTCTTTCAAAGAAATTTAAGACGATGCCAAAGTCACTGATGTACAAGTATATCCGTACAAAATACATCAAGTTAAACGGCAAGAAGACCTCCCCCGAGGTATTTCTGAATGATGGCGACGAGCTGACGCTGTATATTAAAGATGAGTTTTTTGGAGAGAAGAAGAGCTACGAGTTCCTGAAAGCCTCGTCGTCTCTTGACATTCTCTATGAGGACGAGCAGATGATCCTGCTTGATAAGAAGCCGGGCGTGATTGTGCATCAGGACAAGAACTTCGACACCGATACGCTCAATCTCAGGGTGCTTCGGTATCTCTATGAAAAAGGAGAATATCACCCCGATGAGGAAAATGCCTTCACCCCCGCCCTGTGCAACCGGATCGACCGCAACACCGGCGGGATCGTCATCGCGGCGAAGACCGCCGAAGCGCTCAGGGTGATCAATCAGAAGATCCGCGACCGCGAGATCGAGAAATACTATCTCTGTCTTGTCAAAGGAGTGCCGAAGCCCGCGCATAAAATACTGAAAGATTACCTGATCAAGAACGAGAATACGAACACCGTGCGGGTGCTGCATGAAAAGCGTGATGACGCGAAGGAGATCATCACGGAATATACGGTACTCAAAACCAAAGACAACCTCTCTTTATGCGAGATCCTTCTTCACACCGGCAGAACGCACCAGATCAGGGCGCATATGGCGTCGATCGGACATCCGCTCATCGGCGACGAGAAATACGGCGACAGAAAACTAAACGACAAGCTCTCTATAAAGCGTCAGCAGCTATACGCCTATAAGCTGCGGTTCGACTTTAAGACCGACGCGGGGTCGCTTGTGTATCTGGATCAAAAAGAATTTGAAGTGAAGACGGTTCCGTTCAACAACGAGGAATTCGGAATGAAGAAATAAGAATTGTAATCCTAATAAAATGCCTCCCGAAAATCCGGGAGGCTGTCGTTATTTCAGGCACAAAAACGCGGACATCGTGCCGCGGTCGCCCTTGGTGGCGCGATGGCTCCATAAGAGATCAGAGCGGCACTGCGTACAGAGATCGGAAAGGACGATGTTCTCATCCCTGACCCCGCAGGAGAGGAGGATCTGGCGGTTCGCTTCTTTCATATCCGCCATAAACTTGCCGCCCTCCTTCGGGAAAACAAAATCCTCGGGAGTGATGGACGGCGCCTTCTCCTTTAAAGCATAGAACTCATCCGCGACCGGCTGATCGACCTCATAGCAGCATCGCCCGATATTCGGTCCGATACAGCAGACGAGATCGGTGGGATCGGTATTATAATTCTTTTTCAGAACATTAACGACCTCTTTCGCAATCATGGCGACCGTACCGCGCCAGCCCGCGTGCGCGAGGGCAATCGCGCGACGCTCAATATCGACGAAGAAGATCGGCGTGCAGTCCGCGTAGTAGGTGACTAAGGTAACGCCTCTCTCGTTTGTGACCAAGGCGTCGACGCTCTCGATATCCTTCTGTCGGTAGATGCCGATCCCCCGCTCTTCTTTCGTACATACACGCACGAAGGTGTGATGATCCTGAGAAGAAGCGACGAGGCTCTCAAAATCAAACCCCGCGGCGTCACAGAAGAGACGGTAGTTCTTCGTGATCTTCTCCCGATCATCATGCTCAAAGCTCATATCCATCACATGAGAAGAGGGTGAGCCCTCCCCTATCTTGGTCGAAAAAGCGTGATGGATGAAGGGGATCTCAGAGAGCCGGTCATAGGTCAGAAAGCCTATGCCGTTATTCTGATGAAGACGCATGGTTTTAGAATCAATTCTCATAGTATCACCGAGATTATTGTACAACAGAAAGGAAAGACTTGCAAGAGGAAAGAAAGCGTGTTATAATATTTTACGGTGATTGGAATGAAAAAATTATTCGGAAATAATATCGTCCCCGCCTGCACCTACTGTGAACACTCCAAAACTGAGGGAGAGCGGCAGTATTGTTCCTTAAATAAGACCCTGCGCAACTCAAAGTGCAAGAAGTTCAAATACAACCCGATCATGAGAACGCCCCACACCATGGCGCCCCTGAGAAAGTACGATCAGGAGAGTTTCAAGATATAACGAATATCGAGAGCAACGGTTCATGCCGTTGCTCTTTTTAGTTAAATCGTAATGACAATTCCTGATTCCTCGTTATTCGTAGTATTTCGCGATCTTTGTCAGGCGAGCCTTAGCCGCCTTGATGTGGCGGGTCACGGTGGAAGGCGAGATCGAGAGCGCTCTCGCGATATCGCGCATCTTCATCGAGTGAAGATAGTATAGGGTCAGACACTCCCGCTGGCGGGCAGTAAGCTCTGACCGGACAGCTCTCGATAATATCCGCTTCATCCGCTCGATCTCCCGACGGTTATCGGTCCCGGGAGAGTAGATCGAATAAGCGATCAGGTCGGCGTTCTTCTCATCAAGATGAAGAACATCATGCCGCATGATGCTGCTCCTCTTTCGCGCGCTCGGAGAGGATCTCTGCGGATTTCAGCAAATCATAATAAATATACCTGTATGACATCAGCTCATCGCTGATCGTCTTGCGTTCATCCTTGGATGCGTGTTTGAGTTTTTTCTTCTTCCTTTCGATCACTGAGAGTATTTTTTGGGCGTCGTCAAGATATTGCTGAGCCCATAAGGCGTAGTCGATCATCTTAGTCTTTTCATCCTTTCATCATTCGTCGGCGAAGAGTATTCTCCGCAATCATAATACCGTATTCGTTCGAGCCGGGGCCTCGCTCTTGACAGCCGCCGAATGTCCACGATCGGTGGCTATCTATTTATATTTTAACAAAAACATTTGGATATTTCAATAGTTTTTCGAAAATTTGTTCTATTTTTATCAAAAAGAATACGGACCGATGGTGTTATCGGTCCGTTTTACGGTTCAGCGGGTTTCGGAAGTTCCGCGATCCTCTTGTCGATATTGACTCCGGAGTAGGTTCGCTTGAAGGTGATCCTGCCCTCAAAATCACGCTTGCACTTCGGGCAGCGGAAGCGGGCGCGAAAGCTCTTGTTCTTGATGTGCCAGCGGGATTTCCTGCGCGCCTTGCGCTGACACCTGTCGCAGATGATGAACATCTCACGGCGGTCGACATTCGGATCCTTGAGATCGCAGATCGCGTAATTCTTGAAAGTGATCTTGCGGTAGAACTCTTCACCGACCGGCTCTGTGAGCTTTGAGAGCAGGGTGCGGTCGAAGAGCTTCTGAAAGCACAGATACGAGAGACGGGCGTCGGAGAGTGCACGGTGAAGACTGTCCTTCTCAAAGTTCACGCCGATAAGCTCGGCGCAGGTGGAAAGTCCCATCATCTTGGACCGGTCGTGATAGTCAAGCGCCTCCTGGCAGTACGCCTGAAGGTTACAGTAGTTCTTCAAAAAGGTGAGCTCCTCGTTGCCGAGATAATAGCCGCAGTTCTCCATCAATACCAGGATATCGCTGGTCCCCCATGTCATCAAAAGAGAATCCGAGAGGAACTTTCTAAACAGCGAGAGCACATGGGTGAAGGTATTCTTCGACTCGGAGAGCTCCTTGTAGGTGATATGGGTCAGCGCAGAGACATGGGTGTTGAGCTTCTTTGAGATCTGCGGGGAGATCAGCTCTGAGAAGGTATCGATGATATTCAGTTGTTCGTCGACTTTCACGGCGCCGAACTCGATGATCTCGTTGAAGAACTTGTGTCTTCGCTTCGAGTAGGTGCCGTTGAACTCTAAATCAAGGATAACATAATTCATATACTGATCGATGATGAATAATTAATAATTTATATCTAATAGCAAATGAAAGGTTCTCATCCCTTATGGAACATCTTCTTCATACGCTGTTCTTTGGAGAGGATCTCCTTGCGCATACGGATGGACTCGGGAGTTACCTCCACCAGCTCGTCGTCCGCGATGAACTCGAGACACTGCTCTAAGGACAGTACAGACGGCGGGGTCAGCTTGAGCGCGTCATCGGAACCCGAAGCGCGGGTGTTGGTGATGTGCTTCTTCTTGCAGACATTGACGGTGATGTCCTCCGCCTTAGGACAGGCGCCGACGATCATGCCTTCATAGACATCCACACCGGGACCGACAAAAAGTCTGCCTCTCTCCTGAGCGGCGTAGAGGCCGTAGGTGACGGTCTGGCCGGTCTCAAAAGCGATCAGAGAACCCTGATGGCGGGTGACGATCTCTCCCTTGAACGGCTCGTAGGAGTCAAAGACATGGTTCATGATGCCGTTACCGTTGGTATCGGTCAGAAACTCGGGACGGTAGCCCATCAGACCTCTCGACGGGATACGGAATTCGATATGGGTAGCGCCGCCGTCGCGGGTGCCCATGTTGATGAGCTCCGCCTTGCGCGCGCCTAACTTCTCCATCACGACGCCGACATACGACTCAGGAACTTCGATCATCAGATACTCGATCGGCTCACACAGAACGCCGTCGATCGTCTTCGTGATGACCGTCGGACGGGATACCTGAAACTCGTATCCCTCTCTGCGCATGGTCTCAATCAGTATGGACAGATGCAGCTCTCCCCTGCCGGATACCTTGAAGGTATCGGCGGAGTCGGTCTCCTCAACCCGCAAGGCGACATTGGTCTCTACCTCTTTGAAGAGGCGGTCGCGGATATTGCGGGAGGTGACATACTTGCCCTCTCTGCCGGCGAAGGGAGAATTGTTGACGATGAAGTTCATCGAAACCGTCGGCTCGTCGATCTTGACGAACGGCAGCGGATCGATACAGTCGACAGAACAGATAGTCTCTCCGATATTGATATCGGCGATACCGGACAGACAGACGAGATCGCCCATCTGCGCCTTTTCGCACTCGACGCGCTTGAGACCCTCAAACTCATAGAGCTTTGAGATCTTGACATTGGAGGTAGTGCCGTCCTGATGACAGAGCACCGCCTGAGAGCCCACCTTGATGCTGCCGCGCTCAACTCTGCCGATGCCGAGTCTGCCGACATACTCGTCATATTCGATATTGGAGACGAGAAGCTGCAAAGGAGCGTCGATCTCGCCCTTGGGCGCGGGGATCTCCTTGATGATGCTCTCAAAAAGCGGCTTCATATCCGTACCCATCTCATAGGGGTCTAAAGAAGAGACGCCCTCTCTCGCAGAGGCGTATACCACGGGGAAGTCGAGCTGATCCTCATCGGCGCCGAGCTCGATGAAGAGATCCAAGACCTCATCGACGACCTCCTCGGGACGCGCGCCGTCGCGGTCGATCTTGTTGACGACGACAAGCGGTTTCTTGCCGAGCCCGAGCGCCTTCTTGAGCACAAAGCGGGTCTGCGGCATACAGCCCTCAAACGCGTCGACGAGCAGCAGCACGCCGTCGACCATCATGAGGATACGCTCCACCTCGCCGCCGAAGTCCGCGTGGCCGGGGGTATCGACGATGTTGATCTTGACATCGTTATACATCACGGAGGTGTTCTTCGAGAGGATCGTGATCCCTCTTTCTCTCTCCAGATCGTTCGAATCCATCACGCGATCATTGACGACCTCGTTCGAGCGGAAGATGCCGCTCTGACGAAGCAGCTGGTCGACCAAGGTAGTCTTGCCGTGGTCGACATGGGCGATGATGGCGATATTTCTCAGGTTTTCTCTTACGGACATAGCATTTCACCTTACTGTTTTCGTTTTGCCGTATGCTATTATATCACTTCTTCAGAAGTATTACTATGTCTAATTTCACCGAAAAAGTAATTTGTTGTCAGGTGAATATTTGCTTTACTTTATAAGTTTTTTATAGTATAATAAAGTTTAATAGTGGGCATTTGGCAGATTCGGAAGTTGTGAGAGACTTGACCTACAACTGAGAACTAATATAAAATCCGGCGGACGGACGGTCGCCACCTACGCCTGCCTTACACCGATATACAGACTTACTATTTGGGAGGAAAATTCTATGGGATTCACAATTGCTGAGAAAATCATCAAGGATCACCTTGTCAGCGGCGAAATGATCAAGGGCACCGACATCGGGATCCGTATTGACCAGACCCTCACCCAGGACGCTACCGGCACGATGGCGTATCTTGAGTTTGAGGCAATGGGGATCGACAGAGTCAAGACAGAACGCTCTGTCGCTTATATTGATCACAACACCTTACAGACCGGTTTTGAGAACGCGGACGATCACCGCTTCATCCAGACTGTCTGCAAAAAACACGGCATCTACTTCTCGCGTCCGGGCAACGGTATCTGTCATCAGGTACACCTGGAGCGCTTCTCCGCTCCGGGCAAGACGCTCATCGGCTCCGACTCTCACACCCCCACCGGCGGCGGTATCGGTATGCTCGCGATCGGCGCGGGGGGCTTAGATGTCGCGGTAGCGATGGGCGGCGGCGAATACTACATCACCATGCCGAAGATCGTCGGCGTTCGCCTCTCGGGCGAGCTTTCTGAGAATGTCTCCGCGAAGGATATCATCTTAGAGGTGCTTCGCATCCTCTCCGTCAAGGGCGGCGTCGGCAAGATCATCGAGTACTTCGGCGAGGGTGTCAAGTCCCTGACCGTTCCGCAGAGAGCGACCATCACCAACATGGGCGCGGAGCTAGGCGCCACTACATCCATCTTCCCTTCTGACGAGAACACGCTCAAGTTCTTACAGGCTCAGGGTCGCGAGGATGTCTACATCGAGCTCAATGCAGACGACGACGCGGAGTATGATGAGATCATCGACATCGACCTCTCTGCTTTAGAGCCGCTTGCGGCGTGCCCGCACTCACCCGACAACATCAAAACCATCCGTGATTTAGAGGGCATGGCAATCAATCAGGTATGTATCGGCTCATGCACCAACTCAAGCTACACCGACCTGATGAAGGTCGCGCATATCTTAAAGGGCAAGACGGTCTCAGACGGCGTATCGCTCGCCATCGCTCCCGGCTCCAAGCAGGTGCTCAATATGCTGGCACAGAACGGCGCCCTGTCCGATATCATTGACTCCGGCGCGAGAATCTTAGAGAGCGCGTGCGGCCCGTGCATCGGCATGGGTCAGTCCCCGAACTCAAAGGGTGTATCGCTCAGAACCTTCAACCGCAACTTCTTAGGCAGAAGCGGAACAAAAGACGCCGATATCTATCTGGTATCTCCCGA
>CAJOII010000029.1 GCA_905234535.1 uncultured Ruminococcus sp.
GAAGCGCGACTCGCCCGGGTCTCCCTGACGGCCGGCGCGGCCTCTAAGCTGGTTGTCGATTCTGCGCGACTCGTGGCGCTCGGTGCCCATGATGTACAGACCGCCCGCGGCGCGCACCTTGTCGGCTTCGATGCTGGTCTCTTCTTTGAATTCCCGATAGAATTTCTGGAAGGTTTCTCTCGCTTCCAAGATCTGCTCGTCGTCGGTATCGGCAAAGCCCGTTGCCTCCGCGATGAGCTCGTCGTCATAGCCGTCTTTTCTCATCTGCGCCTTCGCCATGTACTCGGCGTTGCCGCCCAAGACGATATCGGTACCGCGGCCCGCCATGTTGGTGGCGATGGTGACAGCGCCGTATTTGCCCGCCTGCGCGACGATTTCGGCTTCTTTTTCGTGATGCTTCGCGTTCAGTACATTGTGCGCGATGCCGGCGCGCTTCAAGAGCTTCGAGAGCTGCTCGGACTTCTCGATCGAGATGGTGCCGACCAGCACCGGCTGACCCTTTTCGTGAGCGTTCCTGATCTCTTCGATGATGGAGAGAAACTTGCCCTTCTCGGTCTTGTAGATCGCGTCGTCGTTATCTGTTCTGACGACCGGCTTGTTGGTGGGGATCTCGACGACATCGAGCTTGTAGATCTCCTGGAACTCGGTCTCTTCGGTCTTGGCGGTACCGGTCATACCGGAGAGCTTCTTGTACAGTCTGAAGAAGTTCTGGAAGGTGATGGTCGCGAGGGTCTTACTCTCGCTCTCTACCTTGACGCCCTCCTTCGCCTCGATCGCCTGATGCAGACCCTCGTTGTAGCGTCTGCCGTACATCAGACGACCCGTGAACTCATCGACGATGATGACCTGATCGTCCTTGACGACATAGTTGACCTCGTTCTTCATACAGCCGTGGGCTTTGATCGCCTGGTTGACATGGTGCTGGATGGTAATGTTGTCGGGGTCGGTGAGATTCTCGATGCCGAAGAACGCCTCCGCCTTCTTGACGCCGAGCTGGGTCAGGGTGGCGGTCTTCGCCTTCTCGTCGACGACATAGTCGATCTTGTTCTCGGCGTAGAACGCCTCCATGTCTTCTTTGTTGTCAATTTCGGTGAAAACATGCTTCTTTAAGGTGCGGGCGAGGCTGTCGGCGCGCTCGTAGAGATCGGACGCCTTGTCGCCCTTGCCCGAGATGATCAGCGGGGTTCTCGCTTCGTCGATGAGGATTGAGTCGACCTCGTCGACGATCGCGAATGCGTGGCCGCGCTGGACACGCTGTTCTTTATAGACGACCATGTTGTCTCTGAGATAGTCGAACCCCAGCTCGTTATTGGTGCCGTAGGTGATGTCCGCTTCGTATGCTTTCTTGCGCTCGTCGGACTTGAGATCATGCACGATCAGACCGACCGAGAGCCCCAAGTAGCGGTAGAGCTTGCCCATCCACTCTGAGTCGCGCTTCGCGAGGTAGTCGTTGACGGTGACGATGTGCACGCCTTCTCCCGAAAGGGCGTTGAGATAAGCGGGGAGGGTCGCGACGAGAGTCTTGCCTTCACCGGTCTTCATCTCGGCGATCCTGCCCTGATGCAGGACGATGCCGCCGATGACCTGCACCGGGAAGTGCTGCATCCCGAGCACTCTCTTCGACGCTTCTCTGCATACAGCGAACGCGTCGGGGAGGATATCGTCGGTGGTCTCGCCGCCTCTCAGCCGTTCTTTCAGGACGGCGGTCTGGGCTTTGAGCTCGGAGCTCTTCATCGAGGCGTACTTCTCTTCGAGAGAGAGCACCTTGTCGCAGATGGGGCGGATCCGCTTGAGTTCTCTTGCGGAGTAGTCGCCGAACATTTTCTTAAATAATCCCATATATATCATTCCTTTTACTGTTTTCCGATTTAAACGGAGAAATCTGAGAATGTATGAATCCCAAATTTACCCATTTTAATGTATTATATCATAGAGGGCGCAAAAAATAAAGAAGATTCTGTAAATATTTCATCCTTTATTTTTCGATTATGATATTGATTTTAGTAAAAAGAAGTAGTAGAATATGGCTGATAATGCCCAATGCGATATTTTCGTGTTTAATTTATTGGCAAAACCCGAGAGGTGGATTATGGATATTATCATTGTCGGCTGCGGCAGAGTCGGACGCTCGATCATCGAGCAGCTCTCCGCCGAGGGTCACTCCCTGACGGCGATCGACCCAAACCCCGTAGCGCTCTACAAGGTCGGAGACCGGGAGAATGTCATGACGATCGAGGCAAACGGCGCTTCGTATCAAAGCTTGAAGGAAGCGGGAGTTGCTTCGTGTGATCTCCTGATCGCGGTGACGGCGACGGATGAGCTCAATCTCTACACCTGTCTGCTCGCGAAGAACTGCGGCGTCAGCTCTACGATCGCGCGCGTCAGAAACCCCGAGTATATCCACGATATCTACAGGGTGAAGGACGATCTGAAGCTGTCTTTAGCGATTAACCCGGAGCATACCTGCGCGAGCGAGATCGCTCGTCTCGTGAAGTTCTCGGGAGCTGTCAAGATCGACAGCTTCGCAAAGGGCACCGTCGATCTCGTCAAGATCAAGCTGGGCGCCTCTTCGCCGCTTGTTAATAAGAAGGTCATGAACTGTTCCTCCATCCTCAAGGGCGATGTCAGGATCGCGCTGGTCGAGAGAGGGCAGGAGTGCTTTGTCCCGAACGGCGACTTTGAGCTCAAAGAGGGCGACTTCATCTCGATCGTCGCTCCCTCCGCCGCTGCCGCGAAGCTTTTGAAAACCCTCGGGCTGATGTCCGGCAAGGCGCGCTATGTGATGATCTTAGGCGGCTCGAAGATCGGATTCTACCTTGCGCGTATGCTCAGAGAAGCGGGCGTATCGGTCAAGATCATCGAGCAGAATGAGCAAAGATGCGAGGAGCTCTCCGAGGATCTCGACGGCGTGATGGTCATCTGTGCGAACGCGATGGATGAGGATCTGCTGCTCTCCGAGGGCATCGACCGCGCCGACGGCGTGGTGACGCTGATGAATACCGACGAAGAGAACATCTTAGCGTCGCTCTACGCGAAAGAAGTCAATAAAAACGCCAAGGTGATCACGGAACTGGGCAACCTCAAGTTCGAATCGGTCTTTGACTCCTTACCGCTTGACTCCGTGATCCGTCCCAAGCAGCTGACGGGAGAATATATCGTCCGCTATGTCAGGGGTATGCAGAACACCTTAGGCTCGAATGTCGAGACGATGTATAAGCTCCATTCGGGCGAGCTTGAGGCGCTGGAGTTCAGGGTTCACAATACCCCCGGGGTCACCTCGGTGCCGATCGCTGAGCTCAACCTCAAGAACGCGCTCCAGATCATCTCGATCCACCGAAACAACCGCCTGATCATCCCCGCCGGCTCCGATACGATCGAGGACGGCGACACGGTTATCGTTATCACCAAGCACAAGGGGCTCTCGGATCTAAGGGATATTCTGCGGTGACTTCCCACCGCTATTGATGAGGAAATGTTGAGGATTCGTTTATGAATAAACGACTGATTTTCTATATACAGGGCTGGGTGATGCTGGTCGAGGGCATCGCGATGATGCTGCCCACCGTGGTGGGTCTGTGGTATCATGAGAAGGGATTTCTCTGGTTCTTGATCACCGGGATTGTCCTGATGGCGGCAGGCGGTGCGATCGTCGCCTTCAAGCCCAAGAATGTCACCATGTATATCAAGGACGGCTTCGCCGCGACCGCGCTGTCGTGGATCGTGCTCTCCTTCGCGGGCGCGGTACCGCTGAGAGTATCGGGAGCCATCCCTCACTATGTGGACGCTCTGTTCGAGAACATCTCGGGCTTTACGACCACGGGCGCCACGATCTTGGAGGATATTGAGAAGCTTGAACACTGTATGCTGTTCTGGCGTTCTTTCTCTCATTTTTTAGGCGGTATGGGCGTTGTCGTCTTCCTGCTCGCGCTCATCCCGAAGCTCGGCGGCAATCAGAACATCAACCTGATGAAGGCTGAGTCCACAGGCCCCTCTGTCTCGAAGTCGATGCCGAACCTGAGGACCTACGCGGTCGTTCTGTACGGCATCTACATCGGTCTGACCGTGCTTGAGGCGGCGCTGCTCTTGATCGGCGGAATGGGGATCTTCGACTCCGTCACCACCGCGTTTTCGACCGCGGGCACCGGCGGATTCATTGTGTATAACGACTCTGTCGGACACTTTCACAGCCACTACCTGCAGACCGTCATCGCGGTCTTTATGATGCTCTTCGGCGTCAACTTCTCTGTTTATATCCTGATCCTGTCGAAGAAGTTCTCTCAGGCGGTGAAGAACGAGGAGCTGTGGGTGTATTTAGGCATCACCGCTACGGCGACGATCGCTGTCGCGGTGAGCATCACAAAGATCTATCACAACTTCTTTGAAGCGCTGCATCAGAGCTTCTTCTATATCACCTCGGTGGGCTCCTCCACCGGTATGGCGATCACGGACACCAATGTCTGGCCGGAGTTTGCAAAGACCGTGATCCTGCTCGTCACCTGCATCGGCGCCTGCGCGGGATCTACCGGCGGCGGCTTCAAGGTGGCGCGCATGCTGATTCTTTTTAAGGGCATCAAAAAGGAGTTCGCCCTGATCATCCACCCGCGCACGGTCCATGTCGTCAAGGTGGATAAGAAGAAGGTCACCCATGAGGTGACGCGCTCGGTCAGCGTGTACTTTGTGATCTATCTGGCGCTGATCATCGTTACCACCATCCTGATCTCGCTCAACGGATACGACTTTATGACCTCGTTCTCGAGCGTACTCGCGACACTGAACAACACGGGTCCCGGCTTCAACCTCGTCGGTTCCGCCGGCAACTACGCGCACTTCTCCGTTTTCTCGAAGCTCGTGTTCTGTTTCAACATGCTTGCAGGACGACTGGAGCTCTATCCCTTCCTGCTGATATTCTTCCCCGCCGCGTGGAAGAAACGATAAAAAGACGCCGCAAGGCGCCTTTTTGTTAATTTGAGATAAGAGCTGAGAGCTAAGAGCTAAGAACTGAGGGAGGGCTCTGCCCTCACCTGAATGATAATGATAAATGACAACTGAGAACTAAGGACTAAGAACTGACAACTGACAACTGCTAAAGGATTGATCATATGAACAAAAGTGTACTCATCACCGGCGCGTCGCGCGGGATCGGCGCGGCATGCGCCGAAGAATTCGCAAAGGGCGGATACAATATCGCGATCAACTATCTGAATCACGAAGATGCCGCTCTGAGCCTGAAAGAAAGACTCATCTCACAGTACGGAACAGATGCGGTCTGTATCCGCGCGGATGTCGGCGAGGCGCGTGACTGTGAGCGTCTGATCAAAGAAGCGCATGAGAGATTCGGCTTTATCGATGTGCTTGTAAACAACGCCGGCGTCTCGATGCAGAAGCTCGTCACCGATACGAGCGCGGACGAGTGGGACAGGATGATCGGGGTGAACCTGTCGTCTGTGTTCCACTGCTCCAAGGCGGCATTGAAGTATATGATCCCTGAGCACAAGGGCGTGATCGTCAACATCGCCTCGATGTGGGGCGAGGTCGGCGCGTCGATGGAGGTCGCCTACTCCGCGTCGAAGTCGGGCGTCATCGGGCTGACCAAGGCGCTCTCTAAAGAAGTCGCCCCGAGCAATATCCGTGTCAACGCGGTATCTCCCGGGGTCGTGATGACCGATATGATGAAGGATTTCGACGAGGAGACCGTCGCTTGGCTGAAGGATGAGACGCCGCTGTTGACCCTTGGCGCGCCCGAGGATATCGCGAAGGCGGTGTGCTTCTTAGCGTCAGACGAAGCGCGCTTTATCACCGGCCAGATCCTCTCGGTCAACGGGGGATTCGTCATATAATGAGAAATTAGGAATGAGGAAATAGGAGTTATCATTGTTGTCGACTGAAGCTATCTCAATGGCAGCATAAAGCACAGTGAACAATCGTAGGGCAAGGCGCCCTTGACTTGCCGAAAGTTTGCAATCAGAAGCAGAAAATCGGCGCCGATAAGCGGTGTATTCTTTTCATTAAAAGGCTTTTGACAA
The DNA here is from genome assembly GCA_905234535.1 of uncultured Ruminococcus sp. Classification (GTDB taxonomy): domain Bacteria; phylum Bacillota; class Clostridia; order Oscillospirales; family Acutalibacteraceae; genus Ruminococcoides. The sequence goes on from CAJOII010000029.1 coordinate 6,024, forward strand.
GAATATCGGTAATATCATCAAAAAGAAAGGCGGGAGAACCCGCCTTTTTGTTGTCTTAGTTGTACTTTTTAACCAGTTTCATCAGTGGCTTTGAAATCGCTGAACCTAAGATGAGGTTGATTCCGGCTTCTATCAGGGCGTTGACGCCTGCAAACATCACAAATAAGGTGATGATACTGTCAACGGATACGCCCCCGAGCATCTCGAGAACTTTCGGATTTGTTGCCAGTTCGTTACCAAAGAAAATCCACATCAGCGATAAGAAACCAATGGTATTCAATACGGCTGTCAGCATACAGCACACCGCGGATCCGATGAGCTCTCCTGCTGTGGATTTCGGAAACGCTTTGAAGAGGAGAGCCGGCAACCACCCGCATAAAATTCTGGGAACCACACACATGATGAATAGTAAGACCGGATTGATTCCGAGGAACAGAACACCGAGAGCGTCCATTCCAAAACAGGTGAAGAAGCTCGACAGTCCAAATACAGCTCCTAAAATAGCACCGTAGGTAGGACCTAAGAGAACCGCGCCGATCGCGACGGGCAGGACATTGAATGTCAGCTTCAACGGACCGATAGGAATGTAACCGATTCCGGTGAAAGTCATCAGAATGATGAGCGCGCTGAGCATTGCGGCGAATACCGGTTTAAAAAACCGGGGCTGTTTGTTGTTTTTTACATTTGACATATATATACCTCCTGCTGCCTCCCTTCAAAATTTGGCACGGATCAAAGACCCATAACCCAAAGGTGAAGCGCAAATTTTGGTAAATTAACAGCGCGCGGAAAGGTGAGAGGGATCCCCGCAGCTCCCCGAGTTGCGGGGAGAGGACGAACGGCAGAGCGAGAACAGAAATGACCTATCCGGTCATTTCATCGAGCAGAGCCGATGAGGACGAAATGAAGCGCAATTTTTGGTAAAAATTTTTGTTTTCAATTCACTGTTTTCAGTTGTGATTTAAACAGCAGTATTTAGCACATCGATCAACTGAGAACTGATAACTGTGAACTGTGAACTTATTTATGATTTTTATCATAAATAAGTCTGAGTCCCTGCATGATCAGGTCGGGGCGGATTTCGATCTTGTGAGAGCAGTTCTTGATGATCGAGTTTGCGAGGCCTCCGGTGGCGACCAGCGCGCATTTCTCACCGACCTCGCGCTCGATCATATCGATCATGCCGTCGATCATACAGACATTTCCCCATACCACGCCGGCGCGGATCGACTTGTCGGTGTTCTTGCCGATGACGGATTTGGGCGCGTCCAAAGAGACCGAGTGCAAAAGCGCCGTGCCCTTGGTCAGCGCCTCCAATGAGATGTTGACGCCCGGCGCGATCGGTACGCCGATCATATCGCCTTTTTGATCGAGCACGCAGAACGCGGTGGCGGTGCCCATGCTGATGACGATCGCCGGATGACCGCAGAAGTGATTCGCGCCCACACAGGCGGCGACGAGGTCGGCGCCCAAGGTAGAGGGATCCTCGATCCGAAGGTTTAGTCCGGTCTTGATGCCGGGACCAACCACGAGCGGCTTGACGGAGCAGACCCTTAAGAACGCGTCGGAGATTCGCGCGTTGACCTGAGGGACCACGGAGCTGATGATGCAGCCGTCGATATCGTCCTTCTTGATGCTGTTGACACGCATCAGAGAGTAGAGATCCGCCGCATATTCGTCGGCAGTCTTCTTCGGTTCTGTGGAGAATGTGACGGTATATTTGAGCGTCTCATCCTCAAAAAGTCCCATCTTGATGTTGGTATTTCCGATATCTACCGTGCTGAGCATATGCAAATCGCTCCTTTACAGATAGGATTGTAGCATGATTTTTAGCGGTTTTCAATAGAAATTCGGATTTTTCTCCTTTTTTACAATAATGAAAAATATACGCAAAACTTTATGGTAATATTACATAGTGAAATGAAAATCAGGTCAGTATGTTCCAAGAGTATTGTACTCTGTGTCTAAGGGGAGGAATGTTGTATGACGCATACGGATAAGAAGGCTCTCGAGATCCTCGCGCTCAAAGCGAGAATGGGAGCGATTATCGGTACATTCAATGCCAAATCCGGACATCCGGGCGGTTCGCTGTCGGCGGCGGATGTGTTCACCTATTTATATTTTAAAGAGATGAACATTGATCCGTCGAACCCTTCATGGGAGGACAGAGACCGTTTTGTTTTGTCTAAGGGTCACTGTTGTCCGTCTTTGTACGCGGTGCTCGCGCTCAAGGGATACTTCGACTGGTCAGAGCTTGAGAAGCTCCGCCATGTCGGTGCGATGCTGCAGGGTCATCCCGATATGAAGGGGACACCCGGCATCGATATGAGCTCGGGTTCTCTGGGACAGGGCGTCTCCGCAGCGTGCGGTATGGCGCTCGCGGCTAAGATGGATCACAAAGACTACCGTGTCTACACCGTTTTAGGAGACGGCGAATGCGAAGAGGGCGAGGTTTGGGAGGCCGCGATGTTCGCAGGTCACAAGAATCTTTCGAACCTCACCGTGATCGTAGACTGCAACGGGCTTCAGATCGACGGAACTACCGAAGAGGTAGGCGGCGTCGAGCCCTTGGATACAAAGTTTGAGAGCTTCGGCTTTGATACCGTCAAGATCGACGGGCACGACTTTGATCAGCTCGAAGGGGCGTTCTCAAAGGCGAGAGCGTCCGAGAAGCCCTTCGCGATCCTGATGAAGACCGTCAAGGGCAAGGGCGTCTCCTTCATGGAGGGACAGGTCTCCTGGCACGGCAAGGCGACCAACGCCGAAGAATATAAAGAAGCGATGGCTGAGCTTGAAGGGAAGCTCAGGGATTTGGAGGGTTGATGATGGCGCAGACGATTACAAAGGCTACCAGAGAGAGCTTTGGCGAGGCGCTGTGCGAGATGGCGCAGTCCGACCCTGATATCGTGGTTCTTGACGCGGATCTTTCCGCCGCTACCAAGACCTCGATTTTCGCGAAAGAATATCCCGAGAGATTTGTCAACTGCGGTATCGCCGAGGCAAATATGATCGGCGTCGCCGCCGGTTTGGCAGCTGCGGGCAAGAAGCCCGTCGCCGCGTCGTTCGCGATGTTCGCGACCGGCAGAGCATTCGAGCAGATCCGCAACTCCGTCGCGTATCCCGAGCTCAATGTCAAGATCGCCGGCTCCCACGCGGGCATCTCGACCGGCGAGGACGGCGCGACACACCAGTGTATCGAGGATATCGCTATCATGCGCGCGATCCCCGGGATGGTGGTCTTAAACCCCGCCGATCACTGGGAGATGAAAGAAGCCACCAAGGCGGCGCTTAGGTACCGCGGTCCTGTTTATATCCGTTTAGGGAGACTTGCGGTCGACTCTTTCAACGATCCCGAGACCTATCACTTTGAGTGGGGCAAGGGCATCACCCTGAATGAGGGCAGCGACATCACCGTGATCGCGACCGGTCTGTGCGTGCTCGAAGCGAAGAAGGCGGTCGAAGAGCTCCTGAAAGAGGGCTACAGCGTTCGTCTGATCAATATCCACACCATCAAGCCGATCGACCGCGAGATCATCATCAAAGCGGCTAAAGAGACCGGAAGGATCATCACCGTAGAAGAGCACAATGTCATCGGCGGTCTCGCCGACGCGGTGTGCGAGGTGACCTCCTCCGAGTGTCCCGTTCCGGTGAGGAGGATCGGCGTGTATGACCGTTTCGGCTATTCCGGCCCCGCGAAGGAGCTGCTCGATATCTTCGGGCTGACCGCGCCGAATATCAAGAAGGTCATCCTCGAAGAACTGAAAAAATAATTCATCTGCCCCGCTCATCACAGCGGGGCGATTTTGTGAAAGAACAGAGTGCTATATATGAAGTTACTGGTTATCATGACGGGAGGCACCATCGGCTCCTCCTTTGACGGAGAGTCGGTGAATGTGAACGAGACCGCATCCACCCCCGTGATCGAACAATATCAAAAAGAGCATACCGACATTTCCTTCGAGATCACCGCGCCGCTGAATATCCTCTCGGAGAGCGTGGAGGCGGAGGATCTCGAGATGCTGTGGCAGGCGCTTTATGATGTCGACTTTGATCGTTATGACGGCGTGATCATCACCTGCGGATCGGATACGCTCGCGTATCTCTCGTCCTTTGTCGGGCTGTTGTTCGCGCACCGTCCGATCGCGCTGGTCTGCGCGAATAAGATCCTCACGGCGGAGGACTCGAACGGCTATGAGAACTTTTCTGCCGCTGTCGGGATCCTCAGGCAGGGGATGAGAGAGGTCTTTGTCCCCTACAGAAACTCGGACGGCGTGATGTATATCCACCTCGCGACTGAGCTGAGAGAAGCGGACTACAAGGATGACTTTCAGAGCCTCTATACACCGTACGCGATATTTGACGGGGGGATCAGAGAGAACACATCGCCCCTCTGTCATGACTTTCCCGAAGGGATCTTTGACGAAGAACATCCTTTAAAGCTCAAAGAGAAGGTCGCGGTGATCTCGCCGTATCCGCTGCTTGATTACGATACCGTTGATATCACTTCTTCTAAAGCGGTGCTGCACCTTAGCTATCACAGCGGCACCCTCAACGCCGACAAGGCGAAAAGACTGATGGAGAAAGCCGGGAACAAGCCCGTCTTCTTAGCGCCGATCAAGAAGAACGCAAAGCCCTACAAGACCACCTCGGATATGATCTGTGCGGGGATGATCCCGCTCTTTGATATCTCTCCCGAGTGCGCGTATATGAAGCTCACTCTCGCTGTCAACCAGCAGAAGATGAGTGTCGATAAAATCATGGGGTGTTAAGATGAAGAAGGGCGCGGTGCTATTGATCCTCGCGGCGGGCACGCTGTGGGGCTGTATCGGGATCTTTGTGCGGTATTTTAACGATCTGGGGCTGTCGTCGATGCAGACGGCGGCATTAAGGCTGATGATCTCAGCGATTCTGTTCTCGGTCTTTGTGCTGATTTTTGACAGAAAATTATTCAGAATCAAGCCAAAAGATCTCTGGATCTTCTTAGGCTCGGGGATCGTTTCCGTGGGCATTTTTACGATCTGTTACTTTCAGTCGATCGCGCTCTCCTCGCTGTCGGTCGCGTCGGTGCTCCTCTATACGGCGCCGGTGTTCGTGATGCTGTTCTCGCTGATCTTCTTCAAAGAGAAGTTGAATCTGAACAAGATCATCGCGCTGATCTTCTCTGTGCTCGGTTGCGCGATGACGGTGGGCGTGATCGGAGGGAGCCTGAGCGTGACCTTATCGGGATTTCTCTTTGGTTTAGGCTCGGGCGTGTGCTACGCGCTGTATTCGATCTTCTCGCGATTCGCGCTTGTCTGCGGGTACAGCCCGCTGACCATCACGCTCTACACCTTTATCTTCGCGGGCGTGTCGGTCACCGCCGTGTGCAGACCGACGGAGGTCGTCACGGTGATGACGCATAGCTTCACAACCGTGCTGCTGTCGCTGCTGTTCGCGGTGGTGTCCTGTGTGCTGCCGTATCTGTGCTATACCTTGGGGCTCAAATATGTACGCTCGTCGACCGCGTCGATCATCGCGACGATTGAGCCGGTGGTGGCGACGGTGATGGGCGCCGCAGTCTTTCACGAAGCGGTGGTGTTCCCGTTCGGATACATCGGGATTGCGCTGGTGGTGAGCTCCGTGGTGCTGATCAATCTGCCGATCAAAAGCAAGAATTCTGACAAAACCGAAAAATTGACTTGATTCTCTCTTCATCTGAGTGTATAATAAGTCTATCATTTCCGCCCGTGGCGCAGCTGGATAACGCAACGGATTCCGATTCCGGAGAACGGGGGTTCAAATCCCTTCGGGCGGATAAAAGCAGGGACAGTACATTTGGTACTGTCCCTGCTTTTATCAGATGGGATTTGAACCCTAAGAGGGTAGAGCCGTCGTCGTCACGGACTGTGCTTGCTGAGAGCGGCAAGGTATTGCCGTTCTCGTGCTCGCGTCGCCGTTTCTCCTCTCCCCAAAAAGCAGGGGCTTTTCGGGAACCTCAATTTTCACGCAGTCGCTTTGAACGCGGGATAAACAGTCCGGTGGACTGTTTATAGGCTCGATGTCCGAGCCGATCCAAGGCGAGGGCGGAAGGATTTTTATAGAAAAATCCTTCATCCCTTCGGGCGGATAAAAGCGAAAATCCTGTCGCGTAAGCGGCGGGATTTTTCTTGGTATTCTTCATTTTTCAGTCTTAAGTTTTAAGTCTTCAGTTTTTCTGATAGACCATTTAAATGGATATTGAGAACAAGTGATAGCTCTCACCGTCCGATCAGCAGGATAAAATTTACCAGATGATCGAGATTGATCGCGATGTAGTACACCAGCACGAAGCTGACAAAGGCGTCCGGGATCCTCAGATCGTCGAAGGAGAGCTTCTTTAAGAACCATATGACCGTGACGACGATCAGAAGCGGCAGGGCGCATTTCGCTAAGAATCCGAGTGTGATGCTGCCGATAAAGGTCCGCGCGATGGGGTTTGCCTCATAGAACGAGCCCGTCGCGAGCAGGATGAGGGTGCAGATCCAGTCGATGATGTTGAGCGAGTAGGTCAGGTAGAGCTTCTTCTCGATATTCTGTCTTCTCAGAGCGGTTTCCATATTTTTCACCTCGCAGATATTATGTGCTCTCCCCGACGGATTATGATATTTTTGAAAAAAAGATTGACAAAAGTTTGCGGTTATGATATTATATTTGAGCACGAAAAAGTGCTGGTGTAGCTCAGTTGGTAGAGCAGCTGATTTGTAATCAGCAGGTCGGGGGTTCGAGTCCGTCCACCAGCTCCAGAATATAGGGGAGAGTTCCCGAGTGGCCAAAGGGGGCAGACTGTAAATCTGTTGTCAGTGACTTCGGTGGTTCGAATCCACCCTCTCCCACCAAAGCGAAAATCCTGTCGCGTAAGCGGCGGGATTTTCGTTTTGTATTATTCATTTTAAGCTTTAAGTATTCAATTTTCAGTTAATGAAATGGGGTTTTCTGAATGAATACTGTAAGCCGAAAACAGAAGGATGAATCATACTCAAGTATCAAAATAAGATAAGCTTCGTTCGCGCGGGTTTGTATTGGTTTTAAGATCTGAGAGAAGATTGACATTTCCTGCGGTCGAAGATATAATGATTTTATCATTATTTTTCTGTGAAACGGAGTGTTGTTTGATGAAGAGATTATCGGCGATTTTGCTTATTTTGGCACTGGTCTTTTCCCTTGCTTCCTGCGCGGCAACGACAAAAGAGAGCGAGACGACAGCTGCGACCGAGACACAGACTGCGGCGACAGAGGCGTATGAGAGCCCCGCTCTGGTCGGTACGGCGTCGGACTATTCCGATGAGAACAACTGGCTGAACATCCCCGAGATCACCGAAGCGGTCGATACCGTCTATCTCTATCCCACCGCATATTCGAGCGATGATCCCGACGCGCCGGTCATCGTGCCGATCGACAACGAGATCATGAGAGCGGGCGCGCGCGGGAACTTCAGCATGAACGAAGGGGCATACTCCGGTTGTACCAATGTGTTCGCGCCCTTCTACCGACAGAGCAACCTGATGGCGCTTTCGGGGTTCAGCGCGGAAGAGTTCGACGCGTTTCAGTATAGGGAACAGCGCACGGATGTCTATGCGGCGCTTGACTATTACTTTGAGCATTACAACGAGGGCAGACCGTATATTCTGGCAGGACACTCTCAGGGCTCCGAGATGGTCAGGATCGTCTTAAAGGACTATATGCGGCTCCACCCCGACCGCTATGAGAATATGGTAGCGGCGTATGTGCTGGGGTTCTCTGTCACAAAGCAGGATCTCGAGGAGAATCCGCATCTGAAATTTGCCGAGGGCGCGGATGATACCGGCGTGATCGTCTCGTGGAATATCGAAGGTCCCGGGAACAAGGATCAGCAGAATGTGGTCGTAACAGAAGGCGCGATCAGCATCAACCCGATCAACTGGAAGAGAGACGACACCTACGCGCCCGCAGAGGATAACTTAGGCACCTATGTAAACGATGGCGGCGCCTATGTCGAGGCTCCCGCCAAGGCTGACGCTCAGGTCGACACAGAGCGCGGCGTCGTGATCTGCACCACCGAGGAGCTGCCGTTCATCTCCGACTCTAATCCCGCGATTGCATCGTTCTTCGGCCCCGAGAGCTACCACAACGGCGACTATCCGTTCTACTTTGACAACCTTAAAGAGAATGTCAAGCTCAGAGTCGACCGCTTCTTAGAAAAGCTCGCTGTGATCAATTGAATAACCCGGTAATCTTCATCCGGAACCGCCGCTGAAAAGTACGGTTCCGGATGGTTTCTTTGATTGACAAATACCTGAGCAGTCAGTATAATGATTGTAACATTCAACCCGCAAAAGGAGAGATGTCTTATGAAGAAACTGACAGCGCTTTTACTTGTTTTGATCCTTGTGATCACGCTCGCATCCTGCTCCGGTCAGAGCGAGATCAAAAAGAACGACTATATCCTCTCTGACGATGTCAAAGAAGGCAGTGTGATCGAGGGAGTGATGACCGATATCGGCGGAGCGGACGAGATCTTAAAGAAGACCACCGCCGAGTGGCTCGACACCTGTGTTCTCTACGAGGTCAATGTGCGTCAGTATACCGAAGAGGGCACCTTCAAGGCGTTCGAAGCGCACCTTGACCGTCTCAAAGATATGGGCGTCAACACCCTGTGGTTCATGCCGATCCATCCGATCAGCGAGACCGGCAAGAAGGGCACCTTGGGTTCTTACTACGCCGTCAGCGACTATATGGGCGTCAACCCCGAGTTCGGCACGATCGAGGACTTTCAGCATCTCTTGGACAAGGCGCACTCGATGGGCTTCAAGGTGATCCTCGACTGGGTCGCGAACCACACCGGCTGGGACAACCCGTGGATCAAAGAGCACGATGACTGGTATGTGCACAAGAACAGCGGCGAGATCGAATCTCCCTTTGACTGGACCGATGTCGCCCAGCTCGACTACGACAACTATGAGATGCGCTATGAGATGATCAAATGTATGCAGTACTGGGTCGAGGATATCGGGGTCGACGGTTTCAGATGCGACCACGCGATCGGCGTTCCCGCGCCGTTCTGGAACGCCGCGGTCTACAAGCTCAAGTCCGTCAACAGCGAGATCATGATGCTCGCCGAGACCTCCGCGGTGGAGAGCCTGACGACCTACGCCTTTGACAGCTGCTACAACGATACTCTTTACGGTCAGTGTGTGATGGTGCGCGGCGGGATCGCCACCTCTACCGTCGAGCAGGGCTTGACATTAAGCGATAAGTATGTCGAGGGGAGCTTCCCGATGAACTACCTCGACAACCACGACAAGAACTCCTACGAGGGCAGTATCGTCGATCGTTTTCCGACCGACTATGAGACGATGCTCGCGATGACTTTTCTCGCGCCGGGATATCCCTTGATCTACACCTCCGACGAAGAGGGCTATAATCACGAGATCGAGTTCTTCGAGAAGGATCCCGTCAAGTGGGACGACAACCCCAAGTACGAAGAGCTGATCCGGATCCTCTCAACGCTCAAAAAGGAGCATGGGGCGCTATATTCTTCGAATGCCGATCTTGGATTCTTCGAGCCCGACAACGAGAACGCCTTCGCGTTCTCGAGATCAGACGGCGAGGATCGGGTGATCTATGTCGCGAACCTCTTCTACGAGGATATCAAGAATGTATCCGTCGACTTAGGCTTTGATACCGCGAAATGCGTCCTGCACTTCGACGGCGCCGTCCTCGATACCGAGGAGAAGGAGATGTCGAAGAGCGACTTTGAAAAGCGCGATTATCACCCCTATGAGTTTTATGTTCTGACTGTGGAATAAATTTGAGAAAATCGCACAAAATTCAGAAAATCCGATTGATTTATTCATTTTCTGCTGATACAATAGAAGCGAAATCGGACGGAGGGATATCATGAATTTTTACACCGATATTTTCACACAGTTTGATAAGGACTGGGCGCTGCTTTCTGCGGGAACCATAGACGATCACAACGCGATGACCGTATCGTGGGGCGGTATGGGCACCCTGTGGGGCAAGCCGGTCGTGACCGTTTATGTCAGGCACAGCCGCCATACCTTCTCCTATATGGAAAAGAACGATTGTTTCGCGCTGAGCTTCTACGATGCTTCATACAAGAAGGCGCTCGGGGTGATGGGCTCTCTCTCCGGCAGAGACTGCGATAAGGACGAGAAGGCGGAGCTTCACCCGATTGCGATCGAAAACAGCGTCTCCTATAAAGAAGCGAAGACCACGATCATCTGTAAGAAGATCTACTGTGATGACATCAGGATGGAGGACATGAGCGAGCATATCGTCAGGAGTTACTATCCCACAGAGGATATCCACCGGATGTATATCGGCGAGGTCGTCGATATCATTGAAGAATAATCGAAAGGGAGTTATCCATGAGCGAGGTTCTGCTGTATAATATCGAAACGCAAAAAGAACTCAAGATCAAGATGCTGTGCCATAAGCTCAACATCGGCTTTCGCACGGTGAAGAAGGACGAATACGGCTACAAGCTCTCCTATCTCTTACAGCTCTCCTCTGACGGCGAAAAGGGCTATGACGCTGACTTTGATGACGAGCTGATGTATCTCTCTAATATCGACGGCGGGATGCTCACGGTCTTTCTCTCTCAGCTGAGGAAGCAGAAGACGCCCGTCGAGCTCAAGGCGGTGCGCACCGATACTAATGTCGGCTTCACCTCCTCTCAGCTGTATAAGGAGATCTCCGCGGAGCATAACGCGATCAAGCGCGGAGAGATCGCCCACAAAACCGAAGAGAATCAAGAAGCGTAACATCCGGCTGCCGTTTTTAAGACGGCAGCCGCTTTTTTAGGGAAGAGGGAAGAGGCAAGAATGAAGAGCGGTGGTTACTCGCTTCGCTCGGACAATGATACTGTAGGGAAGGGTCTTGACCCTTCCGAAAGTTTTCTATGATATCAAAGCTTCTGCGATGCAAAGCGGTCAAGACCACTCCCTACAACTAACTGACAACCGAGAACTGACAACTGTGAACTGAAAGAATCCCTCTTGTCACAGCGGGGAAAATGTGGTACAATACGGTCACCGGCTTGTCCGATAACAGAGAAACGGTGATAGATAATGAGAAAATTTATACTGATCTTAACGATCATTTCGCTCGTGGCGATTCTCTCCGCGTGCGCAACGATCTCTAACTCGACGAACGGCTCCGCGCCCGAAATCCATACTATGCCTCCGACAGAGCAGAGCGAGGTGGAGTGGTGTCCCGTGGAGGACTGCGATCTCTCCTTTGCCGATGAGAACGGCGAGACGTATTTTAACGAGAACGATATCAAGCAGTTCGCGCTGGTCGGAAGCGATCATGACGCGATCCTTCGCTTTGTGCTATCAGACGACGCGAAGGAGATGATCTCGTCTCTTCCCACTCCCGATACATTTACGGTGGTATTAAACGAGAAAGAGGTCGGGTCTGCCAAGCTGTCTGAGGACAAGACGGAACTGACGATATCCGAGCTATCCTTCGAGCAGATGTGCTCGATCGCCGACACGATCAGGGGGTTCTGATGGATCAGAAAGAAAGAATGCTCAAAGGCCTGCCGTATCTCTCCGATCGGGACGGTCTCAAAGAAGAGCGAATATACGCGAAGAAGTTATTAAAAGAATATAACGATTCTCCCGATTATGACCCGGAGCGGATGAAAGAGGTGCTTGACCGCCTGCTCGGCAAGCATACCGACAGGCTGTTCATCGAGCCGCCGTTTCGGTGTGATTACGGGTATAACATCGAGGTCGGCGACTGCTTCTACTCGAACTACAACCTCGTGATCCTCGACTGCGCGCGGGTGAAGATCGGCGATCGTGTCCTCTTCGGGCCGAATGTCTGCATCACCACCGCCGGCCATCCGATCGACCCTTTTCAAAGATCGCACAACTACTACGAGTATGCCGCAGAGATCACGATCTCAGACGATGTCTGGATCGGCGCGAATGTCGTTGTCAATCCCGGCGTGACCATCGGCTCGGGTGCGGTCATCGGCTCGGGCTCTGTGGTGACGAAGGATATTCCCCCGATGTGCGTTGCCGCGGGCAACCCGTGCAGGGTGCTCAGAGAGATCACCGAGGAAGATAAGAAGTATTACTTCAAGAAGAAGGAATGGGATGTGGAGCCGTAAGCGACATTCTGCTTTCTGTGAAAAAGTATTGCTTTTGAACAAAACATATGTTACAATATCAAGAGCGCAAGCCGTTACTGTGTGAACAGGCGAGCGACAGGCCCTGTGCGATTTCATGCTGTGAACCATGTCAGGCGCGGGAGCGAGCAGCATTAAGCAGATTTTGAGATGCGATGCAGTCAGTCTGTCGTTCACCTGTTGACACATCAGCCTTTTGGCTGCGGCTTGCATCTTGTTTTCAGGACTAAGCGGAGGTGAGGATATGTATCAGGTTTTATACAGAAAATACCGACCGAGGACCTTCTTCGATGTCGTGGGTCAGCCCGCCGTCACTCAGACGCTCCAAAATGAGCTCAAGACCGGCAGGATCCACCACGCCTATCTCTTCACCGGCTCCCGCGGAACCGGCAAGACCACCTGCGCGAAGATCCTCTCGAAGGCGGTCAACTGTCTGAACCCTCAGAACGGCTGTGAGCCGTGCGGCGAGTGCGAGATGTGCAGAGGGATCGACTCGGGGGAGATCTTCGATGTCGTTGAGATGGACGCCGCGTCCAACCGCGGTATCGACGATATCCGCGCGATCATTGACGAGGTCAGCTTCACCCCCGCGAAGGCGAAGTACAGGGTCTATATCATCGACGAGGTGCATATGCTGACCACCGACGCGTGGAACGCGCTTCTGAAGACTCTCGAGGAGCCGCCGAAGCATGTCATCTTCATCTTAGCGACCACCGAGGTGCACAAGGTGCCCTCAACGATTCTCTCCCGCTGTCAGCGGTTCGACTTTCATCATATCAAGCCCGCCGATATCGCGGACAGGGTCAAGTATATCGCGGATCAGGAACAAATAGAGATTTCGGACGAGGCAGCGTCGCTGATCTCTGTGATCGCGGACGGCGCGCTGAGAGACGCGGTGTCGCTTCTCGATCGCTGTATCGGCATCTCCTCTTCGGTCAGCGCCGATGTGGTGCGTACGGCGGCGGGTCTCGCATCGAAGAAGTATCTCTTCGAGCTGTGCAACTGCACGATCAACAAGAACCCTTCGAAGGCGCTCGAGCTGATCGACGGACTGTATAAGGATTCGAAGAATATGGCGAGGCTGTGCGATGAGCTTCTCACGCACTTTCGCTCTCTGATGATGATCAAGACCGTCCGCAAGCCCGAGGAGATCTTAGTGCTCTCTCAGACGGAGTTCGAGGCGGCTGTGTCTCAGGCGGACTATCTCACCCTGTCCGACATCATCTACTGTATGGATGTGCTCGCCCGCGCCTATGAGCGGATGAGTCGCTCGCTCTCTGAGCGCACCGAGCTTGAGATGGCGCTCGTGAAGCTATGCGCCCCCGAGCTCGATCATACCGATGAGGCGCTCTACGCGCGTGTTGCGGCTTTGGAGAAGAGTATGAGGATCCTCTCTTCCGGCGGCGCTGTTGAGAGAAGCGCTGAGCTGCCCTCTTTAAAGGAAGAGACGACCCCTGCGGCACAGGAAGAAGAGACTGAGCCCATAACGGAAGAAAAAGAACAAGTTACAGAAGACAGGGAAGAGGCGCCGACAGATTCGGTCATCGAAGAAGCGCCTCCCGTTATAGAAGAAGCCAAAGAGCCCGAGAAGAAGGACAGCGAGGAGCCGATCGTAGAGACGCCCCCCGCTCAGGAAGTGAAGAAGTCTTCGGCGCCCGATCTCGACGCGCTGTATGAGAACGCGGTACCGTTTCCTCAGTGGCAGGAGGTCATCAAGAGCCTCTCGTCCTACGCGAAGCCCATCGCCGAAGCGTTCTCCGATTCGCTTGCGTATGTCAGCGGAGATTTTCTTCTGATCGCGTCCGAGAGAGAGTTCGCGTTCAGTTTGCTCAAGGTGCAGTCTCAGCGCGAGAATGTCAAGCGCGCGGTCAAGGAGATCACCGGCAGAACCTACCGCTTAGGCCCCTATCGAAAGCCCGAGAAAAAAGAGAAGAAGGACGACGCGCTCGAGGACTTTGTCACTAAGCTCCGCGACGCGGGCGTCTCGGTAACTGTAGAATAAAGATACAAAGGAGATAGATCGATATGAAAGCAAGATTACCTCAGGGATACGGCGGCGGCTCAGCCGCGAACCTCCAGCAGCTCGCGCGTCAGGCGCAGAAGATGCAGGATGAGATGGCGGCGGCTGAAGAAGAGCTCAAGGGAAAAGTTTACGAAGCGTCCGCCGGCGGCGGGATGGTCTCTGTCACCATCTCGGGCGAGCTCGAGATCAAGTCGATGAAGATCGAGCCCGATGTCGTCGATCCCGAAGACATCGAGATGCTCTCTGATTTAATTACCGCGGCGGTCAACGAGGCGATCCGCACCGCAAACACCGACAGGGAAGAGACCATGAACAAGATCTCCGGCGGGATGAACCTCTCCGGCATGGGCGGTCTGTTCTGATGTCAAAGTATCATGTAGCCCCGCTCGACAGACTGGTCGAGCAGTTTGAGCGCCTGCCCGGTATCGGCTCCAAGACTGCCCAGCGGCTCGCGTACTTCGTGCTGAATATGCCCAAGGCGCAGGCAGAGGAGTTCTCTCATGCCATCATCGACGCGCACGAGAAGATCCGCTACTGCGATGTGTGCTGTAACTTCTCCGATCAGGAGCGCTGTTCCGTGTGCCGCTCAGAAACAAGAGACAAGTCGCTGATCTGTGTGGTCGAGACCCCGAGAGACGCGATCGCGATCGAGGGGACGGGCGACTATCACGGTACCTATCATGTGCTCCACGGCGTGATCTCTCCCTTGAACGGCATCGGTCCCGACCAGCTCACCATCAAGGAACTTCTCAGCCGTTTAGGCGGCGGCGAGGTGTCGGAGGTGATCATGGCGACCAACCCCACCGTCGAGGGGGAGGCGACCGCGATGTATCTCTCAAGACTTCTAAAGCCTCTGGGAGTGAAGGTGACACGCCTTGCCTACGGCATCCCCGTGGGCGGAGATCTTGAGTACGCCGATGATATGACGCTCTCAAGAGCGCTTGAGGGCAGGAGTGAGTTCTGATGGACAGTATCAAGGTCATTTCGAATAATAAAAAAGCCTACCACGATTATTTTGTGGAGGAGAAGTATGAGGCGGGGATCGAGCTCGCCGGCACCGAGGTCAAGTCGCTGCGCGCGGGCAGAGTGAACCTCAAAGATTCCTGGTGCAGTGTGCAGAAGGGAGAGCTGTTCGTCAACGGAATGCACATCAGCCCCTATGAGCACGGCAACATCTGGGGCAAAGACCCGATGCGCGTCAGGCGTCTTCTGATGCACAAGAGAGAGATCAACAAGCTATTCTCCCTTTCTCAGCAGCAGGGCTATTCGCTGATCCCGCTCTCGATCTATTTCAAAGGCAGCCTCGTCAAGCTCCAGATCGGCGTCTGCAAGGGCAAGAAGCTCTACGATAAGCGAGACGCCGCAGCAGAGAAATCCGCCAAGCGCGACATTGAGCGCGCCTTAAAAGAAAAGAACGCATAAAAAGTCCTTCCGTCTGCACTGCCCCGAATTGTACGGACAGCACAAAAAAGCCCCTAAGGCAGAATATTAAGTTTTAAGTAACATACTGACGTCGGTACTCAATCGGCGTCAGTTTTGTTTTGAGTTGAATCCGTTGGTTGTTGTAAAAGTAGATGTATTCATCAATTGCGTTCCTTGCC
>CAJOII010000030.1 GCA_905234535.1 uncultured Ruminococcus sp.
AGCCCATCACCGATATTGCGATAAAGGCGACCACCGGAAGAGTGAAGTACCGTGTTCATGTCAAGGGCAGCGGCTGGCTGCCGTATGTGACCGGTTACAACATCTCGGATAATGAGAACGGTTATGCCGGAGACAAGAAAGCGATCGACGCGATCGAGGTATACTACTTTACTCCCGCGTCCTATGCCGACAAGTCAGGCTATCTCAGAGCGAAGTACCGCGTATCTCCGGTAGGCGGCTCATATTACAGCTGGCAGTATGATGACGAGAAGACTGGCGGTCAGGACGGTTACGCCGGTTCCTTCGGCAAGACGATCGACCGTGTTCAGATGACTTTAGCCAAATAGGAGGTTATTATGGCAAAGAAAGAGAAGACGACACGCGTGCACGAGTGTGTTTCCGTGTCTAACACAAAGGTATACAAGGAGCCCGATGATCAGTCCGAGGTGATATGCACGATCCCCGGCGGCAAAGTGAGCATCATCGAGAAACAGAACGGATTCGGTCTCTTGGAGCATATCCCGGGATGGATCCCCTTGCTTGTTCCTTCCGAATGAGGATTCCCATAAAGCGACCCCGCTATCTTTAAGGTAGCGGGGCTGTTTTTATTGACAAGAGATATTTAATATAGTATGATAAATTATAGATTAAAAATCATCACAGCGGAGTATGGGTACCATGCTGCGAAAGGTGATAGTTTCTCACCTTTTGGTGTATGGGG
Organism: uncultured Ruminococcus sp.; assembly: GCA_905234535.1. Classification (GTDB taxonomy): domain Bacteria; phylum Bacillota; class Clostridia; order Oscillospirales; family Acutalibacteraceae; genus Ruminococcoides. The sequence continues at coordinate 722 of CAJOII010000030.1, forward strand.
GCCCCGACGGCGAGATCGGCGCTTCGCTGAGATATCTCTCTCAGCGCTTTTCCATGCCCATCCCCGAGCTCAAAGCGACCCTCACCGACATCGGCACCGAAGAACTCGGGCATCTGGAGATGGTGGGCGCGATCGTCTATCAGCTGACGCGGAATCTCACGATGGATCAGATCAAGGAAGCTGGCTTTGACTCCTACTTTGTCGATCATACCGCGGGCGTCTATCCCAATTCCGCCGCAGGCGTGCCGTTCTCCGCGATGGCTCTCGCCGTCAAGGGCGACCCGATCACCGACCTGCATGAGAGCATGGCGGCGGAGCAGAAGGCGAGAACCACCTATGACAACATCCTGCGCTTCTGTGATGACCCCGATGTCATCGATCCCATCCGGTTCTTGCGAGCGCGCGAGGTCGTTCACTACCAGCGCTTCGGCGAGAACCTGAGGCTGCTCACCGACCGGCTCGACTCGAAGAACTTCTATGCTTTCAACCCGAGCTTCGACAAGAAGTGCTTCAAGAAGCAGTGATCATACCCGATCTATATGCGAAAAGAGCTGCCGCGAATTGCGGCAGCCCTTTTGTTATCTGTATGACGATTCTTCACTCTGCTGCAGGAGCTTCAGCTGCTCGGTGAGCTTTTTTGATTGCTGAACCTTCTGAAACCACATCATCAGCTCAACGAGGACATAGATGACGAGGATGACCGTGCCGAGGATGATATAGAAGGTGATCTTTTCGATATCTTCGGGCGGGGCGATCATGATCATCACCACCCCTTCGATCAGGACAAGCTCGATCAGATGCGTGATCAAAAACCGCAGAAGAGAGGGTTCCTTCTTGGAGAAGGTCACCATCGTCGGCAGCACACATAAAGCGGCGATGATCACGGGGCTCAGAAGATGATAGTATCTGAGCTCCTGCTGCGGCGCGAAGACGGATCCTAAGATCACGCTCGCGAGCAGAATCATCGTGACAAGAAAGAAGAACACCTGCATCCGCGAGAGGAAGAATTCTTTGAATGTCATATCAGTTTTCTCCTTTCAGCGCTTTTTTCAGATCGGGTACATATTTTCTCGAAATAACAACCTGCTCTCCCGAATACAGCACCGCGATGAAGCGGCTGTTTAAAGAAGGCTTGATGGCGCCAACCTTCATCAGGTTGAGCAGCATGGATTTTGATATCCTCAGAAAGTGCTTTTCTCTGAGGATATCCTCCAGCTCATAGAGCTTCTGCTTCGTTTCATAGACCTTTTTTTCGGTATAGATGAAGGCTTTGTTATCCACGGATTCGATGTAGAAGATCTCCGATACCGCGATCTCATAGAACCTGTCATCCGCGGTGCCGGTGAGCTGTCCCTGACGCGATTTGACGAAGGCGACGATTTCCCGCACCTCATCGCTGATACTGTGACAGCGGATCTCCACTTCTTCCGGTTGATCTTTTTCGATGGTTGTTATTTTTGTGTTCATTGTCAGTATGACGCTTTGATGTCAAGCGCTCCCTCGTTCTTCAGGTAATAGTTGAACCAGTTGAGCGAGACCGCGTTGACCGTTGTCATACATTCTCTGCTGTCGACCTTGCCGCTTCCGAACATCGATCCCAAGAAGGGGGAGAAGATTGGAAGATCGGTAAAGTCCATGTGACCCGCGCCGTTGATATAGACGATTTTGCCGTCTTTTGCGTTTTCAACAAGGCGTTCGTTGATGCCCGCATACGCGCCCGACTGTTCCTCCTCATTATAGTCCTTTCCCTGAGAGAATACAAGTACCGGGACAGGATACGCTTCGGTCTTATATACGCCTTTGCCGTTTACGATGGCGCTGAGTTCTCCGAGCGCCGTGCCGTCGAGGTCAATCACCGCGCCGATATCATCGCGCTTTCTGCCTAAGGCGATCCCCGAGGCTCCGCCGAGAGAATGTCCCATCAGACCGATCCTGTCGGTATCGGTGACAGAGAGAATATGAAGGATCAGCTCTTCATCTTCTGCCTGCCAGCTATCGCTCAGAGCGGACTTATCCTTCGCTACTTTGATGCTGTCGAGCACAAAACTCTCGTCATCGGTCCTGAGCTTCATCCAGCTTTGGGTGATGTTGAATATCTCCTCATCGCTGACGCCGGTACCGTCGCCGACGGTCATCGCGCTGTTGATGAAGTCGGGATCGACCGTCACGATCTGTCCCGCCGTATCCTTTGTGAAGAACGCGTGGTGCGGGTGATCGAGCGCGACTACGATGTACCCGTTGCTCACAAGCTCCGCGTAGGTGGAGTAGTTGCTCTGATAGTAGCCGAACGCTCCGTGAGAGAAGATGATAAGGGGAAAGTTGCCCTCAGCGTCTTCGGGATAGTAGAAGTGAGCGGGGATCTCGCGGAAGGAGCCGTCTTTCTCAAACTCATCCTCTCTGCTTTCGTCCGTGAGGATCACGCCGGTCTCTTTTACCTTGTATTCGCCGGTGGTCTCAAGCCCGTGGTAGTTAGTAAAGAGAAAAGCGGGAGTGAGAGAAACAGCGATCAGAACGACAGAGAGGATACAGCCTATGATCACGCCCGCCTTCTTCTTGACGCCCTCGGCTTTTCTGCGTTTTATAAGCCATATGATTCCCGCGATGATCAGACGGATGAAGACGATCGCCGCCGCGAGGATGAATCGCCACTTCATATAGGTGACCGGCAGCAGAATGATCAAGAGAATCAGCGCGCTCTCGACTCCTCTGACGATCAGGCGGTTCTGCATCCACTTAACCTTTTCGCTGAACTTGGTGCAGCTGAGTACCGCGAGCGTGATTTCAGCGAGTGTGAATATGATCAGAAAAAGAATTCCCATAAAAAACATCCTTTCGTCTTGATGAGTCCATGTTATCACTGAAAAAAATCTTTCGCAATACTTCCGGCGGTAAGATGCAAAAATCCGCCGTAAGATGCGTTATAAAATATCCGCTTCAGAGATAGACAAACGCTTCTTTCTTTGCTACAATAAATTTATCAAATTATAAGGAATACATAAAAAAGGAGCCGATTATGAAGAAAGAAGAGCTGATCACCTTATCCTTACCTTATTACGACGGGACAGAGCGTACGGTGCGGGTCTTTATCCCCGCCCATGAGGAGGGAGAGGAGCTCCCTGTCATCTATATGACCGACGGACAGAATCTCTTTGATGAGCGGCCCGAGCAGTTTGGATGCTGGCACACGATGGAGGCGGTCCGCGCCGAGCGAAGTCTTAGCGGCAAGGCGGCGATCATCGTCGGCATCCATAACGATACCTCCCCCTTACAACGCACGAAGGAGCTCACCCCGAAAGATATCGGCGCGCTCAACTTTCCTCCCGATATGCCGAAGAAGATGCGCAGGATGATGATTCCCGAGGGAGAGCGGTTCGACGATTTCGTACTGAATACCGTTATCCCCGTGGCAGAAGCGCGCTTCCCTGTGAAGAAGGGCAGAGCGTATACCGCTTTCTGCGGCAGCTCTTCGGGAGGTTTGCAGAGCTTCTTCACTGTTTTGAGCCATCCCGATCGTTTTTCGTATGCGGGCGTATTCTCACCGGCGTTTATGATGTATCATACGGATGATTTGGATCGCTGGATATGCTCAATGATCAAAGAGGAGCTGCCTAATCTTTGGATCTACTCAGGCGGCGAGATGGGACTCGAGCGGGAGATCATGTCCTGCGTTGAGACCGTCTGTGAAGTGTTGGAGCAGGTTTATCCCAAATCGTTTTTCATAAAGGATCTCCGCGCAGAACAACCTCACCACGAATCCGCGTGGGAGCCTGTGTTCAAGGATTTTCTTCACACCTTCCTCAAGGGAGAATGAATAGATAGAACGAAGATGCCCGCGGGAATATCCCCGCGGGTTTTGCTGACACAAAATGACTATTCAAATTTCTTTTTCAGAATAATAATGTCCGCGATATTCCGATTGTCATTTTTTGTTTTCTGTGCTACAATACTCATTGATAATCATAGAGAAACAGGTGATACTATGTTCAGAGAGATCAGAGAATCGGATAGAGAGATCTACAAGTATTATGCGGATATCTTCTACCATACCGACGCGGTCAACGCGCCCGTTCCGAAGGAGAACTATGACCGCACTTTTGACGAGCTGATGCGATCGGATACTTATCTCAAGTGCTACATCTTCGAGTGTGACGATACGCCCTGCGGCTTTGCGCTTTTGTCGAAGACCTTCTCTCAGGAGGCGGGCGGCGTCTCTGTCACGATCGAGGAGATCTATATCGACGATAAGTACAGGGGAAGAGGGCTCGCGACCGAGTTTTTCACTTATCTCAAATCGATCCCCGATATCATGCGTTTAAGGCTCGAGGTAGAGGACTACAATATCGGCGCCAAACGACTGTACGAGCGTATGGGCTTTGAGCTGCTGCCGTATTTGCAGATGGTGATCGACCGTCAGCGGCAGAATAATTCCTGACAAGAGTTATAAAATGGCATTCACAAATTTTTCATATTTTTTTAAAAAAACCTTCATTTGTGTATCATAATTCTTTCACTTTATCGGATTATGCTATAGCTGTACTAAGAAAGAAAGCATTCTCAGTCGATCATATCTCAGACACTTCAAGGAGGAAACAAAAATGTCAGAAGAATTCATCAATAAATATGACGAGCTCAACAGCAGCGAGCAGACTCCCCCTGCAGAGGAGAGCAGCGCGCAGGAAGTGACAACGGCGGACACCGACGCCGCGTCCGCGTTTGAAGAAGCTGCTCCTGTATCTCAGAGCGACTATCCGTCCTATCAGGATATCTACAGTGATTCGAAGATTTCAGACGAGTCGTCGGCGACTTCATTCGAGAGCGCTGTCAAAGAAGATACGGAGGATATGAGCGCTGCCGACCGTGTGTTCACAAATCCGTACACCGATCCCTTCAGTCAGCCGCAGCAAAGCTATCAGGGCTACTCGGCTTCGCAGAATGATACCCCGCAGGGCTACGCGCATCCGTCGCAGAGCGAGAGCGGCTACTATCATCAGTCGTATGTCAGAACCACCCCCGCGCAGCCCTCGTCAAATTACGCATATCATCAGCCGCAGCATATGTATACCGCCCCGCCCTCCGGTACCGCGCAGAAGCCGCAGAAGGCGAAGCTCGGCGCAGGTGCGGTCGCGCTGATTATGGTCTTGTGCCTGATCGTCTCCGGCTTTGCGGGCTTCGGCGGCAGTATGCTGGCGCAGAGCCTGAACTCCTCAAAGATCGAAGCCGCGGGCGATACCATGGTGATCCATCAGGTCACGGCGGAGACCACAAGCGCGGACTCATCGGCGCTGGTCGACAAGTCTACCTCTCAGATCACTGAGGAGGTAGCGGATTCGGTCGTTGAGATCACTACCGAAGTGATGCAGACCTCCTCCTTCTACGGTCAGTATATCGCGACCGGCGCGGGCTCGGGCGTCATCATCTCCGAGGACGGCTATATCATCACGAACAACCATGTCATCGACGGCGCCTCATCCGTCAAGGTGACTCTCCACTCCGGCGAGAGCTACGACGCGACCGTCATCGGAGCGGACGATGTCGTTGACATCGCGCTGCTGAAGATCGACGCGAGCGGACTGACCCCCGCTGTCTTCGGCGATTCCGACAGCCTCAAGGTTGGCGACAAGACCGTCGTCATCGGCAACCCCTTAGGCACTCTCGGCGGCTCGGTATCCGAGGGTATCATCTCGGCGCTTGACCGCTCGATCGTCATCGACGGCCAGACCATGCATCTGTTGCAGACAGACGCCGCGATCAACCCCGGCAACTCCGGCGGCGGTACCTTCAACGGTCAGGGCGAGCTCATCGGCATCGTCGTCGCAAAGTCCTCGAGTTCTTCCTCCGGCGCGACCATCGACAACATCGGCTTTGTCATCCCGATCAACAATGTCGTCGAGATTCTCTCTGACCTCAAGGATAACGGCTATGTCACCGGCAGAGGCGATACCGGTATGAATTTCGTCGATCTGACGAACTCGATGTACTCAATGTACTACTACGGCAACTCCACCCCCGGCGTATATATCTATTCGATCAACCGCAACTCGAACGCTTCTTCCGCGGGATTCCAAGTAGGCGACAGAGTGATCAGCGTAAACGGCACCGAGGTCTCGTCCTCGTCCGAGATTGAGAGCATCATCAGCGCTCTTTCAGCGGGCGATCAGGTAGAGTTTGAGCTTGAGCGCTCCGGTCAGACCGGCAAACTGACCCTGACCTTAGAGGAGCGCAGACCCGACAGCAGTTCGACCACCACCGACAACAGCCGGAACGAGCAGGATCCCTTCGGCGGGTTCTTCGGCAACTAAATCACGGTCATCGGGGTCACTTCACTTTGTTTTATCTCCTTTTTATTTGCAAAGCCATCACCTCATAAATCCCCGATAACAGCACTCACCGCGCGACATCAGCCGTGCGGTGAGTTTTTCGGTTTCTTTGGCTTTTTTGCTTCTACAGCAAAGCCCGGCTCAATGAGCTTCTTTCCGCGGGTCTCGGAGACCTCCCAGATATCGCCCAGATCCCGCATCTTAAAGTCCTCCTCTCTGTCTAAGAAGAGCTGAATCGCTCTGATATACATATAATCACCTCTTTTCGGGCATAAGAAAACCGCCTTGCTTCTGCAAAGCGGTTGAGAAATCAATACTGTAAATACAATTCTCTTTGTATCAGTTCATCGACTTCAAGTTTCTGTTGTTTTGTCAGGTTGTTGTATAGCTCTTTAAACGCTTTTAAAGTGTTAGCTCTGTTAATCCATTTTAAAGTTGCTATAGCATAAGCACCAATAGAATAACCAAATACGCGCCCGAGAATCATATCATCTGAAAAAAGATTTGCGAAAGATATAATAGTTTGTAAATCTTTTTCAGAACAGTTTCCTTGTTTTGCTCTATCCAGCATAAACGAAACTTTCTCAGTTATTCCCATCGCCATATATCTCACGCCTCCTTTTCTCAATCTGTTTTCGAATTTTGTCGACTATCTCAAAACAGCCAAATTCTTCTGCTGTTTTAATCTCCTCTTCGTAACCTCTTCGTTCATATTCAAAGAATCTATCTTTGTCTTTAAGATAAAACCCGATTCCTTTATGACCGTCTTTCAGATCGTCAAGAAAATGCCTGTATTCGTGCCTGAATCCCCCTAAAGAGATATTTTCATCGACCTCAATCGTGCCGGGTTTTCCTTCGAAAATGTTACACACCATTTTGGTATTGTTGGGTAAGAGCTCTACCTTTCCGCCTTTTGCAACAACATCATCAATCATCGTTTGTAATTCAGCGGAGTTATTGTCTTTTGCGCTTCCCATTACTTCTCGGAGATAATCACCTTCACATTTAAATCCTTCATTTGATTTTATTATATCACTTTCTCCCGATTTTTCAACAGTTTCAGAAGAATTTCCACCCGATGAAGACGGGATATTTTCTGATGTTTTCAGGGTATTCTTGATCGTGCCGAGACCGTCAACCGTGACGCGTTCTCTCTGCTGTGGGAGACCCATCGCCTTTGAAAACTCAGCATACTCGGATGAAGTTTTAAAGTATCTCGCTTTCGCGGCGAGAATGTCATCTTCTGAGGCGTGCCCCTGTTCTAAGAGCTTGATCTCCTGACGCTGCGCTCTGAGTGTGGTCTCGAGCCGACGCTGCCGTTGCAGCGCTTCATAAGTCGTATACTGTTTCCCGCGATACTCTTTCGGGGTATTCTCCTCGGCGTTCATCCTGTCAAGTTCTTCGTCGGTATAGATCCGCTTTGAGATCCCCTTAAAGAACGGATGATAGTCGTGGTAGCAGTTCGCGCCTTTTAAGCCGTCGACCTCTCCGAGACCGCATATGGATATCAGCTCTTCTGATATTCACGAATTCGCTATTGTTTTTTTCGGTTTTATGATATAAAATAACTTGTAGAAACGGTATATGGGGAGGTGAGCGGATGGACAATATCATCGATTATCTGAAGTGGATGGGGCGGTTCAGCTTTGAGGAGCTCGAGTTCTCTGAGGCGGACGCGATCGTGCTGTGCGAGGCGTCGTACTTTGACCTAAAGCTGTTCGGGCAGTATACCGACCTGCCGCTTAAGCTGTCTGCGCTGTATGACCGCATCGCGTCCGAACGCCATGTGAATGTGAATATCTCCGGCACATGGGCGAGCGCATCGACCGCCGAGTTCTTCAAGCTGTTCGCAAAGTCGCGTCGTTTCTCCGATCTCAGGGTCATCGACTATGTCGAGCATTCCGACAGAGAGCAGGCGATCCAGTTTTCTGCCGTCACCTTTGAGCGTGAGGGCGACTTCTCCTTCATCGCGTTTCGTGGCACAGACGACACCATGACCGGCTGGAAAGAGGACTTCATGATCTGCTTTCAGAAGACGCAGGCGCAGAGCCTGGCGCTCGAATACGCGAAAGAGCACATCAAGGACGGTCTCAAGAACTACATCGGCGGCCACTCCAAGGGCGGCAACATGGCGCTCTACGCCTGCTGTATGCTGAGCTACGAGCTGTGGGACAAGATCGAGCAGGTCTATCTTTTAGATGCGCCGGGACTGTGCGAAGAGGTGATGAACACCTCCGAGATCGCTCGCGTCAACCGCAAGACTACCTCTGTTCGCCCCGCCTTCTGTGTCATCGGCAAATTATTCGAGCCGAAACTCAACCATACCATCATCGTCGACTCACCGATCGAAGGCGTGATGCAGCACGATCTGTTCTCATGGGGGATCGATCACGGCAGGCTCAAGCGGGTCAGAGAGTTCGTTCCTGAGTCGGAGAATCTGAGCGAGATGATCAACGGCTGGGTCTCGGGGATCACCATAGGGGAGAGAGAGGTATTCGTCAACGAGCTGTTCGATAACTTGGCTCAAAACGGCTGCGCTACCGTAGAGGACTTCTCGAAGCTCTCTGTGGATACGATTGAGAACATAGCGGTCTCAATGCTGGGCACGAGCGCCTCAACCAAGCGCGCGGTAGCGTCTTTGCCCGTCAAGGCGATCTTCGGCGATACATTCCGCGATATCCGCAGGAACGGTTTTGTGCAGTGGGTGCATAAGAATGTCATCCCCAAGAGCATCGCGATGATCTTAGTCGGTGTGTTCTGCATCATCGCGCCCGACTATCTGCTCGAGCTGTTTGCGAAACTTGTCTTTGTCGCCGTGACGGTCGCGGAGATGATCTTCACCGTCAAGCAGCTGATCAAGGCAAAGTGGAATTTCCTGAACCTTCGGTATCGGATGTATCTGTGCATCTCGATGATCATCGTCTGTATCGTCGTGCTGTTGAGGGATCAGGCAATGTATATCTTAGGTTCGGTGCTCTTCGGTGTTGTCGCGATGATCGTCACCTTCGTGTCGGTGGACAAGGCGATCGGGGAGCGGCAGGATCTCTTCAAGCGGATCGTCTATATCTTTGAGTCGGTCGTCAGCGGGGGCTTCGGTATCGCGTTCCTCATCATCCCGTCCGAGCATATATTCCGCTATATTTTTGGCGTCGGGATCGCGCTGATCATCGACGGTGTGTTCCGCCTTGTGATCCGCTATGTGCCGTTCTTCAGAGACTACCGTAAGGCAACAAAGAAGAAAAAATACTATACATGATTTCATATGCAGGAAGGATTCTGTGTCCTTCCTGTTTTTGTATGAAAAATTGTCTCGATAAATGAAGATTGTTGTTGTATTCCCATTCGGAATATGATATCATTAACTTGTATATTACTTTCAAAAAGTATGAAAGGATGAAGAAAATGGTAGTAAAAGACATTATTGATTTACTCGACGGCAAAGTAATCTGTGAGGGCGACCTCGACACCGAGATCAAGACCGCCTGCGGCTCCGATATGATGAGCGATGTGCTGGCGTTCGTCAAGGATCAGTCGGTGCTGCTGACAGGGCTCGTCAATCCCCAGGTGGTGAGGACCGCCGAGATGATGGATATGGCGTGCATCGTGTTCGTCAGAGGCAAATATCCGGACGAGTCGATCATCTCTCTCGCGAAGAGCAGGGGCATTACCCTGATCCAGACCCGCTACAGGATGTTCACCGCCTGCGGCAAGCTCTATGAGGGAGGCCTCTCGGGAGGTACCGCGGTATGAGCAACTGTATCCATCTGCACTACGATGTCTCCGGCGAGGACTTCACCCGCGCGGGTGAGGCTTCGGGCGCCGTTAAGAAGCGATTGAAAGCCCTCGGCTACAACACCGACGCGATCCGCCGCGTCGCGATCGCGATGTACGAGGCGGAGATCAATATGGTCATCCACGCCGACGGCGGCTTTACCGATATCGACATCTATCCCGACCGCGTCGAGATTCTTCTCTCCGACAAGGGCCCCGGTATCCCCGATGTAGAAAAGGCGATGCAGGAGGGTTTCTCCACCGCGCCCGATAATGTCCGCAACTTAGGCTTCGGTGCCGGTATGGGTCTGCCGAATATCAAGAAATACACCGACGAAATGCGGATAGAGACCGAGATCGGCGTCGGCACCAACCTCTATCTGACGGTGAATGTCAACCAGTAAGTATCAGGAATGAAGAATGAGCGGATAACGCTTAAAGTTATCTCATCTTCACTACCGAGAGGAATATTATGAACAACTATTTTCACTCTGTTGAGCTGGACGCGTCTAAATGCTGCGGATGCACCAACTGTCTCAAGCGCTGCCCGACAGAGGCGATCCGTATCCATGACGGCAAGGCGCACATCTTAGCGGAGCGGTGCATCGACTGCGGCGAGTGTATCCGCATCTGTCCGCACCACGCGAAGAGAGCGCATTCGAACCAGCTCGAAGAGATCGGGCAGTATAAAATCAAAGTCGCGATCCCCGCGCCGGCACTGTTCGGCCAGTTCAATAATCTTGACGATATCGACATCGTGCTCACGGGACTTCGAGCGATTGGCTTCGACCATATCTATGAGGTCTCCCGCGCCGCTGAGCTTGTCAGCGAAGCGACAAGGCAGCTAATCAGAGAGGGAACTCTCGAGAAGCCCATCATCAGCTCCGCGTGTCCCGCGATCGTCAGACTCATCAAGATCCGTTTTCCCGAGCTGTGCGATAATGTCCTGCCCCTGCTCGCGCCCATGGAGGTAGCGGCGAGGATGGCAAGGGCTGAGGTAATGAATATGACCGGCGTCGACGATGACGATATCGGGGTCTTCTTCATCACCCCCTGCGCCGCGAAGGTGACCGAGATCAACTCCCCGAATGCGATCGAAAAGAGCGCGGTCTCGGGCGCGATCGCCATCTCTCAGATCTATCCCGAGCTGACCCACGCGATGGATCATCTCACGGTGGTCGAGCCGATCGCAAAGTCAGGGCTTATCGGTGTCGGCTGGGCGACCTCGGGCGGCGAGAGCGCCGCGATGCTCGGCGAGAAGTACTTGGCCGCAGACGGCATCGAGAATGTCATCCGCGTCTTGGAGGAACTTGAGGACGAGCACATCCGCGATGTCGACTTCATCGAGCTCAACGCCTGCTCCGGCGGCTGTGTCGGCGGCGTGCTCACGGTCGAGAACCCGTATGTCGCGCAGGCGAGGATCGGTAACCTGAGAAAATATATGCCTGTCTCTCTGAACCATCTCAAAGAGCAGGATATGGATAAGATGAAGTGGGAGAGAGAGCTCGAGTTCAACGCGGACTCCTTCCGTCTTTCTGACGATCTGATGGAAGCGATGGAGATGATGGACCGCATGGAGCAGATCTACGAGACGCTTCCCAAGCTCGACTGCGGCTCCTGCGGCGCGCCCACCTGCCGCGCGATGGCGGAGGATATCGTCAAGGGCAACGCGAAAGAGACCGACTGCATCCACAAGCTCAAAGAGAAGATCCAGTCCGTCTATGACCAGTTGAAGAATACACTATGAGCGAATATAACAGAGAATTGCTGACAGAACGCGAAAAAGAATATTTTGACTGTCAAATCGAGAGCGAGTCTTCTTCTCCCTCCGCTTTGACGCTTATAGGGAATATCGTGATGTCGTTTTTTGCGGCGGTCTTAAGAGCGCTTTTTGTACCCTCCTCCGACTACAGCAAGGCGGACAGAAGGCTGCTTTATAACCTCCGTCTTCGAAAGTACGCAAAGTATAAAGCGGCGGTTATGAGAAAGGCACAGGGAGAGTCCGCAAAAGGCGATGATAAGATCCTTATAAAGCTCAACCGTAAGGAGTTTGTCCTCTCAGAGGATCTTTTCGATCCCGACGAGTATACACAGAAAGTTTATGATGACTATATGAGCTCACATCCCGAGCTCTTTGATGATGAGAAAGAATGAGGTGCCGAATGACCGTCAGAGAATTGATCGAAAAATGTGATCTTGAGATTTTGGTCGAAGATGATCTTGACAGGGAGGTCGTCGACTGCTACATCGGCGATCTGCTCTCGTGGGTCATGGGCAGAGCGCCCGCTGATTCCGCGTGGCTGACGGTGATGGGAAACATCAACTCCATCGCGGTCGCTACCTTGGCGGATACCGCCTGCATCGTTCTGGTAGAGAACGCCGCTCTGGACGCCGACGCGAAGAACAAGGCTCAGATCCACGGCGTGACCATCCTCAGAACAGCTGAGAACAGCTACCGCTTAGCGGTCAAGATCGCGTCGCTTCTGTAAGCATATGAAGAAGTATTTCTACGATCTTCATCTCCATTCCTGCCTGTCTCCCTGCGGGGATATGGAGATGACGCCGAACAACATCGTCAATATGGCGAAGCTCTTGGGACTCGATGTGATCGCGCTGACCGATCATAACACCTCTTTGAACTGTGAGGCGGCGATCAAGGCGGGCGAGCGGATAGGGCTATTGGTGATCCCCGGGATGGAGCTGACGACGACCGAGGATATCCACGCGGTCTGTCTGTTTCCAACCTTAGAGCGGGCGCTTGCGTTTTGCGAGTATGTTGATTCGCGCCGCATCAAGATCAGAAACAGAGCTGAGATCTACGGCAGACAGGTGATGATGAACGACAGCGACGAAGAGATCGGGGAGATCGAGCATCTGCTCCTGCCCTCGTCCGGCATCAGTATCATGGACGCCTACTGTGAGGCGAAGAAGATGGGAGGTATCTGTTATCCCGCCCATATCGACCGCGATTCTCTCTCGATCCTCTCTGTCTTGGGCGAGATCGACCCGATGTGCGGTTTCAAGACCGCCGAGCTGTATGATAAGAGTAAGCTCAGAGAGCTCAGCGCTCTTCATCCGATCCTCGATACCCTTCATATCGTGACGAACTCCGACGCCCACTACCTCGAGAATATGCGCGAAGCCGAGAACACCCTCGAGCTTCCTGAGCTCTCCCGCGAAGCGGTCATCGAGTTTCTCGATTCTGATAGAGCATAACGAAGAAAGTCTCCCGATTATGGGAGACTTTTCTGTTATCAGTTATTATGAATGATGAATTGTATCTCACTCTTCCGTAGAGAGCGCTTTCAGGATCATATTCGCGCACATATAGACATTTCCGCCGCCTAAGGTGAGGACGAGGTCGCCCTCTTTCGCGTTCTTGACGATATAGTTGGTGATGTCCTCAAAGGTGTCGATGCAGACGGAGCCCTCCACCTTGTCGCCGAGATCGGTGTTGTAGATATTGTAGGTGTTGGTCTCTCTGACCGGCAGGATCTCCGAGATGATCACCTTATCCGGGATCGAGAGCGCCTTCGCAAAGTCATCGAGCAGCATTGCGGTTCTACTGAAGGTATGCGGCTGGAAGACCGCCCATACTCTGTTGAATCCCATCTCCATCGCTGCGGATAGGGTAGAGGTGAGCTCTGTCGGATGATGCGCGAAGTCATCCGCGACCGTGATCCCCTGCGGATGTCCGAGGATTTCAAAGCGGCGGTGAACGCCTGAAAACTTGTGAAGATTCTCTGCGATTTGCTCAGGGGAAGCTCCTAAGTAGTGCGCGCAGGCAGCCGCGGCGAGCGCGTTGTAGATATTATGTCTGCCGGGTACCTTCAGCGCGATGTCGCAGAGCTTTTCGCCCTTGTACATCAGGTCAAACTCCTTTGAAGCGCCCTTTAAGGATCTGAGGTTCGCGGCGTAGTAGTCGTTGGTTTTTCTGAATCCGAAGGTGATCATCGGAATCGTGACATCCGAGAGCGCCTCGAGCGCGTTCTCGTCGTCGCCGTTATAGATGACGATTCCTGTGGTCAGATGCGCGAATTTGTTGAACGATCTTTTGATGTTGTCGAGCGTCTTGAAGTAGTCAAGGTGATCCGCGTCGATATTCAGGATCAGCGAGATATACGGTGTCAGCTCCAGGAAGGTGTCGACATACTCACACGCCTCACACACGATGATGTCGGATTGACCGACATACGAGTTGCCGCCGATGAAGGGCAGCTTGCCGCCGATGATCGCGGAGGGGTCGAACCCCGCGCCGATGAGCACCTGACTGAGCATCGCGGTGGTGGTCGTCTTACCGTGGGTACCCGATACCGCGATGGAGCGGTTGTATCTTCTGGTGACGATGCCGAGCATGATCGAGCGTTCGATTGCGGGGATTCCTTGCTCTTTTGCGGCGATGAGCTCCGGATTGTCCTTCTTGACTGCGGCGGTGTATACCAAGAGCTCTGCGCCCTTGATGTTCTCGGCGCGGTGTCCCATATATACCGGGATGCCGTAGCTTTTGATGCGCTCTAAGGTGTCGCTCTCGTTCATGTCGGATCCCGAAAGCTCAAACCCTTCCGAGTGCAGGATCTCTGCGAGCGGGCACATACCCGACCCGCCGATGCCGATAAAGTGGATTCTTCTGATATTATCGAGAAGATGATCGTAGTTCATAAAATTACCCCTTTGCGCCGCCTTTTGTACGCGGCTGTATATGAAGCGATACATCGCTGTTATTCTGTAATTATGTTTATTATAACAAATTTTTTCTCTTCTTTCAATACCGTAACAAAATTGTAAGTATTATTGTTTTAAAGAAAAATAAGCCCGCGTTGAACGGTATAATATGAGTAACTGCAGGAGGCATAAGCTATATGAAAAAGAACGACATCATCAGACTGAATATTGTTTCGATGACCTCTGACGGCGACGGCGTGGGAAGAACGGATGAGAACATCGTCGTCTTTGTGCCGAACACCGCGGTGGGAGATGTGCTTGATGCGAGGATCCTTAAGGTCAAGAAGAACATCGCCTACGGCAAGATCGAGTCGCTGATCACGCCCTCAGAAGACAGGATCACGCCCGACTGCGCTGTGTGTGAGAAGTGCGGCGGCTGTGTCTATCGGCATATAAGCTACTCTGCGGAGCTTGGGATCAAGCGGCAGAAGGTGATCGACGCGGTCACGAGGATCGGTCATCTTGACGCGTCATTAGTACAAGAAATTATTCCTTCAGAGAATATTGATGCCTACCGTAACAAGGCGCAGATCCCTGTCTCGTTTGATCGGGAGGGCAATCCCGTGATGGGTTTCTACGCGCGCCACAGCCACCGGATCGTTCAAGAGCTCGACTGCAGGCTGTCTCCCGCGGTTTTCAACGAGATCGCGAAGGAATTTTATTCTTTTTTCGAAAAATATCCTGAATTGATATACACCGAGAATAACCGGAGCGGTATCCGTCACCTGTATCTAAGATATGCCGAAAGCAGCGCGGATGTGATGGTCTGTGTGGTCGCCGGAAGAGATGACTTCCCCCACAGCGACGAGCTTTTTGATTCTTTGAAAGAAAAATATTCGCAGATCAAGTCGATCGTGATCAATACAAATCCCAACGACACCAATGTGATCTTGGGAGCAAAAAACCGAACGGTGTACGGCGGCGAATATCTGACTGACATCCTCTGCGGCAAGCGCTTTGCGATCTCACCCCTGTCGTTTTATCAGGTCAACCGCTCTTCTGCTGAGCGTCTGTATCAGAAGGCGAGGGACTACGCCGCCCTTTCGGGCGATGAGGTGCTTCTCGATCTCTACTGCGGCGCCGGCACCATTGGGCTTTCGATGGCGGATGACTGCCGAGAGCTGATCGGTGTCGAAATCATCGAGGACGCGGTGGAGAACGCCCGGTCAAACGCATTGGAGAACGGCATCCATAATGCCCGCTTCATCTGCTCTGATGCATCTAAAGCCGCTCTTATGCTCAGAGAAGAGGGCGTCAGCCCCGATGTCGTCATTGTCGATCCTCCGCGCAAAGGTCTGACCCCCGAGCTGATCGACACGATCGTAGGGATGAGCCCCGATCGGGTTGTCTATGTCTCGTGTGACCCCGCCACATTATCGAGAGACCTCGCTCTCTTCACCGCACAGAATTATTCCGTAAAAGAAATAACCCCCGTCGATATGTTCCCCCGGACCTCCTCGGTTGAATCAGCAGCTATGATATCAAGAAAAGAGGGTGCAAGCTATGATTAACTTAAAGTATCCTATTCTGTTAGTTCACGGAATGGGTTTTCGGGATTACAAACACATAGGCTATTGGGGCAGGATACCGAAGGCTCTTGAAAAAGAAGGTTGTATCGTTTATTTCGGTGGACAGGACAGCAACGGTACTATTGAAAGCAACGGTGTTTTTTTAGCGCAAAAAATTCACGAAATACTCAGCACCTGCGGCGCTGAAAAGTTGAATGTTATCGCTCACTCAAAGGGCGGTCTGGATATTCGTTACGCGATCTCGTCGCTCGGGATGGACAAATTCATTGCGTCGCTTTCGACCGTCAGCACACCCCACAACGGCTCTTATACGATGGATAAGATTATGAGCCTGCCAAAGTGGATAATACATTTCATTGCCGTCTGTTCTGATCTTTGGCTGAGACTTTTAGGGGATAAACAGCCAAACGCGTATCGGGTGTTTGAGTCGTTTACCACCCATCATGCTGATAAATTCAATGCGGAGAATCCCGATTCACCGGATGTGTATTATCAGAGCTACGCTTTCACATTTTCTACGCCGTTCAGCGATATGTTAGAATGGTTCCAGCATCTTGTCGTGAAATGTATCGAGGGTGAGAATGATGGCCTTTTAACACCAAGAGCAGTTAAGTGGGGTAACTTTCGCGGAGTATTTACCGGCGCAACACATCGAGGTATTTCACATGCCGACGAAATCGATCTTCGACGCTGTCCGTTCACCTGTAAAAAGGGAAGTGACGGAATCACTGATATTGTTGATTTTTATCTTGAAATGGTGCGTGAATTGGAGAAAATGGGTTATTGAATGTTCTCCATAGACCTTATTTCTAAGCACCGCGTTCAGGGCGATGATACCCTTTTTCGCGATTCATCGCGAAGCAGTTGTAAGGCTGCTTTCGCAGAAGAGAGGCATCCCGCTATTGCTTTTTATCCGACGATTCAGTATAATTAACTTATATTGACAGTTTCGTAAACGGAGGTGTTTGTATGAAAAGAATATCACTGAAAATGATCGGTGTGATCCTTGTGATGATCCTTTGTCTGACAACGGTAATTTCATCCGTGCCGAGCGCGTCTGCCGCAGCGGTTTATCTGCGCGGTACCTTTAACGGGTGGGAGGCGCTTTCGAGCTACGCGATGACTGCCGAGAACGGCCGCTACCTGATCACGATCCACCTTGATAAGGGCAGCTATGAATACAAGGCGGCGACGGCGGATTGGAGCTCCTTTCAGGCGCCTGTTCAGGGCAACGAGAGCCTGACGCTCGACCGCGCCTGTGATGTCACCTTTATCGCCTACGCGGACAACAACACAATAGGGGCATATCCTCATTCATCGCTTGAGGCGGATGTCAAGAAGGTCGTCTTGAGATCCAAGTGGATGGAACACAGCGATCTGGTGCTTGTTGAGAAGAACGGCGCGGTCTCCTATCAGAGCGCGCAGTCATCCTATCCCGCCTCAGCCTACTGGAATATTCTCTCTGACGGCAGCGGCGCGTATTATCTTCAGAACAACTCTACGAAGAACTACGCGGCCCTCAGCGGCACCAAGGTCGTTAGTGTATCGTCCGCGTCCGGCTCGAACACAAGCTGGAAGGTCGACACTACGATGGGAGCGGCGCGCTTCGTCAACGCGAAGAACGACAAAGCGGTGATCAATATCGAGAGCCTCGGCGGCAGCGCTCAGGCGACGAATGTCCCTGTATATTACACAAGCTCCCAGTGGGGCTTCGAATACAGCTCTTATGACTATCAGCTCAAGCCCGACAGGGTCGTCGATACGGGATACAGCGCCTATGCCGACTCGCCGACATCGATCATCTCCTATATGACCGGCTCCAAAAAGACATGGACCCGGTCCAAGAATCTCTCCGCTTATCCCGTGTTCACGGCGCAGAATTCTCCGCTCGCCGCGGCGGTCTACAACCTCAGTCTCGAAGAGGCTGTCAAAAGCATCAACAAGGATTCCTTCGGCGAGGTCTTCTACACCGGTACATCGTGGCAGAAGGTCTGGACGCGCGACACAGCGCTCTCAAACCTCTATTCGCTCTCGTGGGTATTCCCCGAGATCAGCTACAACTGTGAGCGCGAGAAGGTCAAGAGCTCAGGAGGCGTGTCCGTCTTTGAGCAGGACACAGGCACCGGCGGCTCCTATCCCGTTTCTACCGACAAGATCATCACCATGCTCTCCGTCTGGGAGACCTACCTCGCGGACGGCAACAAAGAGCATCTGAGCTATTTCTACGATATCTGCAGCAACACGATCATGCAGGATATGAATGTCGCCTACGACACCGACGCAGGACTTTTCCGCGGAGAGACCTGCGGTCTTGACTGGCGTGATCAGACCTATCCCGACTGGACGAGCGAGACCTACGACAGCGGTCTGAGCGCCATCGCGGAGAGCAAGACCGCCTCGGTCAACGCGATCTACTGCCGTGTGCTCGAGATCATGAGCAAAGCGGCGAGAGTCCTCTCAAAAGGTGAGGCGGCCGAGCAGTCTTGGGCTAAGATGGCAGGAGACTTGAAACAGAAGATCAGCGACAGGCTCTGGAACGGTGATATGGGGCTCTACTCCTCGTGGGAGTATCCCGAATATATGGGCAGCGTCCTCTCAGAGAAGACCGATGTGCTCGGCAATGGTTTTGCGCTCTGGTTTGATATCGGGACCGACTCTCAGCTCGATCAGATCTGTGAGAACTCTCCGCTGGTACCCTACGGCGCGGACACGGTCTATCCGCAGAAGCAGGGCAAGCTGTCTAACGCTAACAAAGTTTATCATAATCGAGGCATCTGGCCCGGGTGGGAGTCTACCCTGATGGTCGGCGCCGCCTATCACGGCAACAAGGCTCTCGCAGAGGAGATCTTCAACTCGAATGTGCGTGGCGCGGCGACTTCGCTGACCAATAAGGAAGTCATCAACTACCTCACCGGCGAGGGCGTCGAATCCGACCAGCAGCTCTGGTCGATCGCAGGGACCTTAGCTGGTTACTACCGCGTCATGTTCGGCATGAACTACGATGAGGACGGAATCAGCTTTGACCCCTATATCCCGAGCTGGATGCAGGGCCCGTTTGAGCTTTCAAACTTCAAATACAGAAATTCTACCCTCACCATCCGCCTCTCGGGCGAAGGCGACAGGGTCAAGTCCTTTGCGGTCGACGGTGTGAAGAAGGACATCGAGAGCTATGTGTTTCCTCCTGAGAGTACCGGCAGACATACGATCGAGATCGAGATGGAAAAAAGCGGCGCGTCCTACAAGATCAACAAGTCCGAGGACAACCTCGTCGTGTGTCCCGATATGCCGGTCATGACCTATTCAGGCGGCAAGCTGCGCTGGAGTACTAAAAGCGGTCTGACCTACAAGCTGTGGACAGGCAGCGAGTATGTCGATGTCAGCGGCGGCAGCTATACGGTGGATACGACCGTTTACGGTTGCTACAGCCTGATGGCGGTGTCCTCTGAAGGGATCTGTTCAGAGCTGAGCAAGCCGATCGTCATCAGCCCCGACAGGATCAAGATAGAAGCGGAAAGCGGATCTGTCTCGAGCAGCAGCCTGATCTCCTCGGGATATGTCATCGATAACCGCTCGCGCAGCGCGGAGCTGACTTTGAGCGTGAATATCTCCAAGAAGGGAAGGTATCTGCTCAGCGGTATTTACAACAACTCGGGCGACGCCACCTCCGGCGTCAGCTGCGCGATCCGTTCCGTGTATGTCGACGGTAAGGATATGGGCTCGCTCGTATTCCCCGAGGTCTACAGCAACCACAAGAACCAGACGAGCACTCATCTCTCTCTCGATCTCGAGAAGGGTACCCATACGGTCAAGATCTTCTACGACAAGGCGAACTGGTACGACCGCAATATGAGTATCTCAAAGAATAATGTAGAGTATAATTACTTTTTATTTGACTATATAGGGGAGGGCGTTCAGGAAGCGACAGAACCCACCACCCCGACACAGGCAACAGAGCCTACAGAGCCGACGCAGCCTACACAAGCGACAGAACCTACAACGCCGACAGAACCGACACAGCCTACTCTCCCGACAGAGAAGCCTCTGCTGCTCGGCGATGTAGACGGCGACTCCAAAGTGACGATCGTCGACGCTACCTTTATCCAGAAGAAGCTCGCGAGCATCCCGCTTTCGTTTGTGTTTAACGACGCGGTTGCCGATACGGACGGTGACGGCAAAGCAACGATCATCGACGCGACCTATATCCAGAAGTGGCTCGCATCCCTGCCCTCAAACGATAACATTGGAAAACCGATCCGATAACATTCAGCGGTCACGGCATCATCCGTGACCGCTGTTTTCTTTTGTTCTGCAAATCTCCAAAATATTCCACAAAAAGTCTCTGAAAATATTGACAGAATTTGTA
>CAJOII010000031.1 GCA_905234535.1 uncultured Ruminococcus sp.
CGCTTGAGTGATACTATCCGCAGTATCTCTGCACACACCATTACGAGCATTACTGCCAGAGATTGGATTATTAAAGCGTTTAATTGAATATTAGTATTATCCCTCCTCGTTCCACTCGTATTCAGACCTCAGATCCGCGGGGATATCGGTCACATGCTCTTCTCTGTAAAGCATCGGCGCGTCCATCAGCCCCGATTCGTAGCAGTTGATAAGCCACTCTTTCTCGGAATATTCCTTGTAGGTATAGACCCTGTCCTTCTCGTCGCCGTCGACGATGCCGATCCAGAGGGTCATGTCGGATTTATCTACGACAGTGTAGGGGAGATAGTGTCCGCCCTGCCATTCGATCCCCTTATAATCTTTCGTCAAAAACGACTTCATCGGCTCGATGGTATCGGCTTTTTGTACTTGCCGCATACAGCCGCCAAGGGAGAACAGGCAGACCGGAATAAGTGTGAAAGCAATCAGTCTCTTCATCATTTTCTGTACTCCAATAGATCGGCGGGCTGACAGTCGAGCGCATCACATAGCTTTGCCAAAGTGGAGACCTTCACCGCTTTCGCCTTGCCGGTTTTGAGAATCGACATATTCGCGATGGTGATGCCGACCCTCTCCGAGAGCTCGGTCAGAGACATCTTGCGCTTTGCGAGCATGACATCGATGTTAAAGATAATCTGTCCCATAAATCCTCCTATGTACTATATCGTCAGGTCGCTCTGATCCTGCAGATCCGCCGCTTTGAGGATCAGGTGAGAGAGCACCGCGGCAGCAGCGCAGATACATATGCCGATGAAGGTCACGAGGAGCGAGCCGAGCACGATCCCGGGATGGTTCATATTCATCATCAGCAGCGTGATGTTCAAAATGAAGAAGTAGACGGCGTCAGCTCCCGCGAGAATCGAGATGATCTTCATATACCGCGCGTTTTCGATCGAGAAGGAGCGGTCGCGCTTGATATTCGCGGTGATCAGCCAGCAGAACACGAGCACCGCAAAGCACGGCAGCGCGGAGACCCACAGCCCGATCAGCCACGGATAATATGCGTGAGAGAATTCGGGATTGTTGTACACCATCGTGCGTCCGATCTCGGGAAGGATCAAGAGATAGAAGACGAGCCCGATCAGGGCGAGTACGATGATGATGATTCGCAAGGTCAGAGATAGATGCTGCTGTTTCATAGAAAGACTCCTTTACTGTTTGCTGGCACTATTATAATCCGGATATTATCAAAAGTCAAGAATTTTTTATTGAAATACAATAAAAATTTACCAAAAGAAAAGCTCCGCCGTGAAGCGGAGCGGATTATCAGAACAGATCCTTCAGACGATCTTTGAACTTCTTGCCCTTTTGATAGTTGCGGTCGGAGGTGCTGTCATCGAGCTGGCGGATGAGATCCTTCTGCTTCTGCGAGAGGTTCTTCGGGACCTCGATGATGACCTTGACATACTGGTCGCCTCTGCCTCTGCCGGACAGATGCTGGACGCCCTTCTGCTTTAATTTGAAGATATCGCCGGGCTGGGTGCCCTCGTGGATATCGTAGCTGACCTTGCCGTCCAAGGTGGGCACGGTGACGGTCGCGCCCAATGCCGCCTGGGAGAAGGTGATCGGAAGCTCGCACCAGACATCGTCGCCTCTTCTCTCAAAGACGGGATGAGGACGAACGCCGACATATACATGCAGATCTCCCGCGGGGCCGCCGTTTGCGCCTGAGTTGCCGTGACCGGAGACATTGAGCACCTGCTCGTCGTTGATGCCGGCGGGAATGTTGATCTCGACGGATTTCTTCTTTCTCACATGACCCGCGCCGTTGCACGCCTTGCAGGGGGTCTCGATGATCTTGCCTCTGCCGCGGCATGCGTCGCAGGGTCTGCTGGTCTGCACCGCGCCGAAGGGGGTGCGCTGGTTGACGGTGACCTGACCTCTGCCGCCGCAGGTGGGGCAGGTCTTGGGGGAGGTGCCCTTCTGCGCGCCGGAGCCGGAGCATTCTTTACAGACGGTGACGGCGTTATACTGGACGGTCTTCTTGCAGCCCTTCGCGGCTTCCTCAAAGGTGATGTAGATGGTGGTTTCCACATCGGTGCCTCTGCGGGGCGCGTTCGGGTTTGCCGATCTTCTGCCGCCGAAGCCGCCGAAGAAGGACGAGAAGATGTCGGAGAAGTCGATATCCTGACCGAACGGAGATCCCGCGCCGCCCGCGCCGAAGTTCGGATCTACGCCGGCGTGACCGTACTGGTCATAGCGCGCCTTCTTCTCCTTGTCGGAGAGGACCTCATAGGCTTCGTTGACCTCCTTGAACTTCGCCTCGGCTTCCTGATCGCCGGGATGAAGGTCGGGGTGGTACTTCTTCGCCGCCTGACGGTATGCTTTTTTGATCTCATCGTCAGAGGCGCTTTTGTTCACGCCCAAGACTTCGTAGTAATCTCTTTTATCTGCCATAAATTTCCCTACTTTTAATCAGTACACAGTTCTCAGTTCATAGTTCTCAGTTCCCCGAATAAGAGCTGAAAACTAAAAACTGACAACGAATAATCCGTATTGCAGGGAACAACATCGCTGCTGTCCCCTGCAATCATTATATTAATGTTTTCGCGATATGTCAACGAATATCATCGGCTGACGGCGTATCTATGTCACGCCTCGTTCGCCTTCGCTTCTCCTGAAATAACCGATCTCACCCAACCATCCTGCGGGTTCTATGAACCCTGCGGATAGTCCCGGCTCAATTCGTCTTATTTCAGGGCTGCGGCGCTCGGCGCTTCTTAGTCAACATCCTTATAATCCGCGTCGTAGACATTACCGTCGGGGCCCTGTCCCTGACCTGCCTGCGTGGGATCGGATCCGGGCTGAGCACCCTGCGCCTGCTGCTGAGCGGCTGCCTGCTGATAGAGCTTCGCGCCGATATCCTGCAGCGACTTCATCAGATCGTCCTTCGCGCTTCTGATCAGATCGGTGTCGTTCTTCGTGATCGCGTCTCTGACGGCTGCCGCCTTGGTGTTCAGGGTGTTCTTGTCGTCTTCTGCGAGCTTGTCGCCGTTGTCGGAGACGAGCTTCTCCGCCTGATAGGCTACCTGCTCCGCCTCGTTTTTGAGGTCGACCTCTTCTCTTCTCTTCTTATCCTCGGCGGCATACTGCTCTGCCTCTTTGACAGCTTTGTCGATGTCATCCTTGGACATATTCGAGGTGTTGTTGATGGTGATCTGCTGCTGCGCGCCGGTGCCTAAGTCCTTTGCGGAGACATTGACGATGCCGTTGGCGTCGATATCAAAGGTGACCTCGATCTGCGGGATACCTCTGGGAGCGGGAGCGATGCCGGTGAGCGCGAACAGACCGAGCTGCTTGTTATCTCTTGCGAACTCTCTCTCGCCCTGCAGGACATTGATCTCTACCTGGGTCTGGTTATCCGCCGCGGTGGAGAAGATCTGGCTCTTCTTGGTCGGGATGGTGGTGTTTCTGTCGATAATCTTGGTCATGATGCCGCCCATGGTCTCAACACCCAAGGAAAGCGGAGTGACATCGAGCAGCAGAAGTCCATCGACCTCGCCGCCTAAGACGCCCGCCTGGATCGCGGCGCCGATCGCGACGCACTCGTCGGGGTTGATGCCCTTGAAGGGCTCCTTGCCGATCAAAGACTTGACAGCGTCCTGAACCGCGGGGATACGGGATGATCCGCCGACCATCAGCACCTTGTCGATCTCGCCGATCGAGAGACCGGAGTCGGAAAGAGCGGTTCTCACGGGACCCATGGTCTTGTCAACCAGATCCGCGGTCAGCTCGTTGAACTTCGCTCTGGTCAAGGTGAGGTCGAGGTGCTTCGGGCCTGAGGCGTCCGCGGTGATGAAGGGCAGGTTGATGTTCGAGGTGGTAACGCCGGAGAGCTCGATCTTCGACTTCTCAGCCGCTTCTTTGAGTCTCTGCATCGCCATCTTGTCAGAAGAGAGGTCGACGCCGGTCTCCTGCTTGAAGGACTGGACCATCCAGTTGATGATCCTCTGGTCAAAGTCATCGCCGCCTAAGCGGTTGTTGCCTGCGGTAGCGAGAACCTCCTGAACGCCGTCGCCGATCTCGATGATGGAGACATCAAAGGTGCCGCCGCCGAGGTCGTAGACCATGACCTTTTGATCGTTCTCTTTGTCGATGCCGTAGGACAGAGCCGCCGCTGTGGGCTCGTTGATGATTCTCTTGACCTCGAGGCCCGCGATCTTTCCCGCGTCCTTGGTCGCCTGACGCTGCGCGTCGGTGAAGTACGCCGGAACGGTGATGACCGCAGAGGTGACCTTCTCGCCCAAGTACGCTTCTGCGTCAGCCTTGAGCTTTGAGAGAACCATCGCAGAGATCTCCTGCGGGGTGTAGGACTTCGAGTCGATGGTTACCTTGTAGTTAGAGCCCATCTCTCTCTTGATGGAAGAGACGGTGCGCTCGGGGTTGGTGATCGCCTGTCTTTTGGCGACCTGACCGACCAGACGCTCGCCTGTCTTTGAGAAAGCGACGACCGACGGAGTGGTGCGAGCGCCTTCGGCGTTTGCGATGACGACGGGCTCGCCGCCCTCGATAACTGCTACACATGAGTTGGTTGTACCTAAGTCGATACCGATTGTTTTTGCCATAATGAATACCTCCAGATGATTATTAAAAGATAATATTTTTTACTGAATTTATATCAATGAGTGCGGGCGAAGCCCACTCTCCGTTTTTCTTGTTTTAATTATGTGTTTGCGACCTGTACCATTGCGTGGCGGATGATCTTATCCTTGACCTTGTAGCCCTTTTGATAGACCGCCGCGATCGCGTTCTCGGGGAGAGCGTCATCCTCGACAGAGGATACCGCGTTGTGCAGGTTGGGATCGAAGGGATCGCCGACTTCACCGAAGACCTCGATATTGAGCTTCTCAAAGCTCTTCTTGAGCTGTTCTGCGATCAGGTCGATGCCTTTCTTGAACTCTTCGGGGACATCCTTTCCCTCAAACTGCGCGAGCGCCATGGTGACGGAGTCCGCGATCGGGAGGATCTCGGTGATCGCTCTTGCGGTAGCGTCGTCATAGATCGCCGCTTTCTCCGCTGTGGTGCGCTTACGATAGTTTTCATACTCCGCGTAGAGGCGCATATATTTGTCCTTCTGATCGGAGAGCTCTTTTGAGAGCTTCTCTTCCTTAGAGGGCTCGGCGGGTTTTGCTTCTTCTGCCTCTTTCTCTTCGGTTTTGGTCTCTTCCTTTTCTTCTACAGCCTCTTTCTCGGGCTTTTTCTTTTCTTTGCTCATGATTTCATCTCCTGTTATTGATCGAGGATCTCACCGATCGCCTGTGAGACGACGATCGAGGTGAATTTGACTCTTGAAAGGACGGTCTTGTAGTCGATCCGGATGGGACCGACGACCGCGACGGCGCCTGCCGCCTGACCCGCGATATCATACCGCGCAACGGTCACGGAGCTGTGCTCGAGCTCTTTGATCCCGCTCTCTGAGCCTAAGTAGATCTTCGACTTGACGCTTCTGTTCAAAAGTGTCGAGAGCCGATCTGAATCCGAGAGAGCTTTGAGCACATCTCTGGCGTTCTTGAAGTCGTACGCGTTCTGGAACAAGAGGTTCGTTCCTCCCGATACCGTAACGGATACCTTCATCGCCTGAGATACCGCCTCATACAACGCCATCAGCGCGTCCGAGATGAAGAAAGTCAGCTCTCCCATCCCCGACGCCGCGGTCTGAAGATACGCGCGGTTGATGTCGCTGAGCCGAACGCCCACGAACTTCTCGTTCAAAGATCTGTCATACAGGGACAGCAGCTCGGGGGTGAGAACGAACTCACACCGAAAGAGCTTCGAGTTGACCAAGCCGTTCGATGTGATCATCACCGCCATCGCGGTGTGCCGTCCGGTGGAGACAAAGCGGATACGGTGTACCCGCGCGTCCTCGGAGGAGGGGGTGGTGGTGACCGCCGCCATATCGGTGAGCTCTGAGAGAGTGGACGCCGCGCGCTTTAAGATAACATCGGGCGACGCGGAGGTGGAACGGATCGAGCGGTCGATGAACTCTCTGACCCGATCGTCTACAGGGGCGTCCTCCATCAGGTTATCGATATAGTACCGATAGCCCTTCTTCGTAGGGATCCTGCCCGCAGAGGTGTGCGGCTGGATCAGATACCCTTCCTGATCGAGAGAGTTGAGCTCTGCTCGGACGGTAGCGGATGAGACCTTGAGGTCTGTGTTCTCCAACACCGCCTTGGAGCCGATCGGCTCGCCGGTGCGATTGTAGTGCTCAACAACAGCACAGAGGATCTTCTCTTTTCTGGTATGTTCCATTTCTGCGTCACCTCCTTCGTCGGCGTGCGCCGTACTCGCGGTTATAACCATCCTGCGGGTTCTCTGAACCCTTTGGATAGTCCCGGCTCGATTTGTCTTATTTCAGGGCTCCGGCGCTCGGCGCTTCTTGTTAGCACTCTAACGCTCAGAGTGCTAACTCTGTTATATAGTATAACCACTGTGTGCCAAAAAGTCAATACTTTGAATTGTGAACTTTTTGTAAAATGGGAAAAGAATCCCAAAATCGGGCTTATACCGGTTTGACAAGCGGGCGATTTCGCTTTATACTGATAAATAAGATTTTGATATGACAAGTTTGGAGATGATCGGATGATATTAACGATAATTACCGCCGTGATCTGCTTTATCGCCGCCGCGATAATTTTCTCGCCGTATTTTCGGAAGATCCCGCTCTTGCGTCCTGCGGCGTTCTATCTGGTGTTTGTCGGCGCGTGGCAGATATTCTCCTATATCGTGTCGGAGATCAGCCCCACCTCGCCGATCCCCGCTTATGTCGGACAGATCGGCACCATCGCGATCATCCTCTACTATATCTTTATTATGTTTATGACCCGCACCAAGTCCAAACGAAAGAATAAGAAGGAAAAGTGACGCTATGACATCCTATATCTTTGCAGTATTATGGCTGGTGATTGCGGCTTTTATGGTATATCTGGGGTTTAAAGAATCAAAGTTTTTTCTGATCCTGTCCGTATTCTTTCTCTTTCTGGCGGGATGGACGCTCATCGACGCATTGAACCCTGCACTTCATCTGTTTTCGGGCTTTTACGGATGGATCTTCAGAGGAGTCGCCGCCGCGGCGCTTATTCTCTGTATCATCCGTCTGATATTAAACAGAAAAGGAAAATAAATGAACCTGCCGCACAGCGAATGTACGGCAGGTTTTTCATAAGAAATACTACATCTTGTGGATGAAAAGATGAAAATCACTATTCTTCAAAAAAAGTTACACAAATTTAATAAAACACTTGCTTTTTGCGGCAGT
This sequence comes from uncultured Ruminococcus sp., assembly GCA_905234535.1. GTDB lineage: Bacteria > Bacillota > Clostridia > Oscillospirales > Acutalibacteraceae > Ruminococcoides. The sequence goes on from CAJOII010000031.1 coordinate 7,298, forward strand.
TAATGGTATGATAACTAATGCGTAAAATTATGTCATATCGGCAGAGGCGCCGTGTTAAGCCGATGTCTGATATCAATATTAAGGAGGTGGGACCGTGCCGAATATCAAATCAGCAAAGAAGCGTGTTAAGGTTATCGCGACCAAAACTGCACAGAACAAAGCGACCAAGTCCGCATTGAAGACCTATATCAAGAAAGCGTACATCGCTGTTGATACCAACGCTGATAATAAGGCTGAGGCGGTAAGTCTTGCTGTTAAGAAGATCGACCAGGCGGTAGCGAAGGGTCTTATGCATAAGAACACCGCCGCGAGAGCTAAGTCATCTCTTCAGAAGCGTCTCAACGCGTCCGCGTAACAATAGGATAACCTTAAAGCAGAACGCCGATGTTCTGCTTTATTTTTTTCAGAAGAGCCTTCGTCGTCGCTCGCCGTACTTGCCGAAAGCGGTCAAGAAGAGTGACCGCTTTCTCAGCTCGCGTGGCGGCTCCTCCTCTCCCAAAAACGCAGGGGCGTTTTTGGGTACCCGAACTCGGCGCTTTTTGATGTCACGCCTCGTTCGCCTCCGCTTCTCCTGAAATAAGCCGATCTCACCCAACCATCCTGCGGGTTCTCTGAACCCTTTGGATAGTCCCGGTTCGATTTGTCTTATTTCAGGGCTGCGGCGCTCGGCGCTTCTGTAAACAAAGAACCGAAGGACATATGCCCTTCGGTTCTTTCTGCTTACTGTATCGAATAATCGAGGTATTCCTCAAGCTGTTCGTCATCTTTCTTCTTCTTTGCCTTGATGACGAAGAAGGTGGTGATCGCCGCGGTGATTGCTGCTACTGCAGAAGCGACGATGATAACTAATTTGATATTGATATTATACTTGTTAATCTTCTCTAACATATGGCGCCTCCTAAAGAAAAAAGTTGTTAAAATGATAATACCAGTAAAAAAGTCAAAAGTCAATATCTTGTGGAGAAGTTTCGAAAAAAATCCTACATTCTGTAGATACCGCTATTCTCCGACGGTATGCTACTTCTTCTCCTTCGGCTTTGAGAGCAGACCTGCGAGCAGTGAGAAGATCACGGCGGCGCAGATGCCCGCGGAGGCTGCGGTGAGCGCACCGGTCAGGATCCCGATCGCGCCGTCTTTGTCGATCGCTTCGCGCACCCCTTCCGCCATTAGATGGCCGAATCCAGACAGCGGCACGCTGGCGCCGGCACCCGCAAGATCCGCGAAGGGCGCGTAAACGCCGATCGCCGAGAGCAGTACGCCCGCTACCACAAATCCCGTGAGGATCCGAGCGGGGGTGAGTCGGGTCTTGTCGATCAGCACCTGACCGATCAGACAAAGCGCGCCTCCCGCTAAAAACGCGTATAAGTATTGCATGATGACCTCCTGAAAAAAACAGTTTCTGAAAACTATATTTTGTAATATTACTTATATTATACATATTGAAAAAATCCTCGTTTGGTGCTATAGTATAAAATGAGATATTATGGAGATATATTATCTGCCAAAAGACAATGAATATTCAATAAGGGGATATGATTATGTCAGAGCTTATTTTCCCGAAGCGCCCGTACAGGACCAAGGGCGGGGTGCATGTGCCGCACCACAAGAACACCTCTCGGAAAGAAAGCGTGGTGATGCCCGTCCCGAAGACGGTCACCATCGCGATGAGCCAGCACATCGGCGCTCCCTGTACCCCCGTCGTCAAGGCGGGAGACACCGTAGCGGTCGGGCAGAAGATCGGAGAAGCCGCTGCCTTTGTCAGCGCGCCGATCCACTCTTCCGTCTCCGGCACGGTCAAGAAGATCGACACGGTCACCGCGCCCGACGGATCGAAAGTTGCGGCGGTTGTGATCGAGTCGGACGGCGAACAGAGGATCTTTTCTAAGATCCGCCCGCCGAAGGTCGATACCGTCGACGATCTGATCAAAGCGGTCAGAGAGAGCGGTCTTGTCGGCTTGGGAGGCGCGGGGTTCCCGACCTCGGTCAAATTAAACATCCCTCCCGACAAGAAGGTCGACACCATGCTGATCAATGTCGCGGAGTGTGAGCCTTATATCACCTCCGACCACCGCGAGGTCATCGAGAACAGCTGGGATATCATGGCGGGCATCCACACCGTCAAGGAGCTCTTGGATATCCACCGTGTGATCATCGGTATCGAGGACAACAAGCCCGACGCGATCAAGGCGCTCAGAGAGATCGCGGACAACGGCTTTGACGAGAAGGATGAGATCCGTGTGCTGCCCTTGAAGGCGTCTTATCCGCAGGGCGCGGAGAAGATCCTCATCAAGGCGTGCACCGGCAGGGAGGTGCCCGTAGGCGGGCTGCCCTCGGACGCGGGATGTATCGTGATGAACACGGCGTCCATCGCCTTTATCGCAAGATACCTGAAGACCGGTATGCCGCTGGTCTCGCGCAGACTGACGGTAGACGGCTCCGCCATCAAGAACCCGATGAATGTTATCGTTCCCATCGGCACCCCGATCGGAGAAGTGATCGAGTTTGCCGGCGGATATAAAGAAGAGCCGAAGAAGATCCTCATGGGCGGTCCGATGATGGGCGTGTCTCTGCCGAATGACGAGCTGTTCGTCTTAAAGCAGAACAACGCGATCCTTGCTTTCGCTGAAAAGGAAGCGCGGTTGAGCCAGCCCTCGGCGTGTATCCGCTGCGGCAAGTGCGTCAGCGCCTGTCCGATGAGTCTTTTGCCGCTCGAGCTGTCTAACGCCACCGACAGAAAAGATCTTGATGCGCTCAAAAAGCTGAATATACTCAACTGTATGGAGTGCGGCTGCTGTTCCTACTCATGTCCCGCAAAGCGCCATCTGGTACAGAACATCCGTATCGGAAAGCAGATGCTCACAAAAGCGCTCCGTGAAGAAAAAGAAAAGGGAGGAAAGAAATAATGGATACAAAGCTGTATGTCTCTTCCTCTCCGCATTTTCGCTCGAACGCAACCACGAGACGGATCATGCTCGATGTCATCATCGCGCTGATGCCGACCGCTGTTGCCGCCTGTATCATTTTCGGGATGCAGGCGCTGTCGCTGATCGCGATCTGCGTCGCGGGATGCGTACTCCTTGAATACATCAGCAGGAAGATCATGAAGAGAGACACCACCATAGGAGACCTCTCTGCGGTGGTAACGGGCTTGCTGCTCGCGTTGAACCTGCCCGTCAACATCCATCCGCTGATCGCGCTGTTCGGGTGTCTGGTGGCGATCGTCGTCGTCAAGCAGATGTTCGGCGGCATCGGGATGAACTTTGTCAACCCCGCTCTGGCTGCGAGGATCGTGCTGCTGGTATCTTTCCCCTCTCAGATGATGAGCTGGGTGGTGCCGTTCTGGTATCAGAAGGCAGACGCCATCACCGCGGCGACCCCTTTGGCGGCAGAAAAGGGTACATATTCCTATATCACCCTTCTGCTCGGCAACCACGGCGGCTCGATCGGCGAGGTCTGCGCGGCGGCGCTGATCTTAGGCGGGATCTATCTCTTGATCAGAAGGGTCATCAGCCCGATCATCCCCTGTGTCTATATCGTGTCGGCGGCTCTGATGAGCCTGTGTGTCGGCGCGGATCCTCTGTATCAGATCCTCTCGGGCGGCTTGATGCTCGGCGCGATCTTCATGGCGACCGACTACACCACCTCTCCCGTGACGGTGTGGGGCAAGGTGATCTACGCGGTCGGCTGCGGCGTGCTGACGATTCTGCTCCGCTCGTTCTCGAATATGCCCGAGGGCGTGTCCTTCTCGATCTTGTTGATGAATATCCTCACCCCGCTGATCGAGCGGGTGACGATCCCGAGGACCTTGGGCTTCGTCAAACAGAAAAAGGGGGAGAAGAAATGAAGAAGCTGAATCTCAAAGATATCCTTATCCCCACCGTCTCGCTCTTTCTCATCTGTCTCATCGTCACCGCGCTGCTCGCGGTCACGAACGCCGTGACAGCGGAGAAGATCTCCGAGAACGAAGCCGAGAAGAAACAGGAAAGTATGCAGACCGTCCTCCCCGACGCGGTCTTGTTCGAAGAGATCGAGATCGAAGAAGGCGAGCTCTATCAGGGAAAGGATCAAAGCGGCAATACGGTCGGCTACGCCGTCTCCACCGCGGCCCAAGGGTACGGCGGTCAGGTGAAGGTGATGACCGGCTTTGATTTGAAGGGGACGATCATCGGTGTGGATGTCTTCTATAACGACGACGAGACCCCGGGTCTCGGCAAGAACACCTCAAACGAATCCTTTACCGACCAGTATAAAGGACTGTCGGCAAACGAAGATATCGCTGTCAGCAAAGACAGCGCCGCCGGGAATGCTCAGACGGTGGATGCCGTCACCTCGGCGACTATCAGCTCGCGCGCGGTCACCAAAGCAGTCAACATGGCGGGCGAAATCTATCGAAACATTAAAAAGGAGGCAGAGTGATGCAGAAGAAGAGCTTGTTTTCTGAATTTACCAAGGGTATCATCAAAGAGAACCCCGTGCTCTGTCTCGTTCTGGGTACCTGTCCGACTTTAGCGGTCACCACCTCCGCGTCGAACGCGATCGGCATGGGTATCGCCGCGACGGCGGTCCTCGTATGCTCCAACGCGGTGATCTCGCTTTTGCGAAAGGTGATCCCCGACAAGGTCAGGATCCCCGCGTATATCACGATCATCGCGGGCTTCGTCACCATCGTGCAGATGGTGGTCAAGGCGTTCTCACCCGCGATCAACGACGCCTTAGGTATCTATCTGCCGCTGATCGTCGTAAACTGTATCATCCTGGGGCGTGCTGAGATGTACGCGTCTAAGAACCCCGTGCTGCCGTCGATATTGGACGGTCTCGGGATGGGTGTGGGCTTTACCGCGGCGCTCTTGTGCATGGGCATCATCCGAGAGCTATTGGGCTCGGGCTCGGTGTTCGGCGTACAGCTTCTGCCGGTACAGATCCTTATCTTCATCCTGCCGCCCGGAGGCTTCTTCGTGTTCGGCATGCTGATCATGATTGCGAACAAATTAAACGGCAGAAAGGGCAAGAAGGCGAAGGCCTCTCCCTGCGACGGCTGTCCGCTGTCGACAAACTGCAACAAGAGAGAGGAGGGCGTCCTCGATGCTGATTAAGACCTTGGTGGCGGTGTTCCTCGCCGCGATCCTCACAGAGAACTATGTCCTCTCCAAATTCTTAGGCATCTGCCCGTTCTTGGGCGTTTCCAAAAAGCTCGACTCAGCTCTCGGTATGAGCGTCGCCGTTACCGTGGTAATGGTGCTCGCGACCGCCGTGACCTACCCGATCTATATGTATCTGCTCGTCCCGTTCGGGATGGACTATCTGCAGACGATCCTGTTCATCTTAGTCATCGCGGGTCTGGTGCAGCTGGTCGAGATTATCCTCAAAAAATATATCCCCGCACTCTACAAGTCCTTAGGCATCTATCTGCCGCTGATCACCACCAACTGCGCGGTCTTAGGCGTTACGATGCTCGTGCTGCAGAAGGTCCAGTCCACCACAGCTTACGATTACACCTACATCCACGCGCTGATAAACGCGTTCGGCGCGGGTATCGGCTTCCTGGTGGCGATGGTGATGTTCGCGGGCGTTCGCGGCAGACTCGAGAACGCCGATATCCCTAAATCGCTCAAGGGACTGCCAATCACCTTAGTCGCTGCGGCGCTGGTGTCGCTGTCGTTCTTAGGATTCGCGGGCTTTGTCGATAAGCTGATCCCGCTCGGTTGATAGGAGGAGAGACTATGACTATGATTCAAGCAATCCTCATCGCTGCCGGTGTGGTAGCGGGGATCGGACTATTGATCGGACTCATCCTCTCCATCGCCTCCATCGTGATGGCGGTGCCGAAAGACGAGAGGGCGGAGGCGGTCTTGGAGGTGCTCCCCGGCGCGAACTGCGGCGCCTGCGGATACTCGGGGTGTTCCGGCTATGCCGAAGCGCTCTCCAAGGGTGAAGCACAGGTCGGACTGTGCACCGTCGGCGGAGAAGCCTGCGCGAAGGATATCGCCGCCGTCTTAGGCGTCGAAGCGAAAGCGATGGAGCGTCAGACCGCGGTCGTCCGCTGCAAAGGCAGCTTAGAGAATACCTCCTACAAGGCGGAGTATATGGGGCTTGAGAGCTGTCTCTCGGCGTCGAAAATCGGCGGCGGACTGACAGCGTGCTCCTACGGCTGTATCGGGCTCGGCGATTGTGAGAGGGTGTGTCCCTATGACGCGATTCATGTGTGCGACGGCGTCGCGGTCGTCAACAGCGATAACTGTAAGGCGTGCGCCATCTGTGTCAAGACCTGTCCGCGCGCGATCATCTCTCTGATGCCTGTCAAGGACGCGGCGGTCAACCTCTGCTCGAACAAGGACAAGGGCGGCGTCACGAGAAAGCTCTGCAAGGTGGGCTGTATCGGCTGCAAGATCTGCGAGAAGAACTGCCCTTCCAAAGCGATCAGGGTAGAGAACAATGTCGCCCTCGTCAACACCGCCGAATGTATCGGCTGCAGAGAGTGCGTCGGCGTCTGTCCGCAGAAGTGCATCAGCTTCTTTGACACCTCACTTTTAGCAGAAAACTAAATTTTGATAATTATTTCTCCGAAGGAGATGCAATATGGTTGAAGTAAAAAACCTGACAAAGGTCTACGGTGATCTCAAAGCGGTAGACAACATCAGCTTCTCGGCTGACGCGGGCGAGATCTTAGGATTCTTAGGCCCGAACGGCGCGGGAAAAAGCACCACGATGAACATCATCACGGGATACTTAAGCTCCACTGCGGGGACGGTCACCATCGACGGCGACGAGATCCTCGAAAACCCCAAGGGAGCGAAGAAGAAGATCGGCTATCTCCCTGAGATCCCGCCGCTGTATCCCGATATGACGGTAGAGAAGTATCTCTCCTTTATGTTTGATCTCAAAAAGGTCAGACTGCCGAAGGAGGAGCACATTAAAGAGGTCATGGCGATCGTCAAGATCATCGAGGTCAAGGACCGCCTGATCAAGAACCTCTCCAAAGGCTATAAGCAGAGGGTCGGGTTCGCGCAGGCGCTGCTCGGCAACCCGCCGGTGCTGATTTTAGACGAGCCCACCGTCGGTCTCGATCCCAAGCAGATCATCGAGATCCGAAACCTCATCAAGAGTTTAGGCAAGAAACACACCGTGATCTTCAGTTCTCATGTCCTGTCTGAGGTCAGCGCGACCTGCGACCGCGTTGTAATGATCAACAACGGGCGCATCGTCGCGGATTCCGAAACCGACAAGCTCTCCTCCGCGATCTCCGGCACCGGAGAGCTGAGCTTAGAGGTCGAGGGCAGCGCGTCCGCCGTGTCCGACGCCTTGAACACCGTCACCGGCGTCAGAAAGGTAGAGAAGACGGGAGCTAAGACCTACAAGGTGCTCTTTGATCCCGATCTCGATATCCGCAAGGCTGTTTTCAGAGCGCTGGCAAAGGCCGACTGTCCGATCCTTGAGATGCGTCAGGGCGGACTGAGCTTAGAGGAGAGCTTCTTAAAGCTGACAGAAGGAGGGGGAGCACAATGAGCGCGATCATCAAGAGAGAGCTTTCGTCCTACTTCAACTCTGCGATCGGCTTCATCGTGCTCGCGGTGTTCTACTTCTTCTCGGGCGTGTTCTTCAACTTCTACTGTATTTATTATAATTCGAGCTCGCTTTCGGCGGTATTCTCCAATATGCTGATGATCGTGCTGTTTCTGATGCCTTTGGTAACCATGAAGTCTTTTGCCGAAGAAAAGCGGCAGAAGACCGATCAGGCGCTGCTCACCGCGCCGATCTCTCTCTTTGAGATGGTGATGGGCAAGTTTATCGGCGCGTTCATCCTGTATCTGATCTGCAACGCGATCTTCGTGGTATACGCCCTGATCATCGCGGCGTTCGCGACCCCCGACTGGGCGGTGATCATCTGCACCATGATCGGGATGCTGCTGATGGGCGGCGCGCTGATCGCGATCGATCTGTTCATCTCGGCGATGACCGAGAGCCAGGTGATCGCCGCGGTGCTTTCCATCGGTGCGGGTCTTCTGATCTATATGCTCGATTCTTTATCATCACTTGCGAACTCCGATATCGTGACCAATATCATCAACGCGATATCGTTCAATAAAAATCTCTCAAACTTTACCTACGGCATCCTCTCACTGCCGAATGTGATCTATTTCATATCGGTAGCGGCGCTGTTTCTGTTTTTTACGGTCAGAGTCTTTGAGAGAAGACGCTGGAGCTGAGGAGGTGGAGCCGATGAAAGAGAAAAACCGGATTTTTTCGAAGAAAAAGGGCTCTGTCAAAGCCTTCTTCAAGTCCAGAAGAGCGAAGCGCGGCTCTGTCGCCGTGCTGCTGACCGTGTTGTTTATCGCGGCGGTGGTGCTAATAAACATCATCGCGAATGTGCTTTCCGATCGCTTTCCCGGGCTGTCGGTGGACATGACCAAGAGCGCGGTATATGAGCTGCAGTCGGAGACCGAAAGCTATGTGAAAGATCTGTCGAAAAAGGTCGAGATCTTCATCCTGCAGGAGGAGTCAAAGTTCGAAGCAGGCGGCGACTACTATGTCCAGGCGGACAAACTGATCACCGAGCTCGGACAGATCTCCGACAATATCACGGTCAGGTTCATCGATCTGACCTCGAACCCCACCTTTACAGCGGACTATTCCGATGTCGACTGGACAGAGTCGCATCTGATCCTTGTTCAGTCGGGAGACAACTATCGGGTGATCGACGCGGACGATATGTTTGAGTACGATCAGCAGTCCTTATATTATTACGGTACCTATCAGATTACCAGCCAGCATGTCGAGCAGGCGGTGGTCACCGCGATCCTCAATGTCACCACCGAGGAAAAGGTAAAGGTGACCGTGCTGTCGGGTCAGGGCGAGGAGGACAGCTCCAAGTTCACCACCCTGCTCTCGAACAACGCCTATGAGATCGAAGAGATCAGCCTGCTCACAGGCAAGATCTCCGACGACTCACAGTTTCTGATCATCTTCGACCCGTCGACCGATATCGACGACGATGTCTACAAGACCGTCTCCGACTGGCTCTATAACGGCGGCAAGTACGGACACACCCTCGTCTATCTTCCGAACGATCAGAAGGATATAAGCGAGTTCAAAAACCTCAACACCCTGCTTGAAGAATGGGGCATGGAGGTCGAGAACGCCTATGTCTACGAGACGGATGTCAACCATATGACCAACTCCCAGTATCCGAACCTGATCTCGATCTTTGACTATGACAACGAGGACTATACCAAAGGGATCCGCGATTCGTCCATTCCCGTGGTGCTGTTTTACACCATGCCGATCAGGATCACCGACTCCAACATGGCGGTGTCGCTGCTTTCGTCCTCCGACAAGGCGGTCATGCTCCCAAGAGACGCAAAGGAAGACTGGGACTATCACGACGAGACCATGGAGAAGCTCACCGGCGCCGCGCTCGCGACCAAAAGCAGTGAAGACGGCGAATCGCATCTTCTGTTGATCGGGTCCTACGACGCTTGGTCGGAGTCCGCGCTCTCGGCGCACTCCTTCAACAACGCGCAGTACTTTGTCAATCTGTTCAACAAGATCGCAAACCGCGATGAGATCGGCATCACCATCGAGGGCAAGAGCCTCGACAACCACGAGCTCTCCATCACCTCCGCCGCGGCGTCTACCGCGATATCCGTCATCCTGCGGTATGTGATCCCCGCAGCGGTGCTGATCGCGGGGCTCATCGTATGGATCAGAAGGAGACATAAATAATGGATGAGAACAAGACCCCTCTTCAAGATGAAACAGAGGAGAAAGAGATCTCCCCTTCATCGGAAGAGAAAGAAAAGAATGATCCCTTGGCTTCGTTTTTAAAGAGAGAAGAAGCGAAGGATAAAGAGCGTTTTTCTGCGAAAAAAGACGACAAAAAAACCAAGATCCCGTGGTACATCGCGATCCCGGTCGTGGTGGTGATCATCCTCGGCGTCGTGCTGCTGATCCTGAAATTAAATCCCGCAAAAGAGGACGAAGAGACCTCCTCGGGCGCCGCTTTTGAAGCGACCGTCGACGAGATGGGCTTTCATCAGGCGATCTTCAAGACCGACGAAGGAGGCGCGCTCAAAGAGAACGGCTCCGGCACCCTGATCAGCTGTGCGACCGCAGATGTCAGAGAGGTCACGGTCACAGGGAAGACCGATTCTTTCACCGTGACCGCGCGTACCGAGAAGACGACGAACGACGACGGCGAGGAAGAAGAAACCACCGTCTACACCTTAATGGACTACGAGGACTTTGAGCTTCGGGAGGGCGCTCCCGAGGCACTCGCCAACGACGCCGCCACCGTCGGCTTTACCACTGTCGCCGGCGCGGATGTGAGCTACTCTGACTTCGGCATCGGTGAAGGTCTCAGTCAGGCAGAGGTGTTCATCCGATACTCAGACGACACCAAGGCGCGGCTCTGTATCGGCGCCGACGCTCCCGCGTCCGCGGGGATCTACTATACTTTAGGCGACGAAAGCGGCAAGCTCCCCGAGAAGGGGACGGTTTATCTTGCCGAGAGTGAGGCGCTCGACTCCTTCCTCTACAAGGTGACCGATCTGATCAGTCTGTCGGTATCCTCAACCGCTGAGGATGTCGATTCGTCCCAGTTCTCGTCGATCGAGATCTCGGGTTCTCACTACGATCAGACGATCGTGATGGAGCCAAATGATGACGACGCGATCAACTCGGGCTATCTGATGACCGCTCCGAAGAAGATGATCTGCAACACCACCGAGAGCGCCGATATCGCGGGCGCTGTCCGCGGCGTCTATGCCGAGGAGGTGCTTTGTGTCAAGCCGTCGGAGAAGGAGCTCTCGGACTACGGTCTGTCGGATCCTTACGCGAGGATCAAGGCGGTCTATCCCGATACCGTGATCGAGCTCTTCTCTTCCGCTCCCGATGAAGAGGGGAATGTCTGGCTGACGAACGCGGACAAGAAGGTCGTCTATTCCATCCAACTCGGCGCGGTGGAATGGGCGAACACGAGTATAGAGAAGCTCTCGCCCGATGTGGTGCTCGATATCAATAAAGAAAAGGTGAAGAACATCACCGTTACCGCGGGTGGGGTCACCTACTCCCTCGATGTCACGACGACTGCCGAGACACAGACGAACGACGACGGCGAAGAGGAAGAGGTCAAGAAGACCACCGCGTCCTATAACGGCAAGGATCTGACCGAGGAGAACTTCGCCTCCTTCTTCCAGAATTTGACCGCGATGAAGCTGCTCAGCGAAGAAGGAGCGTCAGAGGATGTCCTGTGCGAGATCAGGATCTCCTACACCACCGACCGCATGGACGATGTCATCACGGTCATGTCTGACGACAACGCCCACCTGCCCATTAAACTCAACGGCGAGTATATCGGCGCTGTTTACAGGAATTATATCAATCAGCTCTTAGACAGTTTGCAGGATCTGATCAGCGGCAAAACCGTGAACAACATCTGAGAAAGTTGACAAAAGCATCATCAGGTGCGATAATAAACAGGCACTGATGAATGAATCGGAGGAAAAAACAATGGCTCAGCTAAACAAGTCCTACGACCCCAAGCAGGTCGAGGACAGAATATATCAGTTCTGGATGGACGGCAATTACTTCCATGCCGAGGTGGATAAGACCAAGAAGCCTTATTCCATCGTCATGCCGCCGCCCAACATCACCGGCCAGCTCCACATCGGTCACGCGCTTGATAATACTTTGCAGGATATCCTCACCCGTTTTCGCAGGATGCAGGGGTACTCCGCCCTCTGGCTGCCCGGCACCGACCACGCGTCCATCGCCACCGAGGCGAAGATCGTCGAGGCGATGCGCAAGGAAGGCATCACCAAAGAGGACTTAGGCAGAGAGAAGTTCTTGGAGCGCGCGTGGGCGTGGAAGAAAGAATACGGCGACCGCATCACCAAGCAGTTCTGGAAGTTAGGCGTCAGCTGTGACTGGGAGAGAGAACGCTTCACGATGGATGAGGGATGCTCCAACGCCGTCAAGGAAGTGTTCGTCAATCTCTATAACGAAGGTCTGATCTATCGCGGCAACCGCATGGTCAACTGGTGTCCTCACTGCTGTACCTCTATCTCCGACGCGGAGGTCGAGTATGAAGAGCAGAACGGTCACTTCTGGCATATCCTCTATAAGGTCAAAGAGACCGGGGAGTTCTTGGAGATCGCCACCACCCGTCCCGAGACGATGCTCGGCGACACCGCTGTCGCGATCAACGAGGAGGACGAGCGGTACAAGCACCTGCACGGCTGCCATGTGATCCTCCCGCTGTTAAACAAAGAGATCCCCATCGTCTGTGATGAGCACGCGGATATGGAGAAGGGCACCGGCGTCGTCAAGATCACGCCCGCTCACGACCCCAACGACTTTGAGGTCGGTCAGCGCCATCAGCTCCCGATCGTGCGGTGCTTTACCTATGACGGTCATATGACCGGCAAGGACGATGTCCTGCAGTACGAAGCGCTCAAGGCGAAGGGTCACCTTGCGGAGAACGAGCCCGAGGTCTTAGACTGCGGCAAATACGCGGGTCTGACTACGATGGAGGCGAGAAGGGTCATCTTAAAGGACTTGGAAGAACAGGGTCTTCTGAAAGAGACCGAAGAGCTCCGTCATGATGTCGGCACCTGCTACCGCTGTCATACCACCATCGAGCCGATGGTCTCGAAGCAGTGGTTCGTCAAGATGCAGCCGCTCGCAGAGCCCGCGATCGAGTGTGTCAAAGACGGCAGAACCAAATTCATCCCCAAGCGCAGCGAGAAGATATACTTCAACTGGATGGAGAACATCAAGGACTGGTGTATCTCCCGCCAGCTGTGGTGGGGCCACCGGATCCCGGCGTACTACTGTGACGACTGCGGCGAGACCGTAGTCGCGAAAGAAGCGCCCGCTGTTTGTCCGCGCTGCGGCAAAGAGCATATGCGTCAGGACGAGGACACCTTAGACACATGGTTTTCTTCCGCCTTGTGGCCGTTCTCGACCTTAGGCTGGCCCGAGAAGACCGAGGAGCTCAAATATTTCTATCCCACCGATACCTTAGTTACCGGTTATGACATCATCTTCTTCTGGGTAGCGAGGATGATCTTCTCCGGTATGCACAATATGGGCGATGTCCCGTTTAGAACCGTGTTCATCCACGGTTTGATTCGTGACGCGCAGGGCAGAAAGATGTCAAAATCGTTAGGAAACGGCGTCGATCCGATCGAGGTCATCGACAAGTACGGCGCCGACGCGCTGAGGTTCTTCCTCGCGACCGGCAACTCCCCGGGCAACGATATGCGCTTCTCCGAGGAGAGGGTCGAGTCCTGCCGCAACTTTGCGAACAAGCTCTACAACGCCTCGCGTTTCGTCCTGATGAATATCGAGGGCAAGGAGGTCGAGCTCTCGCTGCCCGACGAGCTGATGCTCGAGGACAAGTGGATCCTCTCCGCTCTGAACACGGTCGCGAAGGAGGTCACCGAGAACCTCGACAAGTTTGAGCTCGGCGTCGCGGTACAGAAGCTCTACGACTTCATCTGGGACTGCTTCTGCGACTGGTACATCGAGCTGACCAAAGCGCGCCTCTACAGCGACGAGGAGAGTTCCGCGCAATCAGCGCGTCAGGTGCTCGTCTATGTGCTCGATAAGATCCTGAAGCTCCTTCATCCCTTCATGCCGTTCATTACCGAGGAGATCTGGCAGTCGATCCCCCACAAGGGCGAGACCATCATGCTCGAGGAGTATCCGAAGTATTCGGACAAGCTCAACTTCTCCGAGGATGAAGCGCAGATGCGCGAGATCCAGCAGGCGATCACCGCTGTCAGGACCCAGCGCAACGAGATGAATGTGCCGCCTTCGAAGAA
>CAJOII010000032.1 GCA_905234535.1 uncultured Ruminococcus sp.
AATCTTGTGCTGTAAATGTATAACTCATCGTTTCATCACCGTATACATTATACCACATCGATTTCAGCTTTTAAAGTGTTTTATTGAATAATAGTATTAATCCTGTTTCATAAGTCCAATACTATGAAGACTGGGATTGGCGGCTCTAAGGGTTTGGCTTGATACAAAACTCCCTGTGCGATTCTCTCTTATATAATCATTAACTGTAAAACAGAATACAACTCTATATCCATTAACAGTTGCAAAACAAGAAGCATAATTACCGGAGCCAGCTATGCCACCATCCATCTCTCCGAGAACACCAGTTACTTGTTTGTAAGTCATATCAGAAGAAATCTTATCATTTAGCTTTGCACCGTTAAATATTGCAATACCATAATAATCATTGTCTCGAGTTGCAAAGGCAAATCCCGGTAATGTGTTATTATTATAAACATAGTGAATTAAATCTGTGCCAAAAGCCTCGCTGAACCAATTTAGCTCTGAATGATACTCTCCTCCCATTAAATCAAGAATTATATTCAAATTCTTTCCTGCCAATTCCACTGCTGTGTAAATATAAGAATATTTGATACTCCAGCCCTCTATGCTATAGCCAGATGTAAAACTCTTCCCGTCTTTAGAAACACAGCGCACCGTGTAAGTATACTTTGTGCCGGATTTGACCGCTTTGTTCACCCAGTAAGTCTTTGTGGTATCGCCAAGTTTTGTCCATGAACCGGATCCCGTCTTACGATATACACGATACTTTGCGGCTCCCGTTACACCGGAGGAGATATTCTGAAGTTTAGATATCTTCGGTGCGGCAATGTAGGTGATCGACTTTCCTTTGCTGTCATAGCCAGATGTAAAACTCTTCCCGTCTTTAGAAACACAGCGCACCGTGTAAGTATACTTTGTGCCGGATCTGACCGCTTTGTTCACCCAGTAAGTCTTTGTGGTATCGCCAAGTTTTGTCCATGAACCGGATCCCGTCTTACGATATACACGATACTTTGCGGCTCCCGTTTTTATACCATCAAAATCGTTAGATAAAGAAGTAATCTTTGGTGTAGATAGCATTGGATAGTCAACAAAAAAACCATCATAAGATTCTCTCAATGCTATCTTTTTTGAAGTATTTGAATAGTTGTCCCATTCTGCAATGCTTATTGAGACTTCCCTTGGCTTTAATTCAACAAAACCGTTAACAGCCTTATTGTTAATAGACTCATACATGCTCTTTGAAATGATATTATGATTTCCTAAATCACCATAATCACTTGCACCATCATAATAGGTATATGTTTCTTTGCCACTTGAAAAATCCTTCAAATATTGCAATCCGGAATAATATTTAATGCTCATATTTTTTCCGTTAAAGCTGAAAGAATAGTTTGCTCCAATATAACTTTGCATTCCGTTTCTCATAACCCACGAACCCAAATATCTTATTTGATTCGTAGATTTATTATAATACAAAGACAAAGAACCGGGATACCCAGATACTATGTTTTCACTTCCTCCACCTGCAGAAACAAGTTTTCCGCTGGAATAGTAGTACACATCATTTGAGAAGTTCCGCATTGATCCACCATAATCTTTAATAATAAATTCAGGTTTCCCATCCATATTCAAATCTCTGAAAACAAGGTAACCACCGTTAATATAAGGATTATCTCCTCTCCACACTTTTTCATTTTTTAAAATTGAATCAATAAAACTATCTCTGTAGCTCGTATCCGCCGCACCCGCTGAGAGCGTAACTATGGGTATAACCAATAATATCATCACCATACAGAGAATTATGGATAATATTTTTTTCATAAACTATCCTCTTTCATTATTTATAATTTCTATAAAAACATATATATTATTTAATAGGTGTGAAACTAACAGTTCACACCTATTAAATAATCAAGATTTCATTATGTGTTAAGATTTTGTAATCGATCTAAGAACCGATGACCATTTAGAACGGAGGATGCAACCATTTCTGTTAGACATTGAAGCCATTCGAATATAATAACGAGTACCTCTTTTTAGACTGTCAAATGTAGCTGACATCTGGGTAGAAGATAATACTTTATATGATTTTGTGTTTTTTGCTGCAAACGATGATGAAGTTGAAACCTCAAACCAATATCCGTTTACATAGTCCTTGTTGTTCAATGAATAAGATATCTTTATACTGCTTTTCGTTGAAGATGTCATGCGAAGAGAGGATGGAACAGCTAAATTTCTGCCAAGCACTTGAACTTTAATTGTCTTAGATTGGACAACCTTTTTAGATGCATTCTTCATCTGAACAGTTACTTGTGTAATTCCTATTTTCTTCGCAGTCACATTAAAAGTTACACCTGTTTTGCTATTCACACTTGCTTTATCCACCTTTGCAACATAGGTATCATTTGAAAAAGCATGATATGTGTATCCTTTTTTCCAATTTTTTACTGGTATATTGATTGTTCGATAATCATTATTACTGTCATTAACAAAAAGTGTAATACTTGTCGGAGCACTGCCAAAACTTGGCGTGTTCGCCGCAGAAGCAACAGATATATTTGCCAAAATCAAACAAATAATTAAGATAAACATAAATGTTGTTGTAACTAATTTTTTAGCGATGGTTTTCTTAGAAAATACTCCTTTCATAGGTAAACAGTGTGTTGTGATTATTAATAAACTGACTTTTCATTGCTCATATTATTCCTTAAAAAGAGCAATAATATAGTACTTATAAGTACTATATTATAATATTACCATAACAATATGCTAAAGTCAATAGTACTTAAATGTACTATTGAGGTGGTTTTTTGTATTTTCGTCGGCTCAGGGATCTCAGAGAAGATCATGATATGAAACAAGCAGAAGTCGCAGAATATCTCGGGATCGCTCAGACGGTCTATTCGAGATACGAGAGAGGCTTTCAGACCATACCGGTAGAGCATCTGATCAGGCTGTGCGCGTTATATCATGTGTCAGCCGACTATATTCTCGGGATCGATCACACGGATTAGATAGTAAAGTTAGCACAAACTAACCAAATTCCTCAGGAAAAATTTATGAATAACGCCGAAAAAATATTGCATTTTTCAAAATCTGTGTTATAATACAAGTTGATAAGAGTTATTCTTATTTGTACCACAATCTATAAGGAGGTTCACTATGGCTTATAAGATTTCTGAAGACTGCATTTCCTGCGGCGCTTGTGCTGATGAGTGCCCCGTAGGCGCTATCTCTGAGGGCGATGCTACATATGTCATCAACGCTGACGAGTGCATCGAGTGCGGTGCATGCGAAGGTGTCTGCCCCGTTGGAGCTCCCGCTGCTGAATAATGTATTCAACCGAAAGCCGAGTCGCTGATGACTCGGCTTTTTTTGATGCGGCATTAGCTTAACCTTACTGTGATTATCCGAACCTTGCTGCGGGTAACGGTTTACAACCCTGCCGTTTTGTGATAAAATATTTTGTTGAGAACATCTTAAGGAGGCGCAGTATATGGAAAGGCTCGAACCGCTCGGGAAGCGTGTGGAGATCTATGTCTCCGAGCGTCATCACTTTACGACCGACACCATCCTGCTCGCTGACTTCGCGAAGGCAAAGAAAACGGACAAGGCGGTCGACCTCGGCACCGGCTGCGGCACCATCCCGCTCCTCTGGGCGAGAGAGGATCCCCCCTGTGAGATAAGCGCGGTAGAGATCCAGGAAGAGGCGGTCGATCTCTTGACAAAGAGCATCGAGCACAACCTTGAGAATGGGATCGAGAACGCGCGAAACATCTCTCCCCTTTGCTGTGATCTGCGAGAGCTTCGAGATAAGCTGCCCTTCGGGTACCATACTTTAGTTGTCTCTAACCCGCCGTATAAGCCCGAGGGCACGGGCCTCAAAAATCCCGACAGCTCCAAAACCGCTGCCCGCCACGAGACCGCATGCACCATCGACGATGTCTGCCGCGCGGCGTCGGATCTCCTGCAGTTCTCCGGCAGGTTCTGTCTATGCCTCAGACCCGAGCGGCTGTGCGATGTGACAGAGGCCTTGAGGCGTCACGATCTCGAGCCGAAACGCCTGCGCTTTGTACAGCAGCGCCGCGATAAGGCGCCGAAGCTCTTTTTGTTAGAAGCGAGAAGAGGGTCGAAGAAGGGGTTCCTCACGGTCGAGCCCACCCTCTTCATCGAGGATGAGAGCGGCGGAATCAGTGACGAAATGAAACAAATCTACGGATCATACAAAGAGGCATACTTATGATAGGAACACTCTATGTCGTCGGCACTCCGATCGGGAACCTCGGCGATATTTCAAGCAGGGCGCTCGAGACCTTGAAGAATGTCGACTTTATCGCAGCGGAGGACACCCGCGTCACGATCAAGCTCCTCAATCACTTCGGGATCAAAAAGCCGCTGATCTCTTACTTTGAGCACAACAAACATGAAAAGGGCGAGGTCATCACTGATAGGATACTACAAGGAGAAGATTGCGCGATCGTCACCGACGCGGGGATGCCGTGCATCTCGGATCCCGGCGAGGATCTTGTTCGTCAGTGCGCCGAGAAGGAGATCAGAACCGTTGTGGTCCCCGGACCCAGTGCTGTGATCTCCGCGCTCGCGGTATCGGGACTTTCTACCGGCAGATTCTGCTTTGAGGGATTTCTGTCCGTCAACAAAAAAAGCCGCAAAGATCATCTTGAGTCGCTCCTGACAGAACAGCGCACGATGATC
Source organism: uncultured Ruminococcus sp. (assembly GCA_905234535.1). Taxonomy (GTDB): domain Bacteria; phylum Bacillota; class Clostridia; order Oscillospirales; family Acutalibacteraceae; genus Ruminococcoides. Next base: position 4,699 of record CAJOII010000032.1, read on the forward strand.
TTCTACGAAGCGCCGCACAAACTAAAGAACACCTTAGAGGATCTCTGCGAGACCTTCGGCGACAGAAAGCTCAGTATCGCTCGAGAGCTGACCAAGGTGCATGAAGAAGTCATCCGCACCACCTTAAAAGAAGCGAAAGAACGGTACGCAGACGGCTCCTTAAAGGGCGAGATCGTCCTCATCCTAGAGGGCAAAAAGGAAGAAACATCACCGCAGTACACCATTGACGAAGCGGTCGATTACGCAAGGCGGCTGATCAAAGACGGCATGCGCCCCACCGACGCCGCGAAAGAAGCCGCCGCCATCAGCAAAATCAAGAAAAACGACATCTACAGGTTGCTCATATGAACTATCAGGAAACATTAAACTTCATCCATTCTCTCGACAAATTCGGCTCGCGTCCGGGGCTTGACAGAGTGAAGAGGCTCTTCTCGCTCACCCCTCAGATCCTCAGCCAGAGCTTCGTCCATGTCGCCGGCACCAACGGCAAGGGCTCGGTCTGTGTGATGCTCTCGCACATCTTAGAGAAGGCGGGCTATCGGGTAGGGCTCTTCATCTCGCCCTATATCACCGAGTTTCGGGAGAGGATCCAGATCAATAACCGCCCCGTATCGAAGGACACCCTCACCGAAGCGGTGGAATACTATCGGCCGCTTCTGAAGAAACTGAACGACGAGGGCGTCATCATCACGGAGTTCGAGTTTCTGACCGTGATCGCGTTCTATATCTTCCACCGGCAGGAATGCGAGGTGATCGTCTGTGAGACAGGGATGGGAGGGCTCCTCGACTCGACCAATGTGATCGAAAGACCCCTGTGCTCGGTCATCACCAAGGTCGATCTCGACCACACCGCGATCTTAGGCGATACGATCGAAGAGATCACCCTGCAAAAGTGCGGGATCATCAAAGAGAACCGCATCACCGTGACCGCTCCTCAGGATGAAGCGGTCTCTAAGATTATTCGAAGGACAGCCGAAGAAAAACACAACCTGCTCTTCTCTGCCGAGGACATTATGCCACATGATATCGACTGCAGCCTGCGGGGCATCGACTTCTCCTATATGCGCGAAAAGATGCATCTTCCCTTAGTCGGCAGACATCAGCTCGATAACCTCAAATGCGCCCTTGCCTGTGTAAAGGCGCTCAACCTGTTCGGGCATCTGCATATCTCCCCTCTCCATATCAAGGACGGTCTTTCGTCGGTCTCTCATCCCGCGCGCTTTGAGCGCCTGAGCGACAAGCCTGTCATCATTCTCGACGGCGCTCACAACAAAAACGGTATCAAAGCCTTCACAGACGCTGTCAAAACCTACTACGGCTATACCGGCAAGACGCTGATCATCGGGATGCTCGCCGATAAAGACTCGTCCGTTGAACTTCTGAAAGGATTATTCAAGCGGATCATCACCACCGATATCGACAACCCCCGCGCGCTGGACGCAGAAGAGCTCGCACAGCGCTGCCGCGCCGTATCCGGAAATGTCGAAGTCATCAGAGATCCGAAGGATGCGCTCGACAAGGCTCTGTCATACAAAGACGATATCTTCATCTGCGGCTCTCTGTATCTTGCGGGAGAGATCCGACCGTATATTCTCCAAACATCCAAATAACGACGACAACAAAGCACAAAAAATACTCGTCCGTACCTTTATGATAGGTATGGACGATTTTTTATACTCATTCTCAATAATCTTAACAGGTGAAAAGTATGGTTGATATCAGTTATCAGAACGATGTGGTGACCGCGCTCCTCTACGGAGAGATCGACCACCATATCGCGCCGAAGATCCGAAACGCGATCGACATAAAGTGTGAGACCCACCGCCCGAAAATGCTCACGCTCGACTTCTCCGGCGTGACCTTCATGGACAGTTCGGGGGTGGGGCTCGTGATGGGACGCTACCGCTGCATCTCCCTGCTCGGCGGCAGGCTTGAGGTGATCCATATCCCCGAGAACATCCGCAAGGTCTTCTCGCTCTCGGGGCTTGAGAGTCTGGGGGTGCTCAAATGAATATCATCAATCAGATGAAGCTCAGCTTCGTCTCAAAATCGGTCAACGAGAGCTTCGCGAGGGCTTCGGTGGCGGCGTTCGTGCTGCCGCTCGATCCCACCGTCTCAGAGCTCTCCGACATCCGCACCGCGGTGAGCGAAGCGGTCACCAACTGCATCGTACACGCGTATCCTGACAAGAAGGGGATCATCACCCTGACGGCGAAGCTCACCGATCAGAGAAAGCTGATCGTCACCATCCGTGACAAAGGCAAAGGGATCGAAGATATCGACAAGGCGATGGAGCCGCTCTTTACGACCTCGACAGACGAGCGCGCGGGGCTCGGGTTCGCCGTGATGCAGAGCTTCATGGACAAAGTGCGGGTCAGATCGGAGATCTCAAAAGGCACCGCTGTCACCCTCGAAAAATACATATCTTCTTCCGATGACCAGAGATGAGCTGATCGAGAAGAATCTCGGGCTCGTCCACGCCTGTGCAAAACGCTTCAAGGACAAAGGGATCGAATATGACGACCTATACTCCGCGGGCGTGATCGGACTTATCAAGGCGGTCGATCGGTTCGATCCCGACTTGGGGTATCAGTTCTCCACCTACGCGGTGCCGGTGATCTTAGGCGAGATCAAGCGGCTCTTCCGCGACGGCGGCGCCGTCAAGATCTCGCGCCCCTTGAAGGAGCTCTCTCAAAAAGCAAAGAGGATCTCGGATATGTACCTTAAGGAGACGGGAGAAGAGATCTCGGTCTCTCTGCTCTCAGAACGCCTCGGCGAGAGCACAGAGAAGACAGCGCTCGCCCTGAGCGCGGCGTACCCCGTACTGTCGCTCTCCGCAGATGAGGACACTCCTCAAATCACGGTCGTGACAGAATCACATGAAGACAAGCTGATTGAACGCCTCTCCTTAAAACAAGCGCTCTCTTCTTTGTCACAAGAAGAGAGCGCCCTGATCATGCTCAGATACTTCAGACATCAGACCCAGTCAGAGACCGCAAAAGTGCTCGGTACTACACAGGTGCAGATCTCAAGAAGAGAGAAGAAGATCCTTCGGAAGCTTAAGATGATGCTGATATAAGATAATCATATCGGTTCGCAGCTATCAGTTATCAGTTCGCAGTTGTAAGGTAATGCGAGATCACTTGCCAAAAAACCTCCGACAGTTCATATCTCCTCATTCCTGATTCCTCACTAAACTCAGGTGAGGACGGAGTCCTCCCGCAGCTCTTAGCTCTTAGCTCTTAGCTCTTCACTCAAAAAATCATACCAGCCTTGCGGTGAGGTTATAGTTGACGCCCCACTGGTAAAGGGTAAAGATGTCGTCCTCGGTAAAGGTAATCTCGAACTCTTTTTTCTGCTCTCCGACCGGTCCGCCGGTTTCGACATCCTTGAGGTGATAGACGCCGTTCTCATCGACCGAGAGGACATCGCCGTCGATGACGCTGACATCGGCTCCGCCGCCCGAGGTAAATCCGGAGTCGGGCGTCTGACTCAGGCTGAGCCATTCGTCGTAGCTCTGACACATCTTATATTCTCCCGATTTTGGATTCAGGAGATAATAGACCGACTTACTCTCGTAGACCGAGGGGGAGGTATCGGTAGAGAAGCGCACCGTCTGACGCTCCACTCTGCCGTCCTTGTAGCTGACGGTAATGTTGAGCCGGTCGTTGTCAAAGTACTTTGCGAAAAGGCTGTCGTAGTGCTCCTTGACCTCTTCCCTGGTCGCTAAATCACTCTTGTCCGACGAGATCATCTTCTTACTTATGCCGAAGTCGTCTCTGTCAAGCTCGGACGACTTGCCGGTGGTACCAAAGCAGATCTTGAAGCTGTCGTCAAGAAGCGTGAACTGGTCATCATAAGAACAGGTGACCGACTGATAGAAGTGCTCGCCCGCTTCATATGATCCCTGGTCGGGGTATCTTCCGTCAACATCCCAGCGCGCGGTTTTGCCGACGAAGTCGATGATCTTCTCGCTGTCGTCCGAGACAAGGACTCTGCCGTTGTCCATCGAATAGGTGATCTTCTCGATATCATCACCCTTGACCCTGATATCCAGCTTGAAGAACTGGGTCTCAAAGAAATAGTCGTCATCGTAGAAGTTCGAGTAGCCTCCCCCGCCGTCCATCTCAAAGCTGCCGATATTGGCGCTGACATCATCACGCAAGGGAGAGAACACGCCGTTCTCCTCTGCGGACGCGGTGACCGTAAAGCCTCTCCCGCTGTGCCGCGGGATAAACAAAAATGCCGACAGCGCAATCACAACCGCCAGAGACGCCGCGAGCACGGTGACGAACCGCCTCCTCTGATAGATACCGACCACCTTCCGCTCTTTTTCGTTCTCTTCTGCCTGAGCGGTAAGGATCGAAACGGTCTCGTTCTTAAAGTCATCTGTCGCTTTGATCTTATCAAATGCGGAAAAATATTCCTGCTTCATGATTATTCCTCCTCTAACATGATTTTAAGCTTGTCTCTGCCGCGCTTTAAGAGAGACATCACCGTACCCTTCGGCTTCTTCAGGATGTTCGCGATCTCTTCTACGGAATATCCCTCGTAGTAGTAAAGATAGATCGGAGTGCGGTACTTCTCGGGTAAAGAATGGACCTCTGAGAGGATCGACCTCTCCTCCTCTGAGAATACCGGCTCGATGTCCTCGAGATAGACGACGCTCCTGCGCGACAGACTTCTGTGAAAGGACTTGCACTGATTCACGGCGGCGCGGATGATATACGCCTTGAGGTGTTCTTCATCAAATGACGAGAGATCGCGCTTCATCAGAGAGAGAAAGACCTCCTGCGCGATGTCCTCCGCGTCGTAGATATTCATCACGCTCTGATAGGCGATCCTGAGCACCGTATCGGAATAAGCGCTGACAAGATGTGTGATAAAGCTGCGGTCGACCGTATTCATTTTTCCATCAGCTCCTTTCACCTATAACACGCTCAAAAAGAGAGAATGATTGCATAACTTTAAAAAATGATAAATGATGAATGATAGATGATAAATAGCGGGAGGACTGCGTCCTCACTCGATTTTGATGAGAAATCAGGAATGAGGAAATAGGAATTGTCGGAGGACTGCGTCCTCACCTGAATTATAGGGTATAAAGCCTCCCCTGCCTAAGGGGAGGCTTTCACATCTGCAAACTGACAGCCGATAGCTCTTATCCCTTCACGAAAGAAAGCTCCCTGAAAGAAGGGAGCTTTCCGCTATTCATGTTCGTACATTTTCTTGAGTTCTTCAAGATCGTAGGGGGTCTGCTGGTAGAGGTAGTAGTTGAGCCAGTTCTGATAGAGCAGAGAGGCGTGGCTGCGCCATGTCAGAGGGGGCTTGCGGTTAACATTATTGTTCGGGAAATAGTTATAGGGGATGTCGATGTTGAGTCCCTTCTTCACATCGCGGTAGTACTCCTTCGCGAGAGTGTCATAATCATACTCACAGTGGCCGAAAAGATAGAACTCTCTGCCGTTTTTGGAGCAGACGATCGAGACGCCCGCGCCCTTTGAGGTAGCTAAGATCTCGAGCTGATCCTCCCGCTCGATATCCTCGGTCAAAACGCCCGTATAGCGGGAGTGCGGCACGAGAAAATAATCGTCAAAGCCGCGCATCAGCGGGTGCTTGTTGTTGACAATGGTGTGGTTATAGATGCCGAAGAGCTTCTTCGGCAAATTATGCTTCTTGATCCCGTAGCGATGGTAGAGCCCCGCCTGAGCGCCCCAGCAGATGAACATGGTCGAGTAGACATGCTTCTTCGCCCAGTCAAAAACGGTCGTGAGCTCCTGCCAGTAATCGACCTCTTCAAACTTCATCAGCTCTACCGGCGCGCCGGTGACGATCATGCCGTCATAGCGTTCGTTTCTGATCTCGTCAAAGGTCTTGTAGAACTTGGTCAGATGCTCCTCGGAGGTGTTCTTCGAATGATGAGTCACCATCTGTAAGAGCTCGACATCCACCTGCAGAGGAGAGTTGCCGAGAAGCCGCAGGATCTGGGTCTCGGTCTCCACCTTGGTGGGCATCAGGTTGAGAATAATGATTCGAAGCGGCCGTATATCCTGGCTCATCGCCCTGTCCTCGGGCATGACGAATATATTCTCGCTTTCTAAGATCTTTGACGCGGGAAGGTCGTTCGAGACCTTGATCGGCATACAGACCGCTCCTTTCTATAATAATGATAAATGATAAATCATCATTTGTCCGAGCGAAGCGAGTGACCGCCGTTCTTCACTCTTATCTCTTCACTCTTCACTCAAAACGGCAAAGCCGTTTTAGTACTGTTTTCCCCAGTAGACCATGTGGCGTGCAGGCTTCCCACAGCAGACACAGATATCGGCTAAGTGTTCTTCCTCAAAGGGGATGCATCTCGACTTGACGCCGCCGGTCTCCTCCTTGAGCTGATCCTCACAGGCGGAGTCTCCGCACCACATCGCCTTGATGAAGCCGGGACGGTTCTTCGCTGTATCCAAAAATTCCTCGTGTGTCGTCGCGACGAAGGTCTTGTTCTTCGTGTTCTCGAGCGCTCTCTGATACATATCGTCGTGGATAGCAGCGAGCAGCTTCTCGATGGTATCTTCAACACCGTCTAAAGAGGTGAAGATCTTCTCTCTCGTGTCGCGTCTGACCAGCACGCACTGGTTCTTCTCGATATCCTTGGGACCGATCTCGAGGCGGATCGGCACGCCCTTCATCTCATACTGGGCGAACTTCCAGCCCGGGGACTGATCGGAGTCGTCAAGCTTGACCCTGAAGCGGTCTTTCAGGCTCTCATAAATCTCGCCCGCCTTGTCGAGCACGCCTTCCTTATGCTGCGCGATCGGCAGGATCACCACCTGGATCGGGGCTACCTTCGGCGGCAGGACAAGACCGTCGTCATCGGAGTGCACCATAATCAGCGCGCCGATCATACGGGTGGATGTTCCCCATGAGGTCTGGTGCGGGAAGTGGAGCTTGTTGTCTCTGCCGGTGTAGGTGATATTGAAGCTCTTCGCAAAGCCGTCGCCGAAGTAATGGGAGGTGCCGCCCTGCAGCGCGACGCCGTTGTGCATCATCGGCTCGATGGTGTAGGTCTCCTCAGCGCCGGCGAACTTCTCCTTCTCGGTCTTTCTGCCGAATACCGCGGGGATCGCGAGGGTCTCCTTGTAGAAGTCGATATATACCTGCAGCATCCTGCGGGTCTCATCTTTCGCTTCGTCCGCGGTCTCGTGCATGGTGTGACCCTCCTGCCACAAGAACTCGGAGGTTCTCAGGAAGGGGCGGGTGGTCTTCTCCCAGCGGACAACAGAGCACCACTGGTTGTAGAGCTTGGGCAGGTCGCGGTAGGTATTGATCACCTTCGCGTAATGCTCACAGAAGAGGGTCTCGGAGGTCGGGCGGACCGCCAGTCGCTCTGAGAGCTTCTCGGAGCCGCCGACGGTGACCCATGCGCACTCGGGCGCAAAGCCCGCAACATGATCCTTCTCCTTCTGCAGAAGGCTCTCGGGGATGAACATCGGCATATAGACATTCTCGTGACCGGTCTCTTTAAAACGGCGGTCCATATCCTTCTGCATATTCTCCCAGATGGCGTAGCCGTAGGGACGGATCACCATACAGCCCTTAACGCCGGAGTAGTCTACCAGCTCCGCCTTCTTGACGATATCGGTATACCATTTTGCAAAATCCTCGTCGCGGCTTGTGATCGCCTCGACCATTTTCTTATCCTTAGCCATTATATCCTCCAAATGTTTTCTCATTTTGCATACTCTTAGTATTATAGCATAATCAGCACCGCTTTTGCAAGCGGTATTTGCAAAGCTGTTCGGCGCTTTACAATACGGCGCTCAGCTCTTCTGACAAAAAATTAAGCGCAGCAAAGATGCCGCGCTTTTCTGCCAAATCTAAATAGAATCAGCTGTTGGATTCGATGTAATTGACAAGCTCTCCGACAGTGCGGATATTCTCGATCTCCTCGTCGGGGATCTCGATCTCAAATTCGTCTTCGATAGACATCAGAAGGTCGACAACATCGAGAGAGTCTGCGCCCAGATCATCCTGCATATCAGTTTCGAGCGTGATGGAGTCTTCTTCGACATCAAACTGTTCCGCAAGGATCACTTTCACTTTTTCTAAAACCATTCTTTGCCTCCTATAATCTTTTTGCGTAGGCCTATAACCTATCACCATATTATTAGTAATATCACGCTTTGTCAATAATTATGTCAATTTTTTAACTGTTAGTGCCGAAAAGGAAATTTAACCCTGCGTTTCCGAAAGAAAAAGAGCGGGAATCCATCCCGCTCCTATCAGTTATTCTTATGTCTCTTTCGGATCGCTTCTGTAATGAAGTAGTAGATCGGCACCGTCAGAAACAGCGCCCAGCCGGGATGCCACAGATTCATCGTAAATCCGAGGATCAGGAAAGCGATCACAACCAGAACCGGATAGCAGAAGATCGAGGCGTTCTTCTTCATGATCGCTTCGACCAAGGTGTAGTAGATCGGTATGGTCAGAAAGACGATCCAGCCAAAGCTCCACCCGCCGCAGACATCGAAGAAGCCGAACAGAAGATACGCGATGATCGTCACCACCGGATAGGGGAACATCATCCACGGGTTGTGCCGATGCTCGAGCTCTTTCTCAAGGATGTCGGCGCTCTTGTGGATATGACCGTCAGAATCGGTGTAGACCTTCTCTTCTCCCTTCTCAGAGACGAAGACGCCGTTTTTATCGATGCTAACACGGGTGCCGTCCTTAGCGTTGATATGGATGCCTCTAAAGCCGATGTCGACCTTGTCCTCGCCATGCTCGGAGCGGACATGAAAGCCCTCGTCGGTATCTTCAGACTGCGGCTCTTCTTCCTTTTTTGCTTCTTCGGATGAGGTGCTCTCTTCTTTTCCTTTTAAAAGCTCGTCGAGGGTGACGCCGTAGATCCTGGAGAGCTCGATCAGGTTGTCGGTATCGGGAGATGCCTCGGCTCTCTCCCACTTGGACACCGCCTGGCGCGAAACGCCGATGCGTTCGGCGAGTTCCTCTTGGGTCAGACCCATGCGCTTACGATATTCATAAAGTCGGTTCGCAATCTCAATATTCAAAATGTTCTCCTCCTTTGCTGAGAGAATCGTATCAAAAACAGGCAAAAAACACAAGAAACTCGGGTTGTCAATTATGCAACCGTCGGTTGCAGCGGCTTAGATATGCGGCTTTTCGGGAATGAAGAGTTCTCCGTTGTTATTCCCTATTATAATCCGGGTGAGGGTGAAACCCTCCCACAATTCTTATCTCTTATCTCTTAGTTCTTCACTGATCAGACGATGATCCCATCCTGTGTTCTCAAGAACGAGAGCACCTTCTCCTTGATGATCTCGACGCCGCCGACAGAGTCGGACTCGATATTGAGCGGCAGGATCGGATCGTGTACCGAGAGCCTGAGCAGAAACCATCCGTCTCCGTCGTTCTGATCAAAGCTGACGCGGATGCCCTCTCTCGAGTCGGGCGCGATATGCCAGCTCTCACGCTCTTCTGCGTACTTCGTCAGATTCTCGATCACCTTGAGCCCCGCCGACTTGAAGTCGTGCTCGGTGATCTTAAAGCGCAGCTCGACCGCTTCTTTCGGTTCTTTCAGGTCGGCGACCAGGCTCTCGAGGGTCTTGCCCTCTCTCTTCAGCTGCGCCATCTTGATGATGATCTTGGTGCAGAGATACGCGCCGTCATCAAGAAAGTAGTTCTCTCTCATCGCGACATGGCCGGAGGTCTCGGAGGCGATAGGACAGTTGATGCCCTGCTCGTTTAATTCGATCGCCTTATTGATGATATTGCGGTAGCCGCGGATATAGCGGTAGTGCTTCGCGCCTAAAACATTCTCGAGATAATCCTTGACGCCGGTGGAGGTGATGGAGTCGGTCACGACCGTACCGCCCTCGTTGCCCTCGAGCGCAAGATACGATGACAGCGCCACCAGCCGGTTACGGTTGATCTCCTTGCCGAAATGATCCACCGCGCCGCCGCGGTCAACATCGGTATCGAAGATGACGCCGAGATCCGCGTGATTCTCAAGTACCGCGTCACAGATGGACTTCATCGCGTCGGGATCCTCGGGGTTCGGGATATGATTCGGGAACATCCCGTCGGGATCTAAGAACTTTGAGCCCGTGGTATCGGCGCCCAGGACCCTGAGCACCTTGGACTCATAGAAGCCGCCCGCGCCGTTGCCCGCGTCGACTACGATATGAAAACCCTTTAAGGGATGGTCATAGTCCTCTGCGGCGACTTCTCTCTTGATGATATTGCACAGATGCTCGGCATAGTGGGACATATAGTCGATCTTCTCTGCCGTGCCTCTTTTGGAACAATCGGGCTTGTCGCCGTTTTGCGCGTGCTCTAAGATCGCGGTGATGTCGGCATGGTCGAGCCCGCCCTCTCTGACGAAGAACTTCAGCCCGTTGCGGTTGAACGGATGGTGCGAGGCGGTGATCTGTATCGACGCGTCACAGCCCGCGTCCACGGTGGTCATAAACATCGACGGCGTAGATGACAGGGAGCAGTCGAGCACATGGATCCCGCAGGAAAGGAGCGCTTCGATCACAACAGACGCGATATGCTCGCCGGAGATTCGGCAGTCTCTGCCTACGGCGAAGGTCATATCCTGTGCCTTCTTGCCCTTCTTCTCCTCTACCCACAGCACATAGCCGTAGGTGATCTCGCTGATGACATCATCGGTGAGGTTGACGATATCGCCCTCTACCCCGTCCACCGCGACGCCGCGGATATCGGTACCGCTCTTTAATAACGCGTATTTTTCATTTAACATAATATCCTCCGGAATATGCATTTTAGGACGCACAAAAAAGCCTATAAACCCGCTTTTTTGCTGCGCTACCGGATATTATACCACAAGAGATATCCCCTTTGCAACAAAAAGAAATTCGTGATTTTCGGAAGTTTTGCCAGTAAATTTCAAGATTTGAAAAAACTTGTGGTTGTTTTGATGAATCAAGTTACAAGAAAGTATCAATTTCGCGTTTTCAATATACCGAATTGCCAATTATTGTTCTGATACAGAAATATAAATCATCAACTTTTGAGCACCTTGCACAAAGCAAACGATCTCAAATTGTTGACATTTACGAAAAATGGGCTATAATAACTACTGTCAGGAACAAGTCCGTCCTGACTGTTGAAGATATGAAAAAACAGAAACCATCTTTCCTCAACAAAGAATTTTTGCCAAATGGTAAATGGCATCACCCAAACGGTGATTATGAAGGAGGAAGAAATATGATTACACCGATTCTCAGTGTAAACGACATTGATGTCACAGAGTTCTTGTCAGTGCTCGACTCCTGTGAGGGCAGAGTTTTTCTGATCACTCACGAGGGAGATAAGCTGAACTTAAAGAGCAGGCTCTCTCAGCTGGTCGGTCTGACCCGACTGATCGAGGGCGGCAAGATCACAAACGCGCAGATCATCTGTGAGAACAGAGAAGACGAGAGCAAGATGTTCAGACTCAATCTGCTGGGCAGAACCAAGACTGCGTAAGAAAATTGCTATCCACTACTTTTTCATGTTAATTTCAAAAATCCTAAAGCAGGAAGGGCGCTCCTAAAAAGGGGCGCTCTTCTTGTTATGTCATTTCATGAGATCAAGGCGCATCAGCACAAGCTCCTGATACGCTCCCTCGCGGGTGATAAAACCGAACGGATTTCTGCCGTATTCAACAAAGCCCGCCTGATGATACATCCCGATCGCTCTCTCGTTATCGGAGACGACCTCGAGCTCTATCTGACGGTAGTTTGCCCTTTTCGCACATTCGATACAGGATGAGAGCAGCGCTCTGCCGATCCCCAGCCCCCAGTACGCCTCTTCGATGCTGACGCCGAACGAACAGCGGTGGCGGGTCTTCTCATGATCGCCCAAGCTCTCGATCCCGGCGGTGCCGATGACCCTGCCGTCTGCGATCGCTAAGATCTCGGCTTCTCGATCGCTGTCTTCTTTCTTCTTCAGATATTCGCCCTCTTCTTGTGCTGTAAAGGTGATCTCATCGGGATAGGTAAGAAGGTTATCGGTCTGATAATGCGCACGGATGAAGTTCTCGAGCGCCTGACGACCGTCTTCTTCTGTGCCGTTTCGAAGGATACACTCTCTGCCGTCTTTGAGGGTGATCGTACGGTAATACTTCATTCACTTCACCCCCTGTTGACGATCTCGGTGTTGTTCCACTCGCTCCAGAGCCGCGCTGTCTTCTGTCTCATCTCGTCGTCGTTGTTCACGGTCGCAATATACGCGCCGCACTTCTCACAGTTCAAGCCGCAGCAGCCGATCATATTGTTCATAAATATTCTCCTTATTCTACCGTAAATTCTGTCCACTCGATGTGATTATACTGCATAACTTCGTCCGATTTTTCCATCCCGAGCTTCTGATAAAACGGCACGGCATCCTCGCTTGCGATCAGATAGACCGCAATATCCTTTTCGCCGCCCGCGATACGGTGCGCCTCTCTCATCAGGCTTGAAGCAATTCCCTGCCTCTCATACGCTCTGTCGACGCCCAAGTCGGTGACATACAGCCAGTAGGCAAAATCGGTCAACCCGAACAGCACGCCGACCGCGACCCCCTCCTCGTTTCTCGCGACAAGGCTGATCGAGACATTCTTCACGAGCTTTTCGATACGCTCACGGAAGCGCTCCCTCGGATACTGAGAGCCTAAGTCCGACCGCTTCAGAAAGCCGATATACTCTTCTGCGAATAATCTCTCTTCATTGATGGTGATATGATTCATCGTTATCTCCTTTACTTTACTGTCAAAGCCATCTCGATCTCGTCTTCATCTTCAACGCCTGTCGCAGCAAAGCCCTTGCTTTCATACATCTTTCTCGCGACCGGATTATTTTTGTTACAGGTCAAGGCGATCCTGCTTGATTTGCCGAAAGGTTTCGTCCTGATATAGTCGATAACGCGATCCAAAGCAGCGCTGCCGAAACCATGCCCCTGTACGGATTCGTCGATCATCATGTGCCGGATGTCGTACTCGGGGATGTCATAATCATAGATTACCATGACATATCCGACCATTTTCCCATCCGCATAGATTCCAAACGGCTGACACTGTTCTCTGTATACATACGCCTGCGCGAGACTGCGGATCGGATGAGATACAAAGCTCTCCTGACCCTTTGCCAGTTTAAGATGGAACGCGTCGATAAAGTTGTCCTCTGTTATTTTTCTGAGTTCTACCATCTCTTCCTCCATATACTCTGATTATTTCTTCACGAGTTCTCTGAATATCGCGTCCTTATCAATGTCGCCTGTTGTAAGTCCCGGGACCTCCTTGAACGCTTTGCACAGAGAGAGGCTGACCTCGGTGAGGATCGCGCTGATCTCGTCGTTGGAATAGGGACAGTCATCCGTCACGATCAAGGTCGCAAAGCTGAACGCAAGCAGCCACAGATCGCGAAAGTATCTGTCGGCGGTGGATGCGTCCATATTGTAGATCCGCATGATCGACTCGCGCACCAAGTCCTGCGTGAGCCTCAACGCATCGATCGCGCCGCCTGAAGCGCAGTCGGGCTTCGAGAGAAAGATCAGCCTGAAGAGCGCGGGCTCGTCCTTCGCGAACTGAATATACCGCTGTCCGACGCCGAGGTTCGGGATCGGCGCTCTGAGACCTTCTGCGATATACTCGCTGTAGAGCTTTTTCGCAAACGCATAGACCTCGCTCCTGAGCTGATCCATCGTATCAAAATAGGTGAAGATTGGGCGGGTAGACACTCCGAGACGGGACGCAAGCTCTCTCGCGGTCAGCGCCTCTATCCCCTTCTGTCGAACAGTATCCACCGCGGCTATAACGATTTCTTCCTTCTGAAATTTCACTTTCGGCGGCATATTCATCATCCTTTGTGTAACATTTGTTATGCAACTAATGTTATTGTATGATCTCTCCATTCTTTTGTCAAGAGATTTCGATAAATCTTTCGTCATCGACAATCGGCTCTCTTGACCTCTCCCCCGTTTTGTGCTACAATGGCTCTCGGTCAGTTCGAAACCATCCTGACTTGGCGGAGAAAATCCACTTCTGTTCTCTGCCTAAATCAAAACTAAGGGAGAAAAAAAGAATATGAAAAACTCAAAGGTTCAGCACCTTGTAATCGGCGCGATGATCGCCGCCCTTTACATCGTCATCAACTACGCGCAGGAGATGATCTTTCCGGCTTCTACCACTATGGCGATACAATTTCGCTTGGCGGAGGCTTTATGTGTGTTTGCGTGCATCACGCCGTCCGCGATCTGGGGACTGACGCTCGGCACCTTTGTCGCGAACTTCGTCTCGATGGGCACCCTGCCGCTTGACTGGGCGCTCGGCTCTCTTGCGACGCTGATCGCGGCCGTCTGTATGTATCAGCTGAAGAATCTGAAGCTCTTCACCTTGCCGCTGCTCTCTGCCCTGATGCCCGCTCTCGTCAACGGCGTCATCATCGGACTGGAGATCGAGATCTTCTATGTAGAGGGAGGCTTCCACTTCGGCTCGTTCCTCATAAACGCTGGATGCGTCGCGCTCGGGGAACTTGCGGTGCTGATGGTGCTCGGTATGCCGCTGTACAAATTGATCGAACGGATACCGATCTTCCATTACGCGAAACAATAAGCTCTAAAGTAATCCCGCCGGAATATACCGGCGGGATTTTTGGTCACTTTTTTCGATCAGAAAGCAGTTTTTTTCTCAGAAACCGGATGATTTTAAAATTTTGCTTGCATTATCGGAATCTTTGTGATACAATAACTGTTGCAGATCCGGGTGTAGCGCAGTTTGGTAGCGCGCTTGAATGGGGTTCAAGAGGCCGCTGGTTCGACTCCAGTCACTCGGATTCATGAAAACCGCTTGTATAAGCGGTTTTTCTGTTTTTATACTGACTTTTGAAAGTGTGTTCCCAATATCAGGTTAACAGTTGAGTTAACAAAAAAGCCGGTTTAACTTAAAACTCAGATAAAAACAACCCTGCGGGACGGTCATCTGCAGATGATAACGACCCCGCGGGGTGATAATTTTTTATTTATCCGATCGGCTGACCGATACCCTCGGGAGCAGGCAGGGTCGCGAGCCACTTCTGGATGTAGGTCGCGTCGACCACGGTGATCTTGCCGTCGCTGTCGACATCGCATACGGTGGTGCTGATCTCGAACGGTATCGCAATGGTCGCGAGATGCTTCTGGATAAAGGTCGCGTCGAGAACCGTGACCTTTCCGTCGCCGTCGGTATCGCCCAAGATCGAGCTGCCGGTGTCATCGGGCGGCGAGAGAGGCGTATCCTCGGAAGGTTCCGTCGGCTCTGCATAAGGAGTTGTGGGCTGCACCGGAGGAGTTGTCGGCTGTATGGTCGGCGCGGTAGGTGTGACAGGGTTATTTGAGAGCGCCGCTCCGACGCGCGCCATCGGCACAGTGATGTGATCCTGGTCTTCCTTCTCGGCGGAGGTCGAAGAGTCCTTCGAGTAGGGTTTCGCGGCGTTGTCGGACATCGAGAGATCATAGGGCAGGCAGTCCATGCCGGAGGTGCCGAAGGTAGAGACCTTCATCACACCGATACCGTTCGACTCGATCTCAGAGGCGGAGATACCTAAGTTCTTGAGCGGGATCGAGATCTCGTAGAACATATCGAGCTTCGGGTTGTGCCTGATCGTATAGAAATCGGTGAGGGCCGCGTCAACAGCGTCGCCCGCTTTGCGGCGGTTGTCGGTGCCGGCTTTAGGAAGACCCATCAGCTTGCCCGAGAGCGTCTTGCCGTTGCCCCATTTGATGTTGATGCCGGTCTCGGCACCCCTCTTGACGAGGACATCGGGCTCGAGCTGACCGTCGTCGTTCGCGGTATAGATGAAGGGGCCGTTCGAGGCGTTGGTCGAGAAAGCGATGACAAAGTCAGAGTACGCATCGATGGTCGTACCGGTATCCCAGAGCGTGCCGCCGGCGGTGTTGTTGTGGGTGATGTTCCCGTTGCCGGTGTAGATATATAAGAATACGGGAAGGTTGTAGATCCAGAGGTTCCCCTGTGTCATCGGGAAGTCCTCGCCCGGAGCGACGACATCCTGCACATTACACATCTCATACATGAGGTAGAGATTATTGTTGTCCCACGCAGCATACATCGCGTAGTCGTCGATCGCGATCTCATGCATAGACCAGTGGGCGTATACACGCGGGTCGTCATTCGCGACGCCCTGCGCGATGAGCATAGAGCTGTCCCAGTCGGACTTGCTGCCGTCGACTGTGATCGTCTTGCGCGCGCCGTAGCCGCTGTTCGGATTCGTCGCGTAGTTGCCGGCGATGGCGGGGCTTGTACTGCCGTCGCCGTCTGCGGAGACGGAGGTTCTCTTCTTATATGTAAAGCTCTTCACAGCTGTACCGTAACTGTTAGTCGCGCTGATGTCAAGCCTGACAGATGCGCCTTCTGCAATATACGCGCCGAGGGTTACGGTGACAGATCCCGAGAACGGCTGGGGCGCCCCGCCGTCGATCGTATAGTAAGCGGTGACGGCATCGGTGACGGTGATCGTGACATCGACAGAATCCTTGAAGCTGCCGCCCTCTTTGGAAACACTGATCACAGGCACCGGATCAACGCTGTAATCGCTCCATGTCCCCGCGGCGTAGTCGTAGAGCTTGTTGCCGCCGGGGTAGCTCATGTCTCCGGTCTGGCCGCCGCCTCCGTTGAAGATGATCATGTCGAAGTTGTTGTCCGGCACGGTGTAGACATAGATATCCTTCTCGCCGCTGACCTTGGTCATCGCGACGCCGGGCCAGCTATGGTTATTCTCCTCGGTGTTCTTCTTCCACATATAGCAGTTGGGCACAAAGCTCGCGCGGCAGTAGACCTTATCCCCTGCAGCAGCGCTGACAGAAACAGCGGCAGCAGTCACCGCCGAAAGCGTGATCATGACCGCGAGGATGACCGCGAGCAGTCTCTTTGAACTCTTCAAAACAATCTCTCCTTTGATATCAATATCCCTGATCGGACAGTACAAGCAGATCTCCTTGGATCTACAGAACGCTCCGCTCGTTTCTGCCTTATGAATCAATTATAACGGACAGCTGATCGAAAGTCAATCGGTTGCAACAGCTTTAAAATTCATTCCGTAACGCAAGACATCCCTCATCATCCTGTACGGATCATGGGGGATGCGGTGGTGTGATATTCTATTTCATGCTCAGCCGGAGGATCCCGAATAGAGATCCTCGTCCTCGCCGCTTTGATGCGCGTTCCACTCAGCGATCCATGAGCGCGACGCGCTGTCAGATGGGGTCAGGA
>CAJOII010000033.1 GCA_905234535.1 uncultured Ruminococcus sp.
ATCGCGTGTATTAATTTTGTTTCTTCAGGCTGGTTCTCTCCGATCGTGACGGCTCCCTGATACCTCTCTGACGCCGCTTCGATCGAGGACTCGTTATTTGTATACAGATAGCAGAGGACATCGCCCTTTTGGACTTTATCACCGGTCTTCTTATCAACGATGATACCGGCGGAATAATCGATGGGATCGTCCTTCTTGCTTCTTCCGGCGCCTAAGATCACCGCGGCGCTGCCGATCGCCTCGGTATCCATCGAGGTGATATAGCCGTCACACGGACTTAAGACCGATGTGATAAAGGCTGGCTTTTCAAAAAGATCCGTATCATCGAGATAGCGGACATCTCCGCCCTGAGCGGATATCCATTCTTTCATCTTTTGAAAAGCGGAGCCGCTCTCAACGGAGCCGATCACCTTCGCCTGCGCTTCCTCGAACGCATCGCCCTCAAAGAGCATCACCATCTCGGTCGCGAGAGCAACGCATACCTCGTACAGATCGCCCTTCTTCCTGCCGCGCAGAACATCGACCGCTTCGATGATCTCCAGAGCGTTGCCGACAGCAGAGCCCAAGGGACGATCCATATCGGTGATGAGCGCCGCGATGTTTCTATTGCAGCTTTTGCCGATCCTCACCATATTCTCAGCTAGCTTCTTTGCGTCGTCGGGGGTCTTCATAAACGCGCCGCTGCCGACCTTGACATCGAGTACGATGTTGTGAGAACCCGCGGCGAGCTTCTTGCTCATGATGCTTGAGGTGATCAGCGGGATCGAATCAACGGTTGCGGTCACATCGCGCAGGGCGTAGAGCTTCTTATCCGCTGGGGTGAGGTTTCCGGACTGACCGATCACGGCGATGCCGACATTCTCTACCTGTCGAAGGAACTCCTCCTGCGGGATCGAGACACGATATCCCGGGATCGATTCGAGCTTGTCGACCGTACCGCCGGTATGGCCTAAGCCTCTACCGGACATCTTGGTGACCTTGCCGCCGATAGACGCGACGATCGGGGCGATGATCAACGAAGTCTTGTCCCCCACGCCGCCGGTGGAATGCTTGTCAACAGAGAGCTCTCCGAACCGCGACAGATCCACCATATCTCCCGAGCGCGCCATACAGTCGGTCAGCGTTACCGTCTCTTCATCGGTCATTCCCTGAAAGTAGATTGCCATACAAAGTGCCGCCGCCTGATAATCGGGGATCTCTCCGCGGACATAACCGTCAATGAAAAAAGCGATCTCCTCAGCGCTCAGCTCACAGCCGTCTCGCTTTTTCAGAATAATATCATACATTCTCATCACAGCATACCTCCTTTGACACGAATGTTCCTGTTCTAAATATAACACAAATCGATGGTTCTTTCAATGTGTTTTTAAAGCAACACCGCTTGAATTGTACGGTGTCGCCTTAATATATTACGGTCGTTCGCCGTTTGTAAAAATGGGCATGGTTCTCCTTTTTTGAGCAAACATTTCTTCTACCGTCTTTTCATCCGCAAAGCCAACTGATGCACCGTTAAAGCCGATCTTGACAGCGGCGAAGACCTCCGCCTTCTGCAAAGCGAGAAGAACATCGTCCCCTTTTAAGTAAAAATGTAAAAACGATGAGAACAGCGCGTCTCCAGCGCCGACGGTGTTGACGATCCTTTCCGCAGGATACGCTGAAAGCATCGTCACCTCTTGGGTTCTGCCGTCGAGCGCCATCGCGCCTTTGTCTCCCATGCCGATGACGATCACGCGGTTATGATATCGCTCATACAGCCTTCTGATAAAGTCAGCCGGCGCTTCGGGGAGCGCTTCATCACTTAAAAACAAGATATCCGCGTTCTCTAAGAAGTCTCTGTTGTATTCATCTTCGATATCACTCAGCACATGGACATCTGTCGCGGTGAGAATCCCCCGACTTCTCGCCGTCTTGATCAGATCACGGTTAAAGTTGATATTGCACAGCGCGGCGACATCACACGCGGGCAGCGTATCCGCGTCCAGCATCTGCTCCTGGATATCCTTGAGATCACAGTAGATCTGTCTTCTGCCCTGAGGATCATAGAGCACGACAGAGGTCGGCGTCTCTTTAAGACTTCGGCGAATACCGTCGAGCCCGATGCCGAGAGAGGATACACTTCTCAGTACTCTTTCGCCCTCGCTGTCTTCTCCGATAAAGGAGCTGAGGATCACTTCATCATCTAAAACCGAAAGCGCTTTGGCGATATTGAAGCCCACGCCGGATACATTCGAGTGAGTACCGAAGAACGGATAGTCGATCGGGTAGTATTCAATCGGAAACTTTCTGACAGCCACGGTGGTCTCGACATTCAAAAGACCGCTGACAAATATTTTCATAGAGGTCATCTCCTCATAAAAGATACGGCGGGACAGAATCCCGCCGTTAGTACGCAGTTACAGACTCTCTTTGAGAATCGCGACGACCTCATCGCGGCTGAGCACCTTATACCCGCCGTCAAGGATGATGGTCGCGTCAGCAATACCCTCGATCATTTCTTCGCTTGCGCCCAAATCAGTGATATTCATCGTCACACCGATATCCTTCATCCACTGCTCCATCCTCTCAAGACCGAGAGATGCGATCTCCTCATCGGACCTGCCGTCGGGACAAACGCCCCAGACTTCCTCGGCAAAGCGGACAAATTTCTTCAGTCCGTAAGGCAGGATATGGCGGTAATACGGCAGAGAGACCGCCGCGAGCGTCATACCGTGGGTCGCGTCGGTATACGCACCGACCGCCTGACCGAGCATATGCACCATCCAGTCGGTGGTCTTGCCTCTTGAGATCAGGGTGTTCAGCGCCCATGTCGCCGTCCACATAATGTTCGAGCGTGCTTCGTAGTCCTCGGGATCCTCGATCGCCCGATAAGAGCTGTGGATAACAGACTTCATCAGCGCCTCGGATAGATAGTCGGAGGTGTTGTCGTCATCACCGGAGAAATACTGCTCACAAATATGATTAAAGATGTCATAGATGCCGGAGACCATCTGTCTCTTCGGCAGAGAGAAGGTGAACTTCGGATTCAGAATGGAGAACTTCGGCATCACATCGTCCGAGAAAACATGACCGATCTTTAGCTTCTGCCCATGGTTGGTGATGACCGCGCCGCCGTTCATCTCGGAGCCGGTACCCGCCATCGTGAGGATACAGCCGACGGGAACGATCTCACAGTCAGGCTCTTCAAAACGGATATAATACTTCTCCCACGGATCCTCGTCACAGTGAACGGAGACCGAGACCGCCTTGGCGTAGTCACAGCAGGAACCGCCGCCGACCGCGAGAAGCAGATCGATCTTGTTCTCTCTGGCGATCCTGACACCTTCTCTGAGCTTTTCGACCGTGGGGTTCGGCATCACGCCGCCGTCGTCAAAGATTTCTTTGCCATTTTCTTTCAAAATTGCTACCACGCTGTCGTAGATACCGGTCTTCTTGACAGAACCGCCGCCGTAGATCAGCTGGACATTCTTGCCGTAGTTTTTGAGTTCTTCATTGAGAAAGTCGAGAGCGTTCTCTCCGAAATAGAGTTTGGTCGGGTTATGATAGCTGAAATTGCCGAGCATAAGAATATCTCCTTTGTATGGTTTAATCAAATTATAACAAACCGCAAAAAAGAATGTCAATAGATTCTTCACGATTCAAAGAAGTTTTGAAAAAACGAGCCTCCCCGCAGGGAGGCAGACCAATCAAGAAAGCATCCGGATCAGATCTTTTAATTCGATTTCAGAAATATCAACATCCTGACTTGTGATCTTATGGACAGAACAGACTGTGAGATAATATCCTTCTAACGGATATGTCACAAGATGCTTCATAAGCTTATGATCGGTGGTATCAAAAGCGGTCAGATCATCCGTGATCCCCGTGCCCTTCATCTTGAGATACGCTTCCTTGCGTGTCCAGATATCGGTAAAAGCGACATTTTGATCCGACTGCGCTTCGATATAGCGATTCTCTTCAATAGAAAAAAACCGATGTCTGAGCTTCTCGGTATCCTTCTCTCGGAGCTTCTCGACATCTAAGCCGACTTCCTCGGCATCTACGGCGATCGCGACACATCTGCCGCTGTGAGATAAAGAGAAGAAACAGTCTGCCGCATCTTTTACATACGGCTTGCCGTGTTCGTTAAAGATGAGTTCACGAAATCCCGTCACAGCGCCGATCAGAAGCCCCGCGACAGCAGAGGTGAGCTTATCCTCCTCGAAGCGGTAGCGCACGATCTTCTCCTGCCTCTCAGCGGGCAACAGCGAAAAATACGGCGTCAGCACATCAAGAGACACGGCGTCATCAAGCCGGATATAATACACTTTCATTTCATCACCGAGATTATTCTACACCAAAAAAAGAATTGAATCAATAGATATTTACAAACACATCGGTCTCTGTTAGAATAGAACTGAAATATAATCAAAATGAACGGAGGTATTCTCATGACAGAACAGAAAAGCTATACATTCACAGCAAGTACGCTTCCGAAAAATCTCAGCGAACTGAAAATACTGCCCGAAGCAGCGCTCGACTCGCCTTTCAAGACGGCTGCTCTGACGGTAGCAGCGCTTTGCGTCTATTCATATGACGCAGAAGCGGGGAAAGAAATGCTTTATTTTCTGAAAGGCCCCGCGCCTCTCTCTAACTACGAGATCAGCTTCATCAACGACCGTTTCAGAGATTCGAAGAAAGTCCCCTTCTCCTATTTTGACGGAGCAAGACCCGAGAACGACTATACCCCGTCAACACCGTACCGCCTCACGATAACCGCAAATCCCTATTCCTTCCCGCAGGAAGGCAGAGCGACCTTATGTCTGACCTCAGCCGGCGCCGACAGCCCGCGGCAGATCAAGCTGCGCCTAAAACCCAGTGAGGGAAAATGGTACCTGGAAGAACAGATGATCTTAGTCGGGATCCGCCCGCCCGTATCCGAAGACCCGTGGGCGTAAACAATTCATAATTCATAATGAATATCGGACGCTGTCCGCACCTGATTCCTATACTGAAACAAAGCCTCCCGTTTCAAAAACGAGAGGCTTTTCTGCTATTAAGAATTATAAATTACGAATCAAATTATATTGTTTGCTCGAAGGACGATCTCCGCCCACTCAGCGGGGCCGATAGCGCCGTTCTCTTCGATACCGAGCTGACGCTGAAAGGCGATCACCGCGTTTCTGGTCTCGTTTCCGAAGATCCCGTCCGCTGCGATCGTCGGGATAGCGGGATCGTTCACAGCGATGCGGTTGAAATATTCCTGTATGATCCGCACACTCTCTCCTCTGTCTCCCACCGTCAGAAACCGACCGGGATACGGCTCGCCGATCGCGGATCGATAGTTTGCGGGCAGATCGCTCACAGCGTTCCTGTACTCTCTCTCGATTGTATAGAAGGTCTCTGCGTCTACCACACCCGTGACCGGCAAGCCGTAGACGCTCTGAAAGGTAAAGACCGCGTCTCTGGTCTCTTCGTTGAAGAATCCCGTGATGGCGATCGGCGGCAGCTGAGGATAGAAGTATCCTAAAAAGGCGAGATAATACTGCACCGACTCAACATCCGGTCCTTGAGATCCAAGGCTCATCTCTTCGGTGTATCTTCTCTCCACCTCAGAGATGGTCAGCCCCTCTCCCGTCAGCTCCGAGAGGCGCTTGACGGCGGCGTATATCTGTTTGATCTTGTACCATGTCGCCTTTCCAACCGCGCCGTCGACTGTCAGGTTGAATATCTTCTGGAACGCTCTGACCGCTTCGTCTGTCTCACGGTCAAACACGCCGTTGAGATCCGTGATCTTCGGGATTGCCGGATAGTTCTGCGAGATGCGATTGAGCTCACGCTTAAGGATCAGCACATCGTTGCCGAATGATCCGAGCGAAAACACCACCCCGGGATAAGACGCTATATTATCAGAGACCGGCGCATTCTCAACAATCTCGATATCATCACCGTAATAATACTTTAAGATTTCAAGGTAGTTCATCCCTTGGTTAGCAAGCTCGACCGAGCCCCACTGGGAGAGCCCGTCACACTGGGTGATCCTGCCGTCGCAGAACTGCGCGTAAAACGGCTCTATCCTCCCCTGTTTGCGGATATAGTTATTAAAGAGATTATCGGTAATCACGCTGAGGGTATCGTAGACCTCGCCGTCCTTGGAGAAGGAATGATCGATGGATGTGTTGTTGGTGATATCAAAGTTATATCCGCGGCTGGTGTAGTACTCGGTATATACTCGGTTGAGCGTAAAGGAGACCTGTGCCAGGATATTCGCTTTGATCGCTTCTTCGGGCCATCCGGGATAGATCTCGTTGGAAGCGACATTCTTGATATAATCCGTGAAGCTCACGGTCACATTCTCCGCCGCCTGATCCGGTCTGCCGAGATGCACCGTGATATACAGCGGCACCTCAGGAAGTACGGCCATCAGTCAACCTCCCCGTCCGGAACTCTCGGCACTAAGGATACCGGCAGGATCGTCTCGATCTTATCCTGGATCTTCACACAGCTGTCAACGACCGCTACAAAGTCCGGATGATAGACCGAGACGAGATACTCAGCCTCATCCACTCCCGCGGTGTTATAATTCAATGTGCTTTCCAAACTTTTCGCAGGAAGCACCATATTATCGACGATCCCCGAGATATCCGTTACATCGTTGTAGAGCGTATAGCGGACGCCGTTATAAACTTGAGCGACATCGACGACGACATTCTTCAGCGGGAACGCCTCTTTCGCGACAGAGATCTGCACCTTCAGCGTCCCTCTGCCGGGATACCGCTCGACATACTCCTCATACTCGGGTCTGAAGGGGCTCTCTCCCGATCTCATCCCCTTCTGTGACGAAAACGCGTCCGCGGGGTTGATCCCGCTGTTCAAGTAATCGATATACATACAAAAACTCCTCTCACCCTCATATATATGATGAAAGTGAGAGGAGAATGATCAACTCTGATTACTTTGTATCGAAGTGATAGTCGGAGAAATCGAAGGTGGCGAAATAATCGTCCATCGTCTCGGCTCTCCTGATCAGCTGAAAAGAGCCGTCCTCGCGCAGAAGCACCTCTGCGGAACGCAGCTTGCCGTTATAGTTATATCCCATCGAGAAGCCGTGAGCGCCCGTGTCGTGGATATAGATCAGATCATCGGGCAGGATCTCTGGCAGCATACGGTCGATCGCGAATTTGTCGTTGTTTTCACACAGACCGCCGGTGACATCATACTTGTGGTCACACGGCCGATCCTCTTTTCCAAGTACGGTGATGTGATGATAAGATCCGTACATCGCAGGACGCATCAAATTTGCGGCGCAGGCGTCAAGGCCGATGTAGTCCTTATAGATATGCTTGGTATGCAGGCATTTTGAGATGATCGCGCCGTACGGGGCGAGCATAAACCTGCCGAGCTCCGCAAAGATCTTGACATCATCCATCCCAACGGGAGTGAGGATCTCTTCATACTTCTTTCTGACAAGATCGCCGATGATCGCGATATCGCCTCTGGGCTCTTCGGGACGGTAATCGACGCCGATACCGCCTGAGAGGTTGATAAAAGAGATATGCGCGCCGGTCTTGTCGCGCAGGCGGATCGCAAGCCTGAAGAGGATCGCCGCAAGCTCCGCGTAGTAGTCGTTAGAGACCGTATTCGACGCTAAGAACGCGTGGATGCCGAAATGCTTCGCGCCGGCAGCTTTGAGCTCTGTGAACGCTTCGACCATCTGATCCTCGGTCATCCCGTACTTCGCTTCACCGGGGTTATCCATGACCTGTACGCCGGTTCTCGACTTTGCAAGCTCGAAGATACCGCCCGGATTAAAGCGGCAGCAAACAGTCTCCGGAACATAAGCGACACGCTTGATAAAGGGGACGAAATTGATGTCATCGAGGTTGATATACGCGCCGAGCTCAAACGCCTTTTTCATGTCCTCTTCGGGGGTGACATTCGAGGAGAACATAATGTCCTCGCCCTTGAAGCCGCACGCCTCGCTCATCACAAGCTCCGTCAGAGAGGAACAGTCGGCGCCGCATCCCTCTTCCTTGAGGATCGAGAGCAAATAGGGGTTCGGCGTCGCCTTAACGGCGAAATACTCCTTGAAGCCCTTGTTCCACGAGAACGCCTTGTAGAGCGCGCGGCAGTTCTCACGGATTCCCTTTTCATCGTAAATGTGAAAAGGCGTCGGGATCTCTCTGATGATCTCTTCTGCTTTTTCTTTCGTCAGAAACGGTTTCTTTTCCATAATACCTCCCTGTTTTCATCTAAGTTTTATAATGCTTCCATAATCGTTTTTTCAATTTGCTCCATACCCTCTCCCGACAGCGCGGAGAACGGATAGAGACGGATATCTTCATAATCCTTGAGCTGCTCTGTAATAGCTGACAGCTGCGCCTGATACTCATTCTTGTTGAGCTTGTCCGATTTGGTCATAACAACGATGAACGGGATCTCTGACTGAGAAAGAAAATTGATCATATTCAGATCATCCGCGGTCGGCTTGTGGCGCATATCGACGATCTGCACCACCAAAGCGATATTGCGATGAAGTCCGAAATACCCTTCCACCAGCTCCGCCCAGCGGAGCTTCTCGGACTTTGAGACCTTCGCGTAGCCATAACCGGGGAGGTCAACGAGCGTAAAGTTTTTTGCGTCAAAAAAGTTGATCGTCGCGGTCTTGCCGGGTTTGGAGCTGACGCGCGCGAGCGCCTTTCTGCCGCAGAGCTTATTGATCAGAGACGACTTGCCGACATTCGATCTGCCGGAGAAGACGATCTCGCTCTTTAGGGACTCTTTGATTTGAGAAGAAAGACCTGCGGAATAAGTGAATTCTACATTCAGCATACCTTCACCTCACTGAGAGATCGGCACACGGCGTGAGGAGGCGCGTTTCTCTTTGATAGCTGGAGCAGTGATCTCAGAAGGTACTTTTTTCAAAGGCAGGGTCGCGAGCGCGATCACCTCGTCGATCGTCTCGACTGGATAGAAGCTGAGCGCTTCTCTGACCTCTTTGTCGATATCCGCGAGATCTCTCTCGTTCTCCTTCGGGATGATGACATTCTTCACTTTTTCTTTGAAGGCAGCCATCGTCTTCTCCTTAAGACCGCCTATGGGCAGCACCTTGCCGCTGATGGTGATCTCGCCGGTCATCGCAAAGTCCGATCTGACAGGACACAGAGTAAGCGCGGAGTAGATGGCGGTCGCCATTGTGATACCGGCGGATGGACCGTCCTTCGGAACAGCGCCCTCCAGCGCGTGGATATGGATATCGTATTCGGAGTAGAAATCGGGATTGATCCCGTAGCGGGAGGCTCTGGTGCGGATCGCGGTGATCGCGGCCTTCGCGGACTCCTGCATCACATCGCCTAAGGAGCCGGTGAGCTCGATCTTGCCCGAACCCTTCATCACGGCGCACTCAAGCGGCAGGAGCGTACCGCCCACAGCGGTCCAAGCGAGACCGTTGACCGCGCCGACGGTATCCTTCTTCGAACGGATATCCTCGGTAAATCTCACAGTACCTAAAAACTCTGACAGATTCTTGTCGGAAACTCTGACAACCGCCTTAGGATCGGAAAGAATCGTGATCGCCGCTTTTCGAAGGAGCGTTTGAATCTCGCGCTCTAAGTTTCTGACGCCCGCCTCGCGGGTGTAGCCGTCGATAATGCTGTAGAGCGCCTTATCGGTAACGGTAAAGTTCTTTTTCTTAATGCCGCTGAGGTTCATCTGCTTAGGCAGCAGGTGCTGTTTCGCGATATGGAACTTCTCTGAGCGCGTATAGGACGAAAGCTCAATCACATCCATCCTGTCTCTTAAGGGCGCGGGAATCGCGTCGAGATCATTCGCAGTGGTAATAAACATCACATCGCTCAAGTCAAACGGCAGATCTATGTAATGATCAACGAAGGTATTGTTCTGCTCAGAATCGAGCACCTCTAACAGCGCCGAGGTAGGATCGCCCTTGTAGTCGGATGAGAGCTTGTCGATCTCATCTAAGATCAGGAGAGGGTTGTTCACCTTTGACTGCTTGATGCCGGCGATGATCCTGCCGGGCATCGAGGCGATGTAGGTCCTCCTGTGGCCGCGGATCTCCGCCTCGTCTCTGACGCCGCCGAGAGAGATGCGATGGCTCTTTCTGCCAATCGCCTTACCGATGCTCATCGCGATGGAGGTCTTGCCCACACCGGGAGGGCCGACAAGACAGATGATCTGCCCCTTCGCCTTCTCACTGAGCTTTCGAACGGCAAGCTGTTCGAGTATTCTTTTCTTGACCTTTTCGAGACCGTAGTGATCGAGATCGAGCTGCGCTTTGACCGCTTCGATATCGATCTTCTCCTCGGTCTTCTCGTTCCACGGAAGCTCGAGCACGGTATCGAGATAAGTCTCGATCACCGAGGCTTCGTTCGAACCGAAGGGGATCTTCTCGAGACGAGAGACTTCTTTCAGAAGCAGCTTCTCACTGTCCTCACAAAGATGAAGCTCCAATATCTTCTTTCGATATTCTTCAAGGTCGGAGTCGAGCATCTCCGCCTCTCCCAATTCTTCACGAATCACATTGAGCTGTTCGCGTAAATAAAAATCACGCTGAGAGCGATCGATCCGCGACTTCGCTTTCTCTAAAATATCGCGCTCGGTATCGAGAATGAACACCTCGTTCTGCAGAGCGTCGATCAGTATCTCAAGGCGCTCGGAGACATTCACCGTCTCTAAGAGCACCTGCTTGATCTCAACATCGAGCATCACATTGGACGCGACATAGTCGGCGAGATCAGCGGGATCGTTCGACAGCCCGATCTTGAACAGGATATCGGACGGCAGCTTCGGGGTGAGCTCCATATAGCGCTCGAAGGTCGCTTTCAGAGAGCGCATCAGCGCGAGGTCTCTGGTCGTGACCGAACGCACGCGTCTCGAGACCATCGGCACGACCACCGCGTGCATACACAGCGGATGCTCGACCTCTGACTGGATCCTCGCTCTGTATAGCCCTTCGACCACGACGCGGGTCTTGTTGTCGCTTTCCTTCAGGACCTGCGCGATCTTGCAGACAACGCCGACCTTATAGATATCGTCGATGGCAGGATCAGACTGGGACGGGTCCATCTGCGCGGTCAGGAAGATCCGCTGATCGGTATTCATCGCCTGTGTCAGAGCGCTGATAGATTTCTTCCTGCTGACATCGAAATGCAGCATCATTTTCGGGAACACCACCAGACCTCTTAAGGGCAGCACAGGCAGGATATTTTTCTCATTAACGGAAGGCATAGCTTCTCCTCCATAAATACGGATAGGCTGTATGTCAGAATCAACATACAGCCAAGGTGTCAGGATGCGTTATCTTTATGATCGGATGCAAATTCAGCCCCGACATCGAGCGCAAGCGGAATATCGGTCGCGCTGCGGATGATCTGCGGCTCTTCGCCGTTTTCGACAACATCCTTGTTGATGATAATTTTTTCGATTGACCGGTCGGAGGGGGTCTCAAACATCAGATCCTTGAGAAGTGACTCGATGATCCCTCTGAGTCCTCTGGCGCCGGTGTTCTGCTCCTTTGCCCTTTTCGCGATGCTGTGGAGCGCTTCTTTCTCAAACAGAAGCTCCACATTATCGAGCTTGAACAGGTGCTTGAACTGGTAGATGACCGAGTTTTTCGGCTCCGTGAGCACTCTGACCATATCATCCTCAGAAAGATCAGACAGCGCAGTGATCACGGGCAGTCTGCCGATCAGCTCGGGGATGATGCCGAACTTGATCAGATCATGCGCGTTCACCTCGTGCATCCACCTGCTCTCGAGCATCTCATTCTTATCGAGCACCTGCGCTTCAAAGCCCAAAACGGAAGAGCCCATCCGCTTCATCACGATCTTGTCAAGCCCGTCAAACGCCCCTGCGCAGATGAAGAGGATATCTTTGGTATCCACCTGCAGAAATTCCTGCTGAGGATGCTTTCTGCCGCCCTGCGGAGGAACATTCGCGACCGTTCCCTCGACGATCTTCAAAAGCGCCTGCTGAACGCCCTCGCCCGAAACATCACGGGTGATGGAGGGATTCTCGGACTTTCTCGCGATCTTGTCGATCTCGTCGATATAGATGATGCCGCGCTCTGCCTTCTCGATGTCGTAGTCCGCCGCCTGGATGAGCTTTAAGAGAATATTCTCGACATCCTCGCCGACATAACCAGCCTCGGTCAGGGTGGTCGCATCAGCGATCGCAAACGGCACATCGAGCGCCTTGGCCAGCGTCTGAGCGAGCAGGGTCTTGCCGACGCCGGTGGGACCGAGCATCAGCACATTACTCTTCGTAAATTCGACATCTTCATCATGGGAGAAAACTCTCTTGTAGTGGTTATACACCGCGACCGAGAGGGTCTTCTTCGCCTCATCCTGACCGATGACATATTCGTCCAAGATCGCCTTGATCTCCTTGGGCTTCAAGAGAGTCTCGGGAGCCGAGGGATTCTTGTGCGGACGGGGCTCATCGACCATGATCTCGTTGTTCTCAAGAATGGACGCGCACATATCGACACAGCTGTCGCAGATGTAGACGCCGTTGCCCGCGATGAGTTGACCTACCATCTCCTGCGGCTTGCCGCAAAAGGAACAGTAGATATTATCGCCTTTTCTGTTGGATGACATAGAAATCAGCCGCCTTATCTTTTCTCAATAACCTTATCGATCAGACCGTACTCAAGCGCCTCTTTAGCGGTCATAAAGTTGTCGCGCTCGGTGTCTCTTGCGATGATATCGAGCGGCTGACCGGTGTTCTCGGAGAGGATACGGTTCAGCTTCTCCTTGATGTGGAGAATATGGTTGGTGTGGATCTGGATATCGGTCGCCTGACCCTGATAGCCGCCGGAGGGTTGGTGAATCATGATGTCGGCGTTCGGAAGCGCGTATCTCTTGC
This sequence comes from uncultured Ruminococcus sp., assembly GCA_905234535.1. Taxonomy (GTDB): domain Bacteria; phylum Bacillota; class Clostridia; order Oscillospirales; family Acutalibacteraceae; genus Ruminococcoides. Next base: position 12,862 of record CAJOII010000033.1, read on the forward strand.
CCTTGGTGCCTGCCGCAAGCAGGAAAGCGCCCATCGACGCCGCCATACCCATACAGATGGTAGATACATCGCACTTGATGTACTGCATGGTATCATAGATCGCCATACCATCGGTCACAGAACCGCCGGGGCTGTTGATATACAGGCTGATATCCTTAGTGGGATCCTGTCCCTCTAAAAACAGAAGCTGAGCGACTACCAAAGACGCGGTAGTGTTGTTCACTTCTTCATTAAGCATAATGATTCTGTCGTTTAACAGGCGGGAGAAAATATCATACGAACGCTCGCCGCGGTTGGTCTGTTCCACAACATAAGGTACTAATGCCATATAGATTCCTTCCTTTCAGTTTAGTTATAAGTCAAAACCGGACAGATATACAAACAGTTATCTGTTCTTCGTTTTTCGGTCAAAACGCATATTATTTGATCTTTGCTTCTTTCTTGACGAGATCCATCGCCTGCTGAACCGCTAAGTCCTCAGAGATTGACTCCGCGGGGATGACCTCTCTGACCTGATCGGCGGTCATGTTGTAGCTCTCACCCATCTTCTTGTACTCAGCCTCGATATCTTCCTCGGAGGGAGTGATGTTCTCGAGCTTCGCAATCTTCTCGAGCGCCAGTCTCATCTTGACTCTGCGCTCAGCCTCGGGCTTATACATCTCTTTGACAGCATCGGTCTCCATACCGGTGTATTTGAGGTAGGTCGCCATATCCATACCCTGAGAGCGCAGACGCATATCCATCTCTCTGAGCATATTGTTGACCTCGGACTCGTACATCTCTTCGGGGATCTCTCCCTCGACCTTCTCTAAGACTGCCTTGGTGAGCTTATCCTCGATGTCGTGCTCCGCCTCATGCTCTAAGCGGTGAGCGATCTGCTCTTTGAGCTCTTCTCTGTACTCGGCGACGGTGTCCTTCTCGGAAACATCCTTGACGAAGTCGTCGTCGACCTCGGGCAGCTCCTTGACCTTGATCTCGTGGAGCTTGATCTTAAACTCTGCGTCCTTACCCTTTAACTCATCGTTCTGATACTCTTCAGGGAAGGTGACGTCAATGGTGAACTCTTCGTCGGTGTTATGACCGACGATCTTCTCCTCAAAACCGGGGATAAAGTTACCGGAGCCGAGCTCTAAGTTGTAGTTCTCAGCCTTGCCGCCCTCAAAAGCGACGCCGTCGGTGAAGCCCTCAAAGTCGATGACAACAGTATCGCCGTTTTCGGCTGCTCTGTCTTCGACGGTGATCATCCGGCTGTTTCTGTTTCTGACAGACTCGATCTCTTCGTCGATCATCTCTTCGGTGACATCGGTGGAGATCTTCTCGATCTCAATGCCCTTGTAGTCCTTGATCTCAATCTCGGGCTCTACTACGATCTCCGCCTTGAAGGTGAAGCCGTCTTTTGACGCCTCAAGCGCCTCTAAAGACTTAACGGAGACGATCTTGAGACCTGCTTCCTTCGACGCGTTCTCGAGCGCTTCGGGATAGCAATCCTGCATCGCGTCCTCAAAGAAGATATCCTCGCCGTACATCTTCTCGATGATCGCTCTGGGAGCCTTGCCCTTTCGAAAGCCCGGAACATTGATTTTCTTTACCTGAGATCTGTATGCCTTATCAATCGCCTTTTTAAAGGTTTCGCCGTCGACGGATACTTCTACTTCATAGGTATTTGTTTCTTTTAATGTGGATGATTTTAAGCTCATTTTACTTTCCTCCTAAAAATACTATCGGGACTTTCTGTCCCTGTCCTAATGATAAATCCCATACTACAAGAGTTCTGTATCAGGAAATTATTAAAATAATAACATATATGCGGTAAAAATACTATGTAATAAATGTAAATTTTTTCCGCTTTATCGCACCAAAAGTGGGATAAAATGTGTATAATCGCCGGAGATCAGGTGCATATTCACGCCCTTATAGTCTCCTTCCACCGCCAAACGGTGGGTGTTCGCGCCGTGAAGATGACCGTAGTAGCACTCCTCTATCCCCTCTGTGAGGATCGCGTTCATGATCTCTTCGCACTCGATATCGCCGTAGACCGGCGGATAATGGAGAAAGAGTATCGGACGCTTTCCGGTCGCTCTTGCGGCTGAGACGGACATCCTGAGGCGCCCTACCTCACGATTCAGAACCTTCTTATCCTGCTGTGACTCAGCGTCGTAGTACCATCCTCTGGTGCCGCACACGGCAAAGTCCTCCACCTCGTAGGCGTTGTTGAAAAGGATCTTGATGGTATCGAAGTGATTCGCGCTCAAAAAGTCGTCGAGCTTCTTCTTCGTCTGCCACCAATAGTCGTGGTTGCCCTTTAAAAGGATCTTGGTGCCGGGGAGAGCGTTCAAAAACCGAAAGTCTTCATAGCACTCTTCGAGCTTCATCGCCCAGGAGATGTCCCCCGCAATCACCACGGTGTCCCTCTCGGTGACGAGAGCCCGCCAGTTCTTCTCCAAACGGGAGACATAGTCGCTCCATCCCGTGAACACATCCATCGGCTTATCACAGCCCAGGGAGAGGTGGGTGTCCGCTATTGCGTAAAGGCTCATTGGATATGAAGCGCCTCTAAGACGACCGCCTGCATATTCTCTTTATCTGCTACCTCTGAGAAGCGAGAGGGCTTTCCTCTTAAGGTAGAGAGCGGCTCGGGGACATTCACATCGGTCAGCTCGTGGAGCTTTTCGACCATGTCGAACTCAGAGATGGGCATCTCGTCACAGCCGATCGACTCGAGCACCGCCTTCGAGAACTTATAGGGGCTTGCGGTAGAAGCGATCACCACGGGAGTGGTATCTCCGGTCTTCTCTGCGTAATCGGCATAGACAGATACCGCAACAGCGGTGTGGGTATCGCAGAGATACTTGCGCTGTAAGAAGAGGTCCCGGATCGCTTTTTTCGTGTTTTCCTCATCACAGAAGCCGCCGTAGAACATGGATGAGATCTTACCCCTGATGCTGTCGGACACGGCATAGGTGCCGTCCTTCTTTAACAGCTCCATATAGCGCTTGGTCTCTTCGTCATTGTTGCCGCTCATATGATACAAGAGGCGTTCGAGGTTCGAGGATACCAGGATATCCATCGAGGGTGAGATGGTGGTATAGAATTGGCGGTTCTTGTTATAGATACCGGTGTTGATGAAATCGGTCAGAACATTGTTGGAGTTGGACGCGCAGATGAACTTGTTGACAGGAAGCCCCATCTCATACGCGTAGTACGCCGCGAGAATATTGCCGAAGTTACCGGTGGGGACAGCAATATTGATTTTATCGCCCAAGTCGATCTTCCCTAAGTTGACCATATCACAGTATGCAGAGATATAGTAGACGATCTGCGGGAGCAGTCTGCCCCAGTTGATGGAGTTCGCTGACGAGAACATCATCTTGTTCTTCTTCAAGATCTCGGAGGTGTCCTTATCGGTGAAGATCTTCTTGACAGCAGTCTGGGCGTCGTCAAAGTTGCCCTTGATGGCACAGACATAGACATTCTCGCCCTCCTGGGTATTCATCTGATGCTTCTGCATCGCGGATACGCCCGACTCGGGATAGAAGACGATGATCTTCGTATGATCGACATCCCTAAATCCCTCAAGCGCCGCTTTACCGGTATCGCCGGAGGTCGCGACAAGGATCACGGCATCTAAGCCGTTTACGGCTTTCTTCAGCGATTTGGTCAGAAAATGCGGCAGGATCTGCAGCGCCATATCCTTGAACGCGCAGGTAGGACCGTGCCATAGCTCCAAGAGGTTGAGCGGCAGCCCGTTATATTTAACAGACGCGATCGGCGCGGGATTCTTATACTCGAACTTGCGTTTTGTATACGCGCTGTAGACACAGTCGTCGATCTCTTCATCGGAGAAATCGGTCAGATACTGTGTGATGATCAGCTTCGCCCGCTCCTGATAGGACATCGAGAGCATATTCTCTAGGGTGGCAGGCTCAAGCTGAGGAAAGCTCTCGGGGACAAACAGTCCGCCGTCGGGAGAGATCCCCTGCGCGATCGCTTCTGCGGAAGTAACTTTCTTCTTGTTGTCTTGTGTGGAGTGATAGAACATGATAACTCCTCCTGAGATAGCATAATCAGATAACGGAACATATTCCTTAAGCCCATATGCTCCCATTATCCTATGGTAGATTATACTATAGAATTCTCTCTATGTCAAAGATTTCGGAAGAATTTGTCGGCATTTTTATAAAAGATTTTCTCCGTGATCTCGGGTGAAAACGCCTTTTGAAACATTTCTTCGACCTTGTACATATCTTCAAGTCCTCGAAAATCTCTTGGGAGCACTCCGCCGTCAAAGTCAGAGCCGAGGCAGAGATGATCCTCTCCCCCTAAATTCAGGAACCTGTCGGCATGGAACAGGAGATCGCCGATCGAGGCTTTGTCCTCATCGGTATTGAGAAACGCGTTGTGATAGGTCAGCCCGATGACGCCGCCCGTTGAGATAATCTCTTTGATCTGATCGTCCGTAAGATTTCGCGGACTGTCGGCGACAGCGCGCGCGTTGGAATGGGTCGCGATCACAGGTCTTTTCGCGATCCTCATCACATCGCGGAAGGTCAAATCATTTAAGTGAGAGACATCGACAGCGATATGAGCGTCTTCGAGCCCATAGACGACCTCTCTGCCGAAGTCAGACAGAGAAGCCTCTGAATACGCGCCGCCGCCGAGTTCGTTCTCGCCGTTCCAAGTCAGGGTGAGCGCTCTGACATGATTCTTTGTTAAGAGCGGAAGATTCTCAATCGATCCCGCGAGAACAGCGCCGCCTTCCACGGATAGATGCATCCTGTGGGTATCTGTAAAAAGCCGGTCTCTGCGGTAAACCTTCAGGCAGTCCTGAAATAACCTGACAGCATCCTCTCCCCTGTACTCATCGGGGATCCAGAGGGCGCACAGCTGGTCATACTGCTCGATCCCCCTTGCTTTCTCGATATTAATCTCGAACGATGGATCGGATAATGTTGAGTTCTCGTCATTCGCTCTGAAAACCGTGTCACAATGTAAGTCAAAAAGGCGCATAGCCGCCCTCCCAGATAAAAGCGTTTTCTATATGATTATATGAGATGACCTTGCTGTTGTTTCGGTCGATCTCTATCTCGATAATATCGAACCGCGGCTGCAGCTCGCAGTCGTTCTGCTTCAGATAGAACGACGCTGTGCGGATAATATGCCGCTGTTTGTTCCGATCAACCGCGTAAACTCCCGACAGAAGCGGGTCGGCAGAGCGTGACTTGACCTCAGTGAAAACGATATAACCATCCTTCTCAGCAATAATATCAATCTCACCGAGCTTTGTTTTATAATTCTTTTCAAGAATTTTATATTTCTTCTTCTTTAAAAACTTTACGGCGTGCTTCTCACCGAGCGCGCCGAAAGTGATATTATTCATCTTGTTCATATTTTGCGTATATCTTCTTCAAAAAACTCATTCTGTGAATCTCACAGGGACCGTATTCGAGGATCTTCTCCACATGGAGGCGGGTACCGTAGCCCTTGTGCTTCTCGAACTCGTACATCGGATACTGCTTCGCGTACTCGTGCATCAGCCGATCACGCGATACCTTCGCTAAAATCGACGCGGCGGCGATCGACATAGAACGGGCGTCTCCCTTAACGATGTACTCACAAGGGATATTGAGATCAGGCAGACGGTTGCCGTCGATCATCGCGTAGTCCGCTTTGAGCTTGAGTCCTTCTACAGCGCGCTTCATTGTTTTCATGGTAGTGTTGAGAATATTATTCTTTTCGATTTCTTCGACCGTGCCGAACGCGACAGAACACGCGAGCGCCTGATCGATGATCACATCGAAGAGCTCCTCTCGCTTTTTCTCAGAGAGCTTCTTCGAATCGTTCACACCGTCGATGATAAGTCCCTCGGGCAAGATCACCGCGGCGGCGCACACCGGGCCCGCAAGCGGTCCTCTGCCGGCTTCATCCACACCGCAGACGGCGGTGTAGCCTTTTTGTTTTGCATGACGCTCAAAGAGGAGCCAGTCAACCGGTTCTTTTGTCTTCATCATATCACCTGCTACAGATGTCAGTTATCAGTTCAAAGATGTCAGTTGTCGGTTATACACCCGATTCTTTACGGCATCTCCAAGGTGATCCTGCCCAGCTTCGCCGCGCGAAACTCGTCGAGCAGCATCACAGACGCGCGTTCGGTATCCGGCTCTGAGCCGCGGACGATCATCCCGCGCTTCTTCGCAATCAACCCGAGAAGCTCGTAGCTCTCTAAGGACAAATCCTCATCTTGGAGCTTGAACCGCTCAAGAAACGCAGAAGTCTTCAGCTCCTTCAAAAGATCCAAGAGCCTGACCGCAAGCAGCTCGATATCCATGATATTATCCTTGATCGCGCCGGTAAAGGCAAGTCTCTCGCCCACCGTCTGATCCTCAAACTTCGGCCAGAGCACGCCGGGGGTATCGAGGATCTCAAAGTCCTTTGAGACCGTAAACCACTGGTTGCCCCTCGTCACACCCGGACGGTCGGCGGTCTGCGCCTTGTTCTTCTTCGCGATGCGGTTGATGAAGGTGGACTTTCCGACATTCGGGATCCCGACGATCATCACGCGCATGGTGGGATTAACGAGACCCTTCCTGCGGTAAGACTCAATCTTATTTTTTAAAAGCGTATTCAGCGCGGGGACGAACTTGTCGATGCCCTTACCCGATTTGCAGTCGACAGGCAACGCGATGATGTTCTTTGAGGAGAGGGCGGCGATCCATCTGTTCGTTATGTTTCGATCCGCCATATCGCATTTATTGAGCAGGATCACGCGCGGCTTGTTCGATGTCAGCGAAGCGATATCGGGATTTCTCGATGAGACGGGAATACGCGCGTCGATAATCTCCGCAACCGCGTCGACCAGCTTCATATCTTTTTCTATCTGGCGTTTGGTCTTGGTCATATGACCCGGAAACCACTGTATATACTGTGTAGAATCCATATTATCCTCCCTTTAGGGAAAAAACCTGCTCGCTTGAGCAGGTTCGCTTCTTAATATAAATACCTGATTTTGGTCAGATCAAGCGTAGGCATCAACGCGCCGGACGCGTAGGTATGCGGGATCACCACCAGCTGTGCTTTGCCGATGATATCGTTCTCATCGATCAGACCGACCTTGTAGTATCGGCTGTCGAGCGACACATCCCTGTGGTCGCCGAGGACAAAGATCTTTCCCTCGGGGATCACGGACGGATACTCCGACTCGGGGATATCGCCGATATTTGTCAGACCCTGCGTATAGTTCTCCTGCAATAAAACACCGTCAACATAGATCTCATTCTTCTCGAAGTCGATCTTCAAGGACTGTCCCTCTGTTGCGATGACCCTCTTGACCAAAGGCTTCTCATACTCTTCACCGTGACTGATGACAACAATATCGCCGTCGTGAGGAGTGTAGAACAGATCGGTGATAACGACCTTGTCGGTGTTGATCAGGGTCGGCTCCATAGAGGTGCCGTCCACATCGACCACACGAAAAACAAAGGTCATCAGAATCAATACCCAGACGAGCGCCACGAACAGACACCCTGCCCAGTCAAAAACGGTGGATTTGACGGGACTTTTCTTAAGCTCAATCGTCTCTATCTGTTCTTCTTCATCGTGAAATATTTCTTCAAACATTTCGTCATCTATCTTCATATAACCACTTCCTAAAATTAGCTGTATACGAATCAGTATAAATATCTGATCTTTGTAAGATCGATACCGGGCCTACCCGATTCGTCCCGATAGGTATGCGGGATCAGCACAAACTGCGCCTTGCCGATGATGTCGTTTTGATCGATCAGACCGACCTCACGATAGCGGCTGTCTTTAGAGACAGAACGATTATCGCCCATCACGAATACCTTCCCCTCGGGGATCACCGACGGGATTTCGCTCTCGGAGAGATCTCCCATAACGGTCTTCCCCTGGATATAGTCTTCTTTGAGCAAAACGCCGTCGACATAGACCTCGTTCTTTTCAAAGTCG
>CAJOII010000034.1:0-345 GCA_905234535.1 uncultured Ruminococcus sp.
ATCAACCTCGAAGACTCGGCTGTCACGACGATCAACGCGTATACCTTCCTGAACTCCGGTATCGAGGAGGTCGCTCTTCCGACCACCTGTACATCGATCAAAAACAACGCCTTTGCCCAGTGCTATGAGCTTAAGAAGATCACGATCCCGAAGAGCGTGACCGAGATTGATGAGACCGCGTTCAAATTCTCCGAGAATGCTGTGATCTACTGCTATACCGACTCCTACGCACACACCTATGCTCAGGAGAACGATATCGACTTTGTCCTCATCGATGCGGAGAATCCCACCGATGCGCCTACCGATGAACCTACGACCGCTCCGATCACCTCCTATGTCCGCGGC
>CAJOII010000034.1:399-20842 GCA_905234535.1 uncultured Ruminococcus sp.
TGATCCCGACGGCTATATCAGGCTCGCGGGAGATGTCGATGGCGACGGGCTGAATATCATTGACGCGACACGGATCCAAAGATATCTCGCGCGAATCGAGAATCCCTACAACATCGGCGAAATCGTCACAGTAGAAGAATAAGAGAATCGCAATAAACCCATACTTATTATTCTGATCGAAACAAAGACAACCACTTTCCCCGATTGTAACCAACAGTAAATAATGGCTCTTTCAAAAAAGTCTGATTTCGTATCACAGCGAAATCAGACTTTTTCTGTATGGATTAATACTAAGTAACAATAAAAACTTAAAGCAGATATCAGCAGATTATTTTGCTGAGCAAGGCGGAGAGCGCAGGCAGGCTGGCGCCTGTCAATGAGAGGGGTCCCCGACGCGCCCCTGCGCGGTGGGGAAAGGAGGAGCCGCAACACGAGCACAAGAGCGATCCTGCCTGACCGCTCTCAGCGAGTACAGCGAGCGACGACGCTAATGCAGCTATGCGAAAATAAGATGCAATAGATGTTAAAGTGTTTTGTTGATACTTAGTATAAGAATTAATTCTTGACATTTTCGGTTTTGTAACTGAATATGGTACCATCCGAAAAAAATAGGAAGGAGCCATTATGAATACCAAGCAATTTGAAACCGCAATGAAATACGCCAACAAAATAACCGCTTTATACTGCCGACTGTCGCGCGATGATGAACTGCAGGGTGACAGCAACAGTATTCGTAACCAAAAAAGTATTCTGCAGAAATACGCAGAAGAAAACGGCTTCCGCAATATCGAGTTCTTCATCGATGACGGATATTCGGGTACTAACTTTGACCGTCCCGACTGGAAGAGGCTCCTCTCCCTCGCTGAAGAAGACGATGTGGGAACTATCATCGTCAAAGATATGTCGAGGCTCGGGAGGGATTATCTCAGAGTAGGATATTATACCGAAGAGCTGTTCCCGCAACTGAACATCCGGTTCATCGCCATCAACAACGGCATCGACAGCAGCTGTCAGCCGGACAGCGACTTCACCCCTTTTCTGAATATCATCAACGAATGGTACGCCAAGGACACCAGCAACAAGATCCGCGCTGTCTTTAAGGCGAAGGGTCAGTCCGGCAGACCTCTGTGCGTCAATCCTCCCTACGGCTATATCAAGTCTCCTGACGATAAATATCACTGGATCATCGATGAAGAAGCCGCTAAGATCGTCAGAGAGGCGTTTCAGATGTGTATCGCCGGATACGGTCCCTCCCACATCGCTCAAGAATTTATGAGGCGCAAGATCCCCACCCCTACCGCTCACGCGAAGATTTTCGGCATCAGTAAGCCCGACAGAAGAAAATACGCGGACGACTACAGCTGGTGTACAAGCACCGTGATACGCCTGCTGTCGCGTCCCGAATATATCGGATGTACCGTCAACTTCAAGACCCACCGCAAGTCCTACAAGCAGAAGAAACAGCTCATAAACGATCCCTCCGAGTGGCAGATATTCGAGAACACGCACGAAGCTATCATAGACAAAGAAATTTACGATATCGTCCAGCAGATCAGAGCAGGCAGAAGACGCCTGACCCCTCTCGGAAAGCTGCCCATGCTCTCGGGAATGGTCTACTGCGCTGACTGCGGCCAAAAGATGTATCAGATCCGCAACAAGAAATGGAGCCATCAGCAGGAGAACTTCGTCTGTTCCACCTATCGGAAGATCAGAGGCGGATGCAAATCGCATCAGATCCAGAATGTTGTGATCGAAAAAGCGCTGCTTGACGGTATTCAAAAGATCCTCGCGCTCGCAAAGGACAAAAATCACGATTTTGTGAAAATAGTTTCAGACAAATCAAGAACAGAAACCGAACGCAATATGAACAAAAAAGGACGCGAACTCTCTAAAGCGACCGATCGGATGAATTTGCTCGATGTCCTCATCCGGCAGCTCTATGAGGATAATGTCACGGGAAAGATCTCTGATGAACGATTTCAGCGTCTGATCGAGTCTTATGAAGATGAACAAAGAGAACTTGAGGTAAAAATCGAAGCGTTAGAGAAAAGTATCTCTGCTCAGGCGAGCACGGTCCAGAGTGCTAACCGGTTATTAAAAATGATCCTCAAATACTCCGATATCATCGAACTGAGTCCCGAGATCATCCGCGAGCTGGTCGAAAAAATCATCATTACCGACAAAGACTCGATCGTCGGTGACAAAACACAGCGCGTGCATATCGTGTGGAACTTCATCGGTGAGATCCGGTTATAGATCAGTTCTCAGTTCTCAGTTGTAGGGTAAGGCGCCACAACTTGCCCTACGATTCCATCAAACGCCCTGCAATTTCTATTTTCTCATTCCTAATTACTCATTAAAATCGGGTGCGGGTGTCCCCGCCCGCAATTATTCATTTTTCATCATTCATTTTTCATTAAAAAAAACCTCCCAAATGGGAGGCTTCGATCAATATGATCAGTCTGATGTGTAGGGTAAAAGCGCCAGGTGACGCGCGCGCTTGATGGCTACGGTAAGGTCACGCTGGTGAGCCGCGCAGGTGCCGGTGACGCGGCGAGGAAGAATCTTCGCGCGTTCGGACATATAGCGGCGGAGTCTGGCAATATCTTTGTAGTCGATGTGCTCGATTTTATCCACACAGAAACCGCATACCTTTCTGCGGCGGCGGTTGTTCATCGGTCTGTCTGCCATACTGTTCTCCTTTCGTATTATAGGAAATGATTAATGATTATTGATTAATAGTTGAGGGCGGGAAACCCGCACCCGATTAATATAGATCAACAACGCTGTGCTTCCTGATTATTCAGAATCATAATCCGTAAGGATTTTCCATCGCTATTAATCATTCATTATTCATCATTAATCAAAAAGGTAAATCATCATCTAAAGGCATCTCCTGGAAGTCGGAGGGGCTGCCCGCCGAGTAAGACGGCGCGGGAGATGACGGGGGCATCTGAGAGCCGTAGTCGGATCTCGGCGCCTGAGAGTAGCCGCCGTAGGAAGACGACGCGTCTCTTCTCTCTCCCGTAAACGATACCTGATCCGCGACCACCTCGATAGCGGTGCGGTTCTGACCCTCGCGGGTCTGATACTGTCTACTCTGCAGCTGACCGTCAACCGCGATCAGAGAGCCTTTGGAAAAATTACGGCACACAAACTCAGCGGTAGATCTCCACGCGACGATATCGAAGAAATCAGCCTGACGCTCGGCGCCCTGCTTGACATAGCTTCTGTCTACCGCGATGCGGAAAGATGTGACCGAAATGCCTGAGGTTGTGGTCTTCAACTCAGGGTCAGCAACTAAGCGACCCATCAAAATCACTCTGTTTAACATAGCAAAAATCCTTTCGTTCCGGCTATACAGCCGCTAAAATCATTATTCGTACAAATTACTCAGCCGCTTCTTCGGCAGCCTCGGCGGGAGCTTCCTCGGCGGGAGCTTCTTCGACAGGAGCTTCCTCTGCAGGCTCTTCTACAGCCTCAGCCTTGGGCTCTTCCTTCGCTTCTTCAGCTTCAGCGCCGTCGGGCTTGCGGATAATCAATGAACGCATGATACCGTCCGTAATCCTGTAGATACGGTCGAGCTCAGCCGGGAATTCAGCCTCAGACTCAAAGTTCATCAGAACATAATAGCCCTCGGACTCCTTGTTGATCAGGTAAGCGAGCTTTCTCTTGCCCCACTCGTCAACACTCTTGAGTGTCGCGTGGCTCTCGATCAGCGCCTTGAACTTCTCAATCAACGCCTGGATGCCTTCTTCTCCCTGCTTCATTGAAATAACCATGACTGTCTCATAGTTCGCCTTCAATGCCATATTTACACCTCCTCTTGGACTTTGGCACTGTATCGATCGATACAGCGCAAGGATATTCTTGATGAGCAGACTTCTACTCATACTCTGCTATTATATCATTATTTTCAGATTTGTCAACCTTTATTATGAAAGGACTTCTGAAAAAACAGAAGCCCTTTTCAATGTGATTTACAAATCTAATTTGAATATCTTCTTCGCGTTCTCCGAAAGGATCATTCTACGCTCTTCATCCGTCAGGCGAAGGTCGAAAAAGTTCTCAAGCTCCTTCTCGGGAGACCACATCGGGTAGTCGGTACCGAAGAGCACGCGATCCGCGCCGTAGCGGCGGATAAGCTCCTCACACTTGCCCTGAGCTAACCCGAACGGCATCGTGGAAGAACAGTCGACATAGAGGTTCTCGATATCGCAGAGCTCTTTGGACGCTTCTTCCCAGATCGACCAGCCGCCGAAGTGCGCGCCGATGAGGGTCAGGTTGGTATAGATCTTCAGGATCGGCACCAGACGGTTGGGGTTTGAATAATCATATCGCTTGTCGCCGGTGTGCATCAACAGCGGAAGGTTGAACTCCTCGCACAGTTCGTAGATCTTTAAGCATCGGTAGTCGTCGATCTTGAACTGCTGGATATCGGGGTGCAGCTTGACGCCGATGAGCCCCAGATCGACCAGATGCTCCACATCCGCGCGGATGTCGTCGGAGTCCGGATGCAAAGTACCGAGACCCGTGAGCCTGCCGTTCGAGTTCTTTACCGATAAGGAGATGAACTCGTTGATAGAGCGCACCTGCTTCGGGGTCGTCGCGACCGACTGGACCAGGCTGTGATCAATACCGGATATCTTGTCCTGTACGACCAGATCCTCGGGAGTACCCTTGCAGGCGGCGACGGTGTCGTAGAATTTGTCAGTGCCGGCGACCGCCTTGTCGGCGATCTTCTCGGGATAGATGTGACAGTGTGAATCAATGATAAAATAGCCTTCTCGCATACTGTCCTCCCCTATGCCGTGACGATACCGGCTGCCTTCTGCAGTCCTAACTTCTCGACCGCGTCCTCGCGCATCTTGTACTTCAGGATCTTGCCGGCGGCGTTCATCGGGAACGACTTGACAAAGTCGACATATTTCGGCACCTTATGGCGCGCCATATTCGCGCCGATGATCTTCTTCATCTCGTCCTCGGTCATGGTCTCGCCCTCTTTGAGGATGACGCACGCCATGATCTCCTCACCGTACTGCTCGCTCGGCACGCCGATGACCTGTACATCGGAGACCTGAGGGATGGTATAGATGAACTCTTCGATCTCTTTGGGATAGATATTCTCACCGCCGCGGATGATCATATCCTTCAAACGGCCGGTGATCTTGTAGTTGCCGTCTTCGGTCTTGCAGGCGAGGTCTCCCGTATGGAGCCAGCCGTCCTCATCGATCGCCTTGGCAGTCTCTTCGGGCATCTTGTAGTAGCCCTTCATGATATTATAGCCGCGCGCGACAAACTCGCCGGTCACACCGGTGGGACACTCCTCTCCCGTCTCGGGATCAATGATCTTGCACTCGATCTCAGGCAGCTCCTTGCCGACGGTGGAGACTCTGACCTCGATCGAATCCTCGGTAGAGCTCATCGTGCACCCCGGAGACGCCTCGGTCTGGCCGTAGACGATGGTGATCTCGGTCATGTTCATCTTGTTGACGACATCCTTCATCGCGGAGATCGGACAGGGAGAGCCCGCCATGATGCCGGTGCGCATATAGGAGAAGTCGGTCTTCGGGAAATCCTCGTGCTCGAGCATTGCGATGAACATCGTGGGAACGCCGTGGAAGGCGGTGATGTGCTCGTTGTTGATGCAGGAGAGCGCGGGCTTCGGAGAGAAATACGGCAGCGGGAGCATCGTGACCGCGTGGGTGACCGAAGCGGTCATCGCGAGCACCATGCCGAAGCAGTGGAACATCGGCACCTGTATCATCATTCTGTCAGCGGTGGAAAGATCCATTCGGTCGCCGATATTCTTGCCGTTGTTGACGATATTATAGTGGGTCAGCATAACGCCCTTGGGGAAGCCTGTCGTACCGGAGGTGTACTGCATATTGCAGACATCGTCCTTGCTGACCTGAGACGCCATCCGAAGCACCTCGGACTTCGGGGTCTTGTGCTTATATTCGAGCGCCTTCTCCCATGTCAGACAGCCCTTCTGCTCAAAGCCGACGGTGATGACATTTCGCAGAAACGGCAGGCGCTTCGCGTGGAGCTGCTCGCCGTCTTTGACATGTTCGAGCTCCGGACACAGCTCAGAGATGATCTGACCGTAGAAAGTGAACTTGTCGCCGTAGGTAATGACAAGAGTGTGGGTATCGCTCTGTTTCAAGAGGTACTCCGCCTCGTGGATCTTGTAGGCGGTGTTGACGGTAACCAGTACCGCGCCGAGCTTGACAGTCGCCCAGAACGCGATGTACCACTGGGGAACATTCGACGCCCATACGGCGACATGAGTACCCGCTTTGACGCCCAAGGAAACCAGCGCGCGGGCAAACTCGTCGACATCATCGCGAAACTCTGAATAGGTTCTCGTATAGTCAAGGGTGGTATACTTGAAGCACAGCTGATCGGGAAACTCCTCGACCATACGATCCAGAACATCCGAGAAGGTAGCCTCGATCAGGGTCTCCTTCTTCCAGACGAATCTGCCGGTATGGCGGTTGTTATAGTAAAGTGCGGACTCGTTCTTCGAGGTATCCGAAAAACGGCTCATGAAGCTTACAAACTGAGAGAAGATGATCTCCATATCGTCAAGCTCCGGGAAGTACTTCGGATCCCACACGAGTGAGATGAAGCCGTCGTAGTTGACGGATCTGAGCGCCTTCATCATCGGCTCGATCGGCAGATCGCCCTCGCCTAAGAGACGATACTCGATGCCGTCGTCGGTCTTGACCGCGTCGTTTAAATGCACATGGCGAACATAGGCGCCGAGGTTCGAGATGATCTTCGCGGGGCTCTCCCCTGCGGAGAAGTACGCCGCGGACATATTCCACAGAGACGCGACATAGTCGCTCGCAAAGTACTCAAGCGTGTCTCTCAAAAGAGCGGTATCCGCGAAGATCCCGGCGGTCTCGATCAAGAGAGAGATCCCCTCCCGCTCAGCTAAGGGTAACACCTCTTCGATGATCGTTCTGACATTCTCGACTGCCGAAGGAACATCCTCGCATCTCTCCGCTCTGAGACGGATATTCGGGATACGCAGATCGGAGGCGATCCGTAAACAGGCTTTTATTTCTTCTATAGAATTATCTTTTAATTCTTCATTAGAAATATCCGCGATCGCGTCGATACACGGCAGCGAGAGCTTCTTCTCGTAGAGCTTGCGTAAGGTCGCGGCGGCGGTGTGACTGTGGAACGCACCGTCTTTAGCAGTGAAGAGCTTGTTGTGGATATTATGGGGCTCGATGCCCTCAAATTTTAAGTATTCGGCAATATCACAAAATTCTTCAAAAGAATTATCGTGCCAACCTTTGGTAGAAAAAGATAACTTCACGATTTATTCCTCCTCATAGACAATCTTGTTGACCGCGTTCAGATAGGCTCTGACAGACGCGCCGATGATATCGGTGGAGATGCCGGTGCCCGAGTAGATCTTGCCGCCGGTACGCAGTCGGACGAGCGCGTTGCCCATCGCCTCTTTCTCACCGGTGACAGTCTGAATACGGAAGTCGTCAAGCTCAAAGTGTCTGCCGACGATCTGATCGAGCGCCTTGAACGCGGCGTCGATCGGGCCGTCTCCGGTGGCGATACCGTCCACCTGTCTGCCGTTTTTGCTCAGCTTGATCTGAGCGGACGCGGTGATGATGTTGCCCGAGTTGATGACATAGCTCGAAAGCTCAAAGGTCGCCGGCACCTGCAGCGCGGAGGACGCGACGATCGCGTCGAGCTCCTTGAGCGTCACATTCTTCTTTCTCGCGATGCGGCGAAACTCCGAATAGACCTTGTCGATGTCTTCATCGGAGAGATCGTAGCCGAGCTTCGATATGCTCTCTGAGACCGTCTCCTTGGTGTCGTCGATATTGAGCGCGACAGCGGGTTCTTCTACCGCGGCGGCGCTGACGGGAGAATGGCTTTGAGAATCTGAGCGGCTGACCCACTCGATCTGATCGATCACACGGTGAAGCTCGGTAGAACGGATGCCGGAGGTGATCTGATAATTTTCTTTAATAGAACTAAGCATTGAAGCGAATCCTCTCAGCGGGGTGATCTCCCCCATCACGGCGGTCTTGACACACTCTGCGCCGTTCTTGACAGAGAGGACCGACGCCGCTACCGCGAGGCTCAGCTTATCGCAGCAGGAGACGCCGACAGGGATCGCGATGCGGTCGGCATATTCTTTCACAAATACGGCGAAATCATCGGGCAGCATGATGCAGGCGGTGTCGCACAGCGTGACAACCGTCGCGCCGGCGTCTACAGCGGTATCCACCGCTTCATCCAAGAACTCACGCTCCGCGCGGGTGGCGTCGATCGCGCAGAACTCGACATCGTCGGTATAGCGTCTTGCCTCTTCGATCATCTCGCGGATATAGGCGCACATCTTGTTCTGCTTGATATGAAGAGAGTACTCCATGATCGCCGGAGTCACGGGAAGCTCGACGCGGATCCTGCCGTGCTCGGCGTTCTTGAGCGCCGCGGCGGCGTCGATCACGCTCTGTTTCGACTTTGATACCGCAACGGAGATCGTCGCTTCTCTGACGAAGGTGGAGATGGTGCGTATCAGCAGGGTGTCCGCCTTATGCGAGGAGATCTCCGGCAGCTCGATGGTATCCACCGAAAGGCGCTCGAGCTTTCTCGCGATCTCGAGCTTCTCCTTGAAGGATAAGCCGCTGTTCCTGCCGCATAAGGTCGCGTCAAAAATTCTTACCTGTTTCATAACATATACCTCTCTTATCTTATGATAAATAACTATAAAAAAAGCCCCGAGGTCACATTAGACCTCAGGGACGAAAAATCGCGGTACCACCCTGATTACCGTAAAATATACGGTCACTCACCGGGCTCTGACAAGCCCTCTGCCATGATAACGGGACACGCCGTAGCCGCTTACTGTAGGTTCTGCGGCTCTGCTCCGAAATGAGACATCTCTGTTATTCTCATACCGCCTCTCACCATCCGGCGGCTCTCTGAAATGGAGGAATAGCGAGATTAATTTCATCAACGCATTTCAAACTTCTTGTATCATAACACAACATTTCTGTTTTGTCAAATACTTTTTTCTAAACAAATAATGAATTGAAAAAGCGCCCCGAAGGACGCTTTATCTTCTGTAATCAAATCTCTACCGTCCAGCCGAAGGTATCTTCCTTCTCGCCCCACTGGATACCGGTGAGGGTATCGTAGAGGTGCTGGGTGATCTTGCCGATCTCGCCGTTGTTGACGGTATACTTCTTATCCTTGTAGCACAGCTCGCCGATCGGAGAGACGACCGCCGCGGTGCCGCAGCCCCACGCTTCAACGAGGGTGCCGTCTTCCATCGCCTTGGAGAGTTCATCTACGGAGAGCAGTCTCTCGGAGACGGTGTAGCCCTCGCTCTTTAAAAGTTCGACGATCGACTTTCTCGTGATGCCGGGAAGGATTGAGCCGGTGAGCTTCGGGGTAACGATCTCGTCGCCGATCTTGAACATAACATTCATCGCGCCGACTTCTTCGATATACTTTCTCTCAACGCCGTCGAGCCAGAGAACCTGAGAATAGCCCTTGAGCTCTGCGCGCTCGCCCGCGCGGTTGGACGCCGCGTAGTTGCCGCCGCACTTTGCGTATCCTGTGCCGCCGCGAACCGCTCTCACATCCTCGTCCTCGATCATGATCTTGACGGGGTTGATGCCCTCTTTATAGTAAGAGCCGACGGGAGATGCGATGATAATGAACTCAGCGTTATGCACCGCGTGAACGCCAAGGCTCTCGTCGTTGCCGAACATGAAGGGTCTTAAGTACAGAGAGGTGCCCTTTGAGGAAGGGGTCCAGTCCTGCTCAAGCCTGACGAACTCCTCGAGCGCATAAAGCGCGTCTTCCTCAGGCAGCTGCGGCAAGCAGAGGCGCTCTGCGGAATTGTTCATTCTGCGGATGTTCTCGATGGGTCTGAAGAGCTGGACCTTGCCGTCCGCTCTTCTGTACGCCTTTAAACCCTCGAAGATCTCAGAGCCGTAGTGAAGCACGGTAGAAGCGGGATGGATGGAAAGGTTCGCAAAGGGAACGATCCGCGCGTTGTGCCAGCCCTCTTCCCTATTGAAGCTCCACATAAACATATGGTCGGTGAAGATCTTGCCGAAGCCTAAGGTAGAGGGATCGGGCTTCTCGGCGGGGTTGGGATTTTTGGTGATTTTGATATCTAACATGATTATTCCTCCTCGTAAGCAGCTCCCAAGGAAATCGCCTTGAGGTTGACATCTTTCATATCGGCGTGTTTCGCGGAGATGACCTTGGAGAGAGCGGCGTTGATGCCGTCCTCGTTGTAGTCGCCGAGCAGGCTCATCAGCTTGCCGACGATGATCATGTTCGCGAGGTTGCCGAGTTTATTATCGGACGCGAGACGGGTAGCGGGAATGTAGCACACCTTGACATCGTCGCGTCTGACCTTTCTCTCGATCAGGGTAGAGTCGGCGATGATCAGACCGCCCGGAACCACCGCGTCCTCGAACTTATCCAAAGACGGCAGGTTCATCGCGACCAGCACATCGGGGTTCGAGACGATCGGAGAACCGACAGGGGTATCGGAGACGATGACGGAGCACGAGGCGGTGCCGCCGCGCATCTCGGGGCCGTAGGACGGAAGCCAACTCACCTGCTTATCCTCGATCAGACCCTTGTAGGCTAAGAACTTGCCGGCAAACAGGATGCCCTGACCGCCGAATCCGGAGAAAAGCATATTCTTGCTGCTCATATCACTCTGCCTCCTTCTCTGCTGTTCTGTCCTTGTACACGCCCAAGGGATAGTACGGGATCATATCGGACTCGATCCACTCGAGCGCCTTTTTGGGGGTCATACCCCAATTGGTCGGGCAGGAGGAGATGACCTCTACAAGAGAGAAGCCCTTGCCGTCAAGCTGGTTCTGAAACGCCTTCTTGATCGCCTTTTTGGCGGCTCTGATGTGTTTGACATTGTCAACGGTGACGCGCTCCAAGTACTCAGGACCGTCGAGCTTTGAGAGCATCTCGCAGACCTTGATCGGATAACCGCAGTGGTTAACATCTCTGCCGTAGGGAGAGGTCTGGGTGACCTGACCCGGAAGCGAGGTGGGCGCCATCTGACCGCCGGTCATACCGTAGATCGCGTTATTGATGAAGATGACGGTGATGTTCTCGTTTCTCGCGGCGGCGTGAACGGTCTCCGCCATACCGATGGAGGCGAGGTCGCCGTCGCCCTGATAGGTGAATACGATGTTGTGCTCGGGATCCGCGCGCTTGACGCCGGTAGCGACAGCGGGCGCTCTGCCGTGAGCGGCTTCGATCATATCACAGTTGAAATAATTATACGCCATAACGGAGCATCCGACAGGAGCGATACCGATGGTGTTGCCCTCGATACCGAGCTCATCGATGACCTCGGCGACCAGACGGTGGATGATACCGTGGGTACAGCCGGGGCAATAGTGCAGCGGCACATCTATCAGCGCATGAGGCTTATCAAATACTACCATTAGTTGTTACCTCCGTTCACTTTGATAATAGAATCGAGCACCTGCTTGGGATCGGGGATCATGCCGCCCGCGCGGTTGCACAGATAGACAGGACGCCGGCACTCGGACGCGAGCTTGACATCCTCGATCATCTGACCCATGGACAGCTCGACCGAGATGAACGCCTTACAGTGTTCGGCGGCAGCCTTGAAGGGCGCTTTCGGGAACGGCCAGAGGGTGATCGGACGGATCAGCCCCGCCTTGATGCCCATCTTTCTTGCTTCGTCGACAGCGTTCTTTGAGACGCGCGCCGCGATGCCGAACGCGGCTAAGACGATATCCGCGTCTTCTGTCATATATTCTTCAAACATGGTCTCGTTCTCTTCGATGACCTTGTAGCGGTCGTAACGCTTGAAGTTAAACTCCTCTAACTCTTCGGGAACAAGCGAGAGAGAGTTGACGATGTTGTGTTCTCTTGCCATCTTGGTGCCGGTGGTCGCCCAGGGCTTCTCGATCTCAGGCTTGACATCAAAGTCTAAGGACACGGGCTCCATCATCTGGCCCATCGTGCCGTCGGCCAAGATCATCGAGGTCATGCGGTATGTATCGGCAAGCTCAAAGCCCTTGACGGTGAGATCCGCCATCTCCTGCACGGAAGCGGGCGCTAAGACGATCATATGATAGTCGCCGTGACCGCCGCCGCGGGTGGACTGGAAGTAATCGCTCTGGCTCGGCTGGATACCGCCGAGGCCGGGGCCGCCGCGCTGGACATTGACGATCAGCGCCGGAAGATCGGAACCCGCTAAATAAGAGAGTCCCTCGCCCTTTAGCGATACGCCGGGAGAGGATGAAGAGGTCATCACTCGTTTACCGGCTGAGGAAACGCCGTAGACCATGTTGATTGCGGCGATCTCGGACTCCGCCTGGAGAAAGCATCCGCCGATCTTGGGCATCTTCTTCGCCATGTAAGCGGCGATCTCTGTCTGAGGGGTGATCGGATAACCGAAGTAGTGGCGGCAGCCTGCGATGATCGCGGCCTCCGCGATGGCTTCGTTGCCTTTCATCAAAATCTTATCGCTCATATTCTTTCACTACCTTTCCACCTTGATGATACAGTCGGGGCACATCATCGCGCAGGAGGCGCAGCCGATACACTTCTCCATATCGGCGCACTCGGCGGGGTGGTGACCCTTCTTGTTGATTTTGTCTGCCGCGATAATGAGAATCCCTTTGGGACACGCATCAACGCACAGACCGCAACCCTTACAGTTGTCGGTTTTGAATGTTAGCTTAGCCATTATTCATTTCCCCTTTATTATAAATGATTAATGTATAGATGAATGTTACACACCGATCATCAGATCGGCTTCTTCTGCAAGGTCATCCCCATCAGCGGATGAATCTTGTCTTTCAGCTCGTCGTAGAGCGATTCTTTGACGGTCGTGAGGACGACCGGAAGATGAGAGAGCGCTGAGACCTCTTCTGCGTATTTCATGCTGTCGAGGACATCCTCGGCGGTGGTCTCTTCTGCGAGGTTCGAGTTGTTGATGATCCCCGAAAAAGGGATACCGCAGGCGTACTCGATCTCGCGCATCACCTCTACGGTGCTTTCTGCGTCCGGCGTGAGCGGTCTGAAACGGTTTATGACCATCAGCATCTCGTAGTCGTTCTCTTCCATGATCAGCTCTTTGAGCCTGCCGAGCGCCAGAGCGCCGCGGTCGTCGCCGCCGATATCAAGGATCACGGACAGCCCGCGGTCGTCGGTGATCGAATAGAGATCCGCCGGCATCGACGGCAGATCGACATTCGACGACGCAAAGTCGGAACAGATCAGCCTTATCCCGCGCTCTTCAAAATCCTTGAGAGAATCCTTGGAGCGAAAGTACGGGTTGACGATGTCGAGATCCGCTACCGCGACCCGCTCTCTCTGCATTCTCAGATCAAACGCCATATTCACGGCGATATTGGTCTTGCCGGAGCCGTAGTGGCCGCAGAGGATCGTTAGTCTTTTGTAGTTCATTATATCACATTTTCTTTCAAAATAATAGAAGCAAGTTTTGCATATCATCCTGCCGTCTTTCGGTAAAATATGGTAAAATTACCGAATTGTCTTACAGCAGATTGCGCTGGATCTTGCCGCTGACAGTCTTGGGCAGAGACTCCCTGAACTCGACGATCCTCGGATACTTGTAAGGAGCGGTGTGGGTCTTGACATAGTTCTGGATCTCTTTCTTGAGCTCGTCTGTGCCCTCCGTACCCTTAACAAGCACGATCGACGCCTTGACGACCTGACCTCTGACCTCATCGGGAGCCGCGGAAACGCCGCACTCTAAGACATAGGGCAGCTCCATGATGACACTCTCGATCTCGAACGGTCCGATACGGTAGCCCGAGCTCTTGATGACATCATCGGCACGGCCTACATACCAGTAGAAGCCGTCCTCATCGCGCCACGCGAGGTCACCGGTGTGATAGTAGCCCTGGCGCCATGTCTTCTTGGTCGCTTCGACATCATTATAATAATACAGCGCAAGACCGCAGGGCATTCCCTTGGAAATGTCGATCACAACCTCGCCGGGCTCGCCGTCGGGAACCTCGTTGCCGTTTTTGTCGATCAGATGGATATCAAAGATCGGGGACGGCTTGCCCATGGAGCCGATCTTGTGCGGCGCGCCGACCATATTGCAGATGATGACGGCGGTCTCGGTCTGACCGAAGCCCTCCATGATCCTAAGCCCCGTCGCCTTCTCAAACTGGCGGTATACCTCGGGGTTCAAAGCCTCGCCCGCGGTAGTCATACGCTTGACGGAGGAGAAATCGTACTTCGAGATATCCTGCTTGATCATCATCCTAAGCATCGTCGGAGGCGCGCAGAAGGTAGTGATCTTATATTTTGCGAACATCGGCAGAATATCCGCCGCGTCGAAACGGTCAAAATCATAGACGAACATCGGCGCCTCACACAGCCACTGGCCGTAGAGCTTGCCCCATGCCGCCTTTGCCCAGCCGGTGTCGGAGATGGTAAAGTGCAGACCGTCGGGATCGACATTGTGCCAGAACTTCGCAGTCTGGAAGTGACCGAGTGCGAGCTTGTGGCAGTGAGCGGCGATCTTCGGATAGCCCGAGGTGCCGGATGTAAAGTACATCAGCATCAGGTCGTTGCCGCAAGGAGAATCGGGTCTGCGTTTGAAGTGGGATGAGAAGAGTTTAGACTCTTCGTCGTAGTTTCTCCAACCCTCGCGCTCACCGTTGACGATGATCTTCTGAATCTGCGGGAAGTTCTCGCACGCGATATCGACCTCATGAGCGGTATCGCCGTCCGCGGTGCAGAGGATCGAGCACACGCCCGCCGACTTGAAGCGGTACTCAAAGTCGTGCGCCTGCAGCTGGTTGGTCGCGGGGATCGCGATCGCGCCTAATTTATGCAGACCGATGATCGCAAACCAAAACTGATAGTGGCGTTTTAAGACCAGCATCACGCGGTCTCCTTGCTTGATGCCTAAGCTCTTGAAGTAGTTCGCCGCCTGAGAGGAGCGGTGGCGAATATCGGTGAAGGTGAATCTTCTCTCGGTCTTGTCCTGAGAGACATGGATCATCGCGAGCTTCTCGGGGTCCTTGTAGGAGATCTCGTCGATGACATCAAAGCCGAAGTTGAAGCGGTCGGCGTTCTTGAACTCCACCTTGGTGGGCGTGCCGTGCTCATTTAACTCAAAATCGACGAAATTCTGATACACGCGCTCCTTGGTGTCCGCGGTGAGGACGCTCTTGTCCTCGATAGTCTCCTGCGGCTGGAGCTCGGGGATCGGCTCGCCGGAGGGATTTAAGACAATCGCGTAGAACACGCAGTCCTGACCGCCCACAGCGATCATACCGTGAGGCGTATCGGAGTTGAAGTAGATCGAGTCGCCCGCGGAGAGAACCTCCTTATGACCGCCGACCTGAACCATCAGCTGACCCTCGATGACGATATCGCACTCCTGACCCTCATGGGTGGTCAGCTCGATCCCGCGCTGCTCGGCTTCGGGATCGTACTTTGTCCTGACATAAAGGGGCTCCGCGATACGGTTCTGGAACGCGTAGGCTAAGTTATAGTAGGTCATGCCGTGCGCCTGAGAGACCTTCTGTCCGGTGCCTCTTCTGGTGACTGTGTAAGACTTCAAAGTGGGCGAATAGCCCTCGATAATATCGGTGACATTGACATTAAGCGCGATCGCGCAGCGGTAGATAAACGCGAAGTTCAAGTCCTGCTCGCCCGACTCGCAGCGGATGTATTCTTCGACGCTGACATCCGTCTTCTGTGCCATTTCTTCGGTCGTAAAGCCCAAGAGCTCTCTGAGCTCTCTGATACGGGACGCCATCTCGCTGATCTTCAGATCAAGTCCTGTCATCTTTTTCATTTTATCTTCCTCTTTCCCATAATTAGTTCACAGTTACCGGTTGTCAGAACTGCCATCTCTACCCTATGAGGAGGCGGCATCTCTTTACGAAAAAAGCACCCGTCCCAAAGTTATGACTTTGAGACGAGTGCGTAAACACCCGCGGTACCACTCAAATTGCAGGTTGATATTTCAACACTGCCGCTCAGGGTCTGACAACCCGTATACCTTCACGCAGTAATCACGGAGGAGTTCTACTAACGCGTACACGCTTTCTTCTCCCCGGCTCAGAAGCTACAAATCACAGAAGCCGTCACAGAAACTCACACCAACCGTTTCTTCTCTGGGTGACAACAAAACTGCGCCCTCTTCGTCACAGCCTTTCAACAATGTTCATCGTATCACAACTTTTGGTATTTGTCAATAAGTTTTCAGAGCTTTTTTTGGATGTTCTGACGAAAAATTCGTTCACACTCAATCATTGATCATAATTTGCTGCGCTGGATCTTGCCGCTGATGGTCTTGGGGAGAGAATCGCGGAAAACGACGATCCTCGGATATTTATAGGGAGCGGTGTGGCTCTTGACATAGTCCTGGATCTCTTTCTTCAAAGCGTCTGTCCCCTCAGTGCCTTTGACGAGCACGACCGACGCCTTGACGACCTGACCTCTGACCTCATCGGGAGCAGCGGAAACGCCGCACTCCAAAACATACGGCAGTTCCATGATGACACTCTCAATCTCAAACGGCCCGATACGGTAGCCGGAAGACTTGATGACATCATCGACGCGCCCTACATACCAGAAGTAGCCGTCCTCATCGCGCCATGCGGTATCGCCGGTGTGGTAGATACCGTCGTGCCACGCCGCCTTGGTCGCTTCTTCGTTATTATAATAGCCCTTGAACAAACCGCAGGGAACGCGCTTGTCGGTATGGATCACGATCTCGCCGGGCTCGCCCACGGGAACAGGATTGCCGTCCGGATCAACGATATCCACATCATAGCCGGGGATCGGCTTGCCCATTGAACCGATCCTCGGAACGGTGCCGAAGAGGTTGCCGATGGTGAGCGTGGTCTCGGTCTGGCCGAAGCCCTCCATGATCTTGAGCCCTGTCGCCTTCTTGAACTGGCGGTAGACCTCGGGGTTCAGAGCCTCTCCCGCGGTGGTCATATGGATGACGGAAGAGAGATCATACTTCGAGATATCTTCTTTGATCATCATCCTGAGCATCGTCGGAGGCGCGCAGAAGGTGGTGATATGGTATTTCTTGAACATCGGGAGGATGTCGTCCGCGTGGAAACGATCGAAGTCATAGACGAACACGGCGCCCTCAGACAGCCACTGGCCGTAGAGCTTGCCCCACAGCGCCTTGCCCCAGCCGGTGTCGGAGATCGTAAAGTGCAGGCCGTCGGGATCGACACCGTGCCAGTACTTGGCGGTGACATAATGGCCGAGCGCATACTTGTAGCTGTGAGCGGCGATCTTCGGATAGCCTGTGGTGCCCGATGAGAAGAACATCACCATCGTGTCGTCTCCGCAGGGGGTGTCGATCGTGCGGTAGAAGTGTGTGGAGAACAGATCGAACTCGTTATCAAAATCGTGCCAACCGTCGCGGCGGCCTCCGACGAGGATCTTGGTCGTCAGTGTAGGAGAAATCTTCTGCGCCTCATCGACCGCGTCGGCGACCTGACCGTCGGCTGTAGCGACAATCGCTGAGACTCCCGCTGTATTAAAGCGATACTCAAAATCATGAGAGAGCAGCTGATTCGTCGCGGGGATCGCGATCGCGCCTAATTTATGCAGGCCGAGGATAGAGAACCAGAACTCATAGTGACGCTTCAGGACGAGCATCACGCGGTCGCCCTTCTTGATGCCGAGGCTCTTGAAGTAGTTCGCCGCCTGGTTCGATCTGCGCTTCATATCGTTGAAGGTGAAGCGGCGCTCGAGCTTATTCTTATCAATATGTACCATCGCGAGCTTATCGGGGGTGTTCTTCGCGATCGCGTCGACACAGTCAAAGGCAAAGTTGAACTTATCTTCGTTCTTGAAGCTGATCGCCTTTAGGTAGCCGTTCTCATCCTCGATCGTCTTGACAAACTGTTCGGAGACGAAGGACTTCTTCGCGATATGAGCGCGCATCAGCTCGTCTTCCTTCTCCTCGTGAGCCTTGTCGCCCGGGAGAATGACCGCGATGAAGGTGCAGTCTTCACCGTCCACGGCGATCATACCGTGGGGTGTGGACGAATCATAGTAGATCGAGTCGCCCTGCGCCAAGGTCTCGACATGCTCGCCGATCTGGATCTTCATCTTGCCGGAGAGGACATAGTCAAACTCCTGACCGTCATGCTTCGTTTTATGGATCGGCTTGTTGAGAAGCGCTTCGTTGTACTCATAGCGGCAGAAATACGGCTCGCAGATCTTGTTCTTGAACATCGGAGCCACATTGACGATGGAGATGTCCTCCTCCTCGGCGGTCTGACGGCCGCCGCCCGCGCGGGTGACGGTGTAGCTCTTGAGGCGGGCTGACTCGCCCTCGAGCAGATCGGTGATCCCGATGCCGAACGCCAACGCACATTTGTGGATGAAGGTGAAGGGCAGATCCCGTTCACCGTTCTCATACATTTCGTACTCCGAGGGGCTCACCTCGGTCTTCTGCGCCATCTGATCGACAGAAAAGCCCGAGATCTCGCGCATCTCACGGATTCGCTTCGCTACCTCCAAAAGCTCTCTTGTTTCAACAGTAGACATACTTTTCCCTCCTATATAATGATAATTGATTGACGATGATGACAGAACGGTCAGGACCGTTCCCTACATTAATGGAAATAAAAAACACCCGTCTCAACTTTGAGACGAGTGTGAAAATCACATCCGCGGTACCACTCAAATTGCAGCAATAAGACTGCCTCTTATCAGGATCCAACAATCCCTATGCATTAACGCAGCAATCACGGGAGACATCTACACGGCATATACGCCTTTCGGGCCTCCGGCTCGGGAGCGATGGGTACATAGGTTCATTCTGCCGGCTCACACCAACCGCCGACTCTCTGTAAGAAATCCTCAAGACCGTCTCCGTCACAGCCTTTGTGTTCGGTTGTCTATCACAATTTAACACAATAAAACGGTTTTGTCAATATCTATTTTACCAAATATTATTCTTTCTCACAGAAACAATACGGTCATTTTGACAAACGGATGCGCACATTGTGTTCGCCGCGGTTGACATCACGCGCAGAATCATTATATAATGATCAAAATGATGCAGAACGGGTGATCGAACTATGGAACCATACGCAAAAATCATCATCTTCGTGATCGGCTACGCGCTCAGATCCGTCGCTTTCTACTTCCTCTTCGACAAGGCGGAAGAGAAAAGCTATAAGGCGCTGATCCCCTTCGTCCGCTATCACACACTCTTTAAGATCTGCTGGCATACGGCGTACTTCTACCCGTATATTGTACTGAGCCTTATCTCGAGAGTGCTCAACTACTATGTAAACATCCTGATAGAGGGCGACTACTCGCTCGCGCTGGTCGTCTTCAGCTTGGTATATCTCGCAGTGACGATCGTCTTGCTGATCCTGAGCATCAAGCTGAGCATTCGCATGGGCAGAGCGTTCTCGAGATCAAACAGATTCATAATCGGGCTCGTGCTGCTGCCGACCGTATTCCTCTATATCCTGACTTTCTCGAAAAAGTCGAAGTATATCGGCGCGCAGGAATGACCCCTTTCCCCTTGACAAATAATACGGATTGTCCTATAATTTTGCTGGCAAAAAAGTAAAAGGAGACTTCATTTATGGAAAATCAAACCCCTGAATATCAGGCACAGGAAACTCAGCAGACAGAAGCTGAGCAGAATGCACAAAACACGCAGATCCCCGAGCCTGTAACGGCGCAGATCTATACCCCCGCCTCAGCTCCGAAAAAGAGCTTCGCGATCGCGGGCATGATCTTGGGTATCGCGTCAGTTGCTCTCGGCTATGAGAGCTGGTACTTAGGCGTAGCGGCGGGTATCGTCGGCCTGATCCTCTCACTCCAGGCGAAGAAGAGCTATGAGGCGCTCGGTCAGAAGAACGGTATGGCGACCGCGGGATTCATCCTCTCGATCGTCGGTCTCGGTCTCTCGGCGCTGGGACTGGTCGCGTGCATCACCTGCGGCGGCTGCCTCTCTGCGATCGGCACAGGCGCGTTAGCGAGCGGACTCGTTGACGGTCAGATTCCCGATAACGCGATGAGCGATCTTTCAAGCGCGCTCGACGAAGCCGGAAGCGCTCTCAAAGAGGCGGCGTCAGAGGTCTCGTCGATTCTGTAAAACACGATCAAGAAAGCGGGAGAGCACAGCTCTCCCCTTTTTTAGTTAAGTAATAAGAGCTAAGAGTGGCGGTTTCTCGCTGCGCTCGATCAATTCTATGTTCCTCCGGGTGTGGGTGAAACCCTCCCGCCATTTTCATTCATCATCTATCGTTTATCATTAAATCAGGTGAGAACGAAGTCCTCCCGACACTCTTCACTCTTACCTCTTAGCTCTTAACTGCTCTGATGGTAATACTTGACAATTATTCTTTTATAGTATATAATCATCCTATGATGATGGGGATATAAT
>CAJOII010000035.1 GCA_905234535.1 uncultured Ruminococcus sp.
GGCACGATCTGCGCGGTGACCGGCGTCACCTTCACGCAGGCAGGCGACGGTTTGGGAGAGGAAAAGGGCGCTTTTCTGCCCTTCTTAGAGCCGGTGCTGACCTATAAGATAACGCTCCCCGAGAGCGTCGATCCGCACACCGCCTTATCAAAGCTCAGGATCTTGGAGGCGGAAGATCCCTCTCTTCATATTGTATGGAATGAGCGGAACAGAGAGATCTCGGTACAGCTGATGGGCGAGATCCAGCTCGAGGTGCTGAGAAGCGCCGTCAATGAGCGCTTCTCCTTTGACATCGGCTTTGAGCGTGGAAGCATCCTCTATAAAGAAACGATCACGGATACGGTCGAGGGCGTGGGTCACTTTGAGCCGCTGAGGCACTATGCGGAGGTGCACCTGCTCTTAGAACCCTTAAAAAGAGACGAGGGACTTCTCTTCGAATCAAACTGCAGAGAGGATCTCCTCGACAAAAACTGGCAACGCCTGATTCTCGGCCATCTCTATGAGAAGACCCATCTCGGGGTGCTCACCGGCTCTCCGATCACGGACATGAAGATCACCCTGATGTCCGGCAAGGCGCACCTGAAACACACCGAGGGCGGGGACTTCAGAGAAGCAACCTATCGCGCGGTGCGTCAGGGACTGATGTCAGCGAGATCCGTGCTGCTTGAGCCCTACTATCGGTTCACCTTAGAGGTCCCGACAGAGAATCTCGGCAGGGCGATGAACGATATCCACATGATGCACGGCAGCTTCTCCCCTGCTGAGACTATGGGCGATACCGCTGTCCTGACGGGTGAAGCTCCGGCTGTATCGATGCTCGACTATCACAAAACGGTCATCAGCTACACCCGCGGCAAGGGCAAGCTCAGCTGCTCCTTAAAGGGCTATGATGTCTGTCATAACGCGGATGAGGTGATCGCCTCCATCGGCTACAGCGCCGAGGGTGATACCGAGAATCCCGCGGACTCGGTCTTCTGCTCCCACGGCGCGGGACATACGGTCAAATGGAACGAGGTCAAAGAGCATATGCACCTCTCCTCGTGCCTCAAGGACAGATCGCAGAGCGAATCGGTATCAAAGCAAAAGAGAGACTTCGAGCGCTATCGCTCCGCGAACGATCTCTTCGCGCTCGACAAAGAGCTGATGGAGATCTTCGAGAAGACCTACGGTCCCGTCAAAAGCCGCGCGCGTGACTACTCTTCAAAGCCGAAGAGAACTACTCTGCGCTATGACGGGAGCAAACAGATGAAGCCCTCTCCCCTTCTGACCAAGCAGAAGGAATACCTACTTGTGGACGGCTATAATGTCATCTTCTCGTGGGAGAATCTGAAGGCGCTCGCGAAGGATAACATCGACTCGGCGCGCAA
This sequence comes from uncultured Ruminococcus sp., assembly GCA_905234535.1. GTDB lineage: Bacteria > Bacillota > Clostridia > Oscillospirales > Acutalibacteraceae > Ruminococcoides. The sequence continues at coordinate 1,368 of CAJOII010000035.1, forward strand.
CACGCTGATCAATATCCTCTGCAACTACAGAGGGTTCAAGAAATGCGAGCTGATCCTCGTCTTCGACGCGTACAAGGTCGAGGGGTCTCACCGCGAGGTGGAGAGAGTGAACAACATCGACATCGTCTACACCAAAGAGGCAGAGACCGCCGACACCTATATCGAGAAGGTCTCACACGAGCTAATAAAGAACAACAAGGTGAGGGTCGTCACCTCCGATCGGATGGAACAGCTGATCATCGTCGGAAACGGCGCCCTGTATGTCTCTTCCAAAGATTTCTCAGAAGAAGTCAGAAATGCCGAGAATGAGATCAGGGAGATCATCTCGGGCGATTTTCACTGATGTCCGTTGTCATTTTGAAGCAATTCAAGCGGTGTATTTTTTCACAGAGATTCGCTTTGCTTTAAACCGCCTCTGATAGAAAACTTTCGGCAAGTCGTTGGCGCCTTGCCCTACGGTTGACCATAACCACAATACAAATCATATCCGCAAAAGTAATCACCGCGTACGAATTCCTCCGTACGCGGTGATTTTTGATCCATATTATGAAAGTTCTTTGCCGATTCCCTCCGGCGCGGGGAGCTTTGCAAGATACTTCTGTATAAAGGTCGCGTCAGTGATCTCGAGCTTGCCGCTTCGGTCGACATCGCCCGCAGCTTCGTTGAAGCTCTCCGTCACCGGGAGTGACGCGAGCTTCTTCTGGATAAAGGTGGCGTCAACGACCGTCACCTTGCCGTCGGAGTCGGTATCTCCGAGTATATATTTGGGCGCCGGTTCAACGCCGTCGGAAATCACAAAGGCAGGTGCGGTAAAATCTCCCGAGGTCAGCTCTACTCCTTCGCCCAGGACGATGTTGCCCGTATCGGAAGAGATCTTCTCGCTGACGGCAGCGATCTGTCCCTCGACTGTCAGCGTGCCGCCGCTGACGGCAACTCTGCTGTGATCGGTTTCAGACTGAATACCGAGCTGACCTCTTAAAGTAAGATAGCCGCTCGAAAGCATCAGAGAGCTCGATTCCTGATCGTTTCCGAGCAGGAGGGCTGAGCCGCCGACACTCTCCGCGTCGACCACGCTGTCGCTCATGATAAAGCTGCCGTGGTTGATCACGATGCCGGAGAAGCGCGAGCTGCACTGGGAGAGGATGTGGCTGTCGTTCTTGACGGTCAGGCTGCGCGCCCAGATACCGGACGCCTCGGATCGGATCGTCAGATCCGCGCCGTCGATCGTCAGGCTGCCGGTGCAGTAGACGCCGTAGCCGTATATGGGAGTGCTCTCGATGATCGTCAGGCTGCCGTCGCCGGTGATCGTGATATCGTGAGGCACCATGGTATAATCGTCATCAAACTCATAGCTTCCAATGCCGTCGCCGCCGGTCTCGGTGATCGAGCAGTCGCCGTTGACCTCGATCGTCAGCTTCTCATCGAGGAAGGTGAGGATGCCGGTGCCGAGGCTGTCGATCTCTGCGCCCTTAGTGATCTGTGCGTTGTTGAGGGTGAGGGTGGTCGTCTTCGGGTCAAAGGTCGCTTCTCCCTCGCCGCACTGTACAGTAAGATGATCAGAGGTGATCTGTTCGTTGTTCACCCACAGCTTATACTCGACCGGGGCGGCGCTTGCGATAACGAAGAGGCTGAAGCTGTCGGTCTTGAAGACCTTGTTTCCTTCTTCATCGTTATAGGCGTTCATATCGGTGAGGGTGCCGTCCTCTTCCTGATGGTAGACCACGGCGTCCTCGTCGTCACAGGGGATCTTGACGATGACATCACCCTCGGGCTGTACGGTCTCGCCGTCCTTCTCGAGCTTGATGTCGTAGACCTTATCCGCCTGTTTGTCCTCGTCGAGTTTCAGACTCTCGATGGTCGCCTCGTCCGTGACCTCTTTCACTTTGGGAGAAGCCTCGGGCTCGGCGGTCACCTTGACGCCGGAGGACTCTTTCTCGGTATAGCCTGTGGGCGGGATAAGCTGGGACTGAGTGAATACGGTGCCGCACATATCGCAGTACAGCCCTTCGGTGTTGCCCGCGGTGGTAGCGGTGGGCTCTACCGCGGGGATCCTTACTTTATAATGATTGCGGACCTTCGTGTAGTTATCCTTGTAGGTCTCGCCGCAGTTCTTGCATGTATGCAGGGTATAGCCCTGCTCAAAGCAGGTGGAATAGACCTTCTTCTCTGTCCAATTGTGACCTGTCGGAAGGATGATCGTGTTCAAACCATAATACAGATAGCCGCAGGTACAGGCGTAGATACTGAGTCCCGGGGTGGTGCAGGTGGGCGGTACCGAAGTCGAGCAGATGTAAAAATGGTCCCAAGGCTTATCGGGATCATGATGAATCATGATCGCGCCGCCTCCGCCGCTGCCGCCGCTGCCGCTCCCTTCGGGGATATCGTAATCACTCGACCGATAGTTGTTGCCGGCTTTCGCTATTTCCACTGCTTTATTGCTGCCGTAGATATTGACTTTTGAATTTGCGTAACCAAACGCCTGATAGCCGACCTCCTCGAGGCTGTCGGGAACATAGAAGGATAAGCAGCCGGTCTCGAGGAACGCCTGAGAACCGATCCTCTTCAGCGTTTCGGGGAAATGAACCAGATGTATGTTCTTGCAATACATAAACGCGCTGTAGCCGATCTCGGTCACGCCCCACGGGATTTCAACGGCAGCATAGCCGCTGAGATCCTCCATACCGATCAGACCGGTGTTGTAGAAGGCGTAGTCCTCGATCTTCTTCATCTTGCCCACGGCAGGAGTCATCACAACATTCAGAAGCTTTGAATGATTGTAAAATGCGTAAGCGTAGATGGTGGTAGTCTTTGTGGGCAGATTGACCACGCCCTCGCTGAAGCGCGCGAACACGGGACCGTACTCGTTGGGAATATCGTCGTTATGATAGTGGACATGGTCGCCCCATGTCTTGGTGCCGTCCTTCATGTACAGCACACCGCTCTTGAACTCAAAGTACTCGTTATTGGAGCTTATGTGGATGTCGTGCAGCGCCGTGCAGTCCATCAGCATAAAGCCCGCGATATACCTTAGATTCGCAGGGATGGTGAGATCGGTCATGGTAGCGTGATTCGCGAAATGGCGTTCACCATTATCGCTTATGGCAGTATCGACATTACCGAAGATATAGTTGTTGTACAGATATCTTACGGGCTTGCCGTCGATCTCGTTGGGGATGGTCACCTTTTCGTCGCTGCCGGTGTAGTTGGTAATACAGATCTCCTCATAGCTCTCATAGGTCTGATCGTTATAGCCCGTCCAGATCTCATACTCCCAGTCGCCGTAGATATGCTTTGTCGCAGCGCTTGCGCTGAACGGAGCCGCCATGACTACCGACAGGATCAGCACCGCGCTCAGTATCACGGATAAGATTCTCTTCATTTACACACACTCCTTTTTATTGATAACGGATTTCCGTTTATAGGATAGATCAATCAAAGCTGACGGTCTGCATCAATGCGTCGAGCGCCTGATACGACTCCTCTGAGCGGTTGACGGACCATCCGGTGTTGTTGCCGAGGTTCTTGATGATATAGACATCGTCACCCTTCTGATAGTAATACTCGCAGTCATTGCCGTCGACCTCGCGCACGGTATAGTCGCGCTCGTATGACGTCTTCTCGGAATAGGTATAGTCATCATTGAGCTCGTCCTCGATCTTCGCGTTTTTGATCACACGAACCAAAAGACGGAAGTCGATGTTGTCCTTATCCTTACCGATACGCCATGTGTACGACTTGCGGACCATCTCGCCGTCCTTCGTCTCCTCAAGCTCGTCATAGACGCTGACGACATTCAGCGAATCATCGAGAGAGTACTTGATATCGCCGAGCCCCTCTTCGTTCTCCTCGGTCGTCTTGTTATCGGTGAAGCTGACGCTCTCGAGCGCCTTGTCAAAGATCTCGCTTGACTTCTTCTCCTCGGTCGATTCGGTGGAGCTGTCGGAGCTGTCTTCTGAGAACTGATAGCGGATACCGTAGGCGACATCATCTGTCTGGTTGATGGCGTAGAGCTCTGAGCCGTACTCAAACACATAGAAGGTCTTCGAGCCGATCTCGCGCTTCTCTGTCTTGTCCTCTCCGATATTCTCGATGATATATTCCGCCTGATTCTCCTCGTTCTCACAGGAGGTCGCGAAGGTAAGGACAGAGCCGTCAGAGAAGGTATAGGCAAGGTTCTTCTCGATGACAGCGCCGGTGTCCGCGTGCCTGTCCAGTGTACGCTTGACAGATACATAATCCTCGGGCGGGGTGATGCTCATATCCAGCACATCGGTGTCGTCGCTGATGTGCAGAACAGCGGGTTCGGTAGGAGCTTCTGTTTGGTTTGAAGCGTTCTCCCCTCCCTGTCCGGAACCGGAACAGGCGGCAAGTGAGACGATCAGCGTTAAAGCAAGCATCAGGGCAAATAATTTTTTCATAGCAATCTCTCCTTTGATTTCAGTCTGTCAGCAACACGGATCTCATCAGATCCTGCCATCGCAAACAATAAACCATATTAAATTATAGAGAAACCGCCCTGTTCTGTCTATTGCGGAAACCCGCAAACGCCTCAAAAAGAGAAAAACACCCTCTTCTCACCGAGAAGAGAGTGTCGTATTCATATTCAAATCAGTCCTCTGACAAAGCGCTGTGATAAAGTCCTACCAGTCCGGAGCGCGTGGACATTCCGGTCTTGCGGTAGATGGAGGTGACATCCGCCTGAACGGTTCTCACCTTGATACCCAGACGCTCTGCGATGACGGACTGCTTATCCTCCGTGAGCACCAGCTCGCGGAACACTTTGAGCTCCGCTCCGGTGAGACCATACTGTTCTCCGATCAGCAAAAGGGCGTCTTCCGCCGCTATTTTGTCATTCTTTACAGACGCGGCGGGAGCTTCCTTTGAAAGGTTGAAATTGCCGTTGAGCGCCATCATGATGATGATCGTCGCAAGCGCAATGATATCGATGATCAGTACCCATACGGAAGACAGCCGCGAGAATCCGAACACAAACGAAAGGATCACCGTCACGCTGTCGATCACGCGTCCCATTGACGCCCACATCGCGGGACACTTCGTATGCGGCGCCATCCTCAGGAAGGTAAGATGATAGTAGGCGATCGCCGCGGTGATGGACAGATAGTACAGGCACATACTGAGAAGATAGGTCTCTCTTTCGGAGAGCACCGCATTGAGCAGCGCGATCACCACCATGCACAGCGCTCCGATCGGAAGGAGCCTGCCCTTCTTGATATCCCCGATCACGCCAAAGAGGATGATCCCGGGGATCATCAGAAGCCGCGGCCAGCTGTATACATTGTATTCGGTATACCCCGACACGATTTGCAGGTGATGGATATAGCTGTTGTAGTAGCCGGTGAATATCAGCATTGCGAGCGTGATCACGGCGGTGAAGATCAGCTCCTTTATCGTTAGAAGCGCTGATCTGTCCTCTTCCTTTGCTCCGCCTTCGAGCTTTGCAGGAATCAGAATGATAAACAGAACCGCAAAAGCCATCGCCAGCAATACGGCAATCAGCGGCGTGACCGTCCATCTCAGCTGTGTACAGTACTGAAGCGCGATCGCCGACGCGTAGCCGATCCCGAGACACAGTCCCGCGCGAGCTCCGCTCTCGATCATTTGGGACATCTTAAGATACACCGCCCCGCCGATGAAGCCGATCAGGAATACCGTAACGCCCGTAAAAGCAAGATAAGCGGCAGAATCAGACGGCATCAGAAGCATCATCACCGCGCCGACAAAGCAAACGCTCAGCGAAGCGGCTCTGAGTATCCGACCCGCTTTTTGAGACGCGCACAGCGTTATGAAAAGCGTATGGATGAAGAAGCCGAGGAGCACGAAGATCTGCAAAAAGCAGTATACAAGCTCCTGCTGCTCTTCGGGGAGGAAGCCCCGCCCCGACTGATTCGCAAGCCGCAAAATCAAGAATTGCATAAGAAAAAAAGAAGCAGCCGTCGCCGTTAGTCTGATATTTCTGTTTTTCAACATCGCGCCGCCTCCTATTTTTGAGCTTATATTTATATTTTATCATACTTTTTGAAGATATTCAATCCTTATTCAGAGACATCCGCTGTTTGATTCGCCCTTACGCAAAAAAGCTGCCGCTACTTCAGCGACAGCTTCATATTATCCTGTGATCATGTCAACAGCGCGTAGTTGAATACCGCGTAAAACTGGAGCGCGCAGCCCAGAACGACGAAGATATGAAACACACCGTGCATATATTTTACTTTCTTGCCGATAACATAGACGACCGCGCCGACGGTGAACGCGATACCGCCGAAGAGAAGAATCATAAATCCTCTGACACTCATCGCCTCGATCACCGACTTGATCACGGCGATCACACACCAGCCCATGCCGATGTAGCACGCCATCGACATCTTCTCAAACTTCTTAAGGTCGATCGCGTTGAGGGTGACCGCCAGCGCCGCCAGGCCCCATTCCACACCGAAGATCGTCCACGCGATCGCGGGGGATGTCGGTCTGATCGCGCACAGAAGAATCGGCGTATAGGTGCCCGCGATCAAAAAGTAAATGTCGCAATGGTCGATGATGCGCATCACCTTCTTCGCGTTGCCCTTCGGAAGTCCGTGGTATACACTGGATATCGTGAACATGATCACAAGCGCCGTGCCGTAGATCGCGGACGATACCACCGACCATACCTTGTGATCGATCGCTGAGAAGACCACCATGATCACAAGCGCCGCCACCGCGAACGCTCCGCCTACGATGTGCGAGATCATATTGAAGACCTCTTCCGCTTTAGAATACGACGGAAGCTGGGTTTTGAGTTCTTTGACGGATGTGGTCATCTGCATCCCTCCTGTGAGAATCAATGAGTTTTATGCGTCCTCGCGCTCGTCTCCCAAGAAATACAGCGCGACGGTGCCGCAGCCGGTATGGCAGCCGATGGTGGTGCCGATATAGTAGATCGGGATGTCCTTGATCTTTTTGAATTTGGAGAGCACCAGATCTCTGACAAACTCGGCGTCTTCGATACAGTCGGAGTGAGAGATATAGCACGGACCGTCATACTTGAGACCGTCGAAGGCGTGCTGCTCCATCTTGTCGACCAGCGCTTTTAATACCTTCTTCTTGGTTCTGACCTTGCTGATCACGACCAGCTTGCCCGTGGGGCTGACATTCATCAGAGGACAGATCTCAAAGATGCCGCCGATCACGCCGGAGACCTTGGAGACCCTGCCGCCCTTGATAAAGTAGGACAGATCGGTGGAACAGAACCAGTGCTGAACATCACGCTTGTGCTCCTCTGCCCAGTTGTAGACTTCTTCGATCGGCTCGCCCGCGTCACGCTTCTCAGCGATAAGATCGACAAAGAGACCCGATCCGGACGAAGCGCACAGAGAGTCTACGACAAAGATCTTTCTGTCGGGATACTCCTTCTTCAGCATCTCGGCGGCAGCCGACGCGGACTGAACGGTGTTGGAGATACCGCTGGACAGACAGATGTGCAGGATATCCTCGTTATATTTTTCAAGCAGATCCTTGAAATAGTCGATGTATTCGCCGACAGATACCTGTGAGGTGGAGGTATCGGCCAACGCTCTGATCCGATCATAAAAATCCTTGGGCGATCTTGACTGCCACAGATCATCGGTGTAGCTCTTTCCGTCGAGGACATAGTGAAAACCGATCCACTTGATATTCGCTTCTTCATAGTGTTCTTTGGACATATCTGTCGTGGTACAACAGCTGATGATGTAAGACATCTCTCATTTCTCCCTTTGATTCATTTCTTCTGTGATATATTTGCGCAAATAGGTCACGCATACATTGTGGCACACAAAAGCGTCAAATGCAATCTATTGTATCTTTTCTACGCTCTACGATGAGCGGCTGCGTCTTCTACCTCTGAAAATAAAAAAGTAGAGCCGCAAAACGCGACTCTACTGATAGTAGAAATATAGATATTTACTTATTTTTTCGGGCGGTTCTTGATATAGAACGAGAGGATGATGATCACCTGCGCCGGAACACCGAGGATGAAGATCTGCCACCAGTTGTAGGACAGAAAGCTCAGATACACCGAGGTGATGATCCCCCACGCAATGCCGGAAATGATGTAAAGGTTATAGTGCTTATTCCCCCAGATAGAATTGAGCACTAAGACGGTGATCAGCGTCACGGGAATCGCATAGACAAACGCGATCCACGGGGGTGTACCGGTCAAAAGCCAGATGATCACGAAGATGAGCGCGGTGAGCGCTAAGATCCCGGCGACCACTACCCATGTGATCACCTGCCGCGAATAGCGGTGGACCTTCTTCTGCGGCTTCAGGACAGGCTCGCCCTCTTTTCTCTCGGAGAGCAGATAGTCGACCGACACCGAGAACAGCTCGGCCATATTCTTCAGTACATACGCATCCGGCAAAGACTCACCTCTCTCCCACTTGGAGACAGACTTGTCGCTGTAATTTAATTTTTCTCCGAGCTGCGCCTGCGTCATACCGGACGCTGTCCGAAGCTCGGTTATATTTTTTGCTACGATCTTCTTGAAATCATCCACAATATCACCATACAAAATTTCCGTAGAAATAATCAGTCGTTGAGTGCTATTGTACCATATAATCCGACTAAAATCAAGCGAAAAAGGGTCAATTTTTCTTAACATAATTTGAACACTTGAGTTGATTCTTGCGGCAGAATATATTCTCTTCATAAGAAGTAACCGCCCGACTGTGTGGGAGTCGGGCGGTTGTCCTATGTTATTTTACAATCCGCGAAAAGCTCAATCGCCTCACAGCACCTTCGCCAAAAAGCTCTTGAGTCTGTCGGATTTGGGATGGTCAAAAATCTCCTCGGGAGCGCCTTCTTCGACGATCACGCCGCTGTCCATGAACACCACGCGGGAGCCGACCTCTTTCGCAAAGCCCATCTCATGAGTGACGACGACCATCGTCATCCCGTCGTGCGCGAGCTCCTTCATAACATCGAGCACCTCGCCGACCATCTCGGGATCGAGCGCAGAGGTAGGCTCATCGAAGAGCATCACATCTGGCTCCATACACAGGGCCCTGACGATCGCGATACGCTGCTTCTGTCCGCCGGAGAGCTGTGAAGGATAGGCGTCAGCTCTGTCTGAGAGGCCGACCCTCTCCAAGAGCTCTCTCGCCTTGTCCTCGGCTTCTTTCTTCGTTTTTTTCAAAAGCTTCTGCGGACCGATGGTCATATTCCTGAGCACGGTCATATTCGGGAAGAGGTTGAAGTGCTGGAACACCATCCCCATCTTCTGGCGGTGGCGGTTGATGTTGACATGAGGCGCGGTGATGTTCACGCCCTCAAAGAGGATCTCGCCCGCCGTGGGCAGCTCCAAAAGATTCAACGCGCGCAGAAAGGTAGACTTTCCCGAACCGGAGGGCCCGATGATAACGATCACTTCGCCGCGGCCGATCTCCATATCAACGCCGTCGAGCGCATGGATCGTGCCCTCGCTGAAGTGCTTCTCAAGACCGGAGACCTTGATCAAAACATTATCGTTCACTCTTTCTCAGCCTCCTCTCCACAATTCCGACGAGCTTGGTCATCAGCATGACAATGATCAGATAGATGATCGCGAGTGCGATCAGCGGCATAAACGCCGAGAAGGTAGCGCCGCGGATCGAGTTGGCGGCTCTGGTCAGATCCATCACGCCGACATAGCCCGCGATCGAAGTCTCTTTGAGCAGAGCGATAAACTCGTTCAAGAGAGCGGGCAGGACATTCTTGAATACCTGCGGGATGATGATATAGATCATCGTCTCGATATAATTGAAGCCGATCGAGCGGCCTGCCTCAAACTGTCCTCTGTCGATCGACATGATGCCGCCACGAAGGATCTCCGCAACATAGGCGCCGGAGTTGATACCGAAGGCGATCACCGCGATCAGGATATCGTTGGTGGAGCTTGCGAGGATGATGAAGTAGATGATCAAGAGCTGTACCACCACAGGGGTGCCTCTGATTACAGTCAGATAGACCTTACAGAGTCCGTTGAAGAACTTGAGGATATAGTATCCGAAGTTCTTCTGATACTTCATCGTATCCACATTGTTGTCATAAGTCGTTCTCACCGCGGCGACGATGATGCCGAGGATAATACCCAGCAGCGCCGCGAACAGGGTGATGATCAGCGTGTTCTTCAGACCGGTCACCATGGACATCCATCGATCTTTTTCGATGAAGTTGAGGACAAAATCCGCCTTGACACTCTCAAACCATTCCTGCATCGAACCACCTCCGTTTTTCAATATCGTTTTCGATTATACAAAAAATTGCCGCAAAAGGCAAGTATCTTCTGAATTTTCACAGACAGAACAAATCGGGGCGAGAACATCGCCCCGACAAATATGTTCACAATAATCAGTCAGCGTTGATATACTTGTCGACGATCTTCTGAACGGTACCGTCAGCGATCAGCTTCTCTAACGACGCGTTAACCTTGTCCTTGAGCTCGGTGTTGTCCTTGGAGAAGCAGATAGCATAATCCTCTTCAACATACTCGGTCTCAAGAACGACCAAGCCGGTGTTCGCCGCTACATAGGACTTTGCGGGCTCGTTGTCGATGATGACAGCCTGAACCTTGCCTGCTACCAGAGCCGCAACCGCATCGTTGCCGGTCTGATACTCTACGACCTCGCTCTTAGTATCGGCGAGATCGTCGGAAGCGTAGATGTCGCCGGTGGTGGAGAGCTGAACGCCGACCTTGTACTCGCCCGCAGCGATATCGTCGAAGGACTTGATCTCGGAACCCTCGGGAACGATGATCGCCTGGATACCCTTGGCGTAAGAGGTGGAGAAGTCGACGGACTTGAGTCTGTCCTCGGTGACGGTCATACCCGCCATACCCATATCATACTTGCCGGTCTGAACGCCCGCGATAATCGAGTCAAACTCGATGTCAACGATCTCAAGCTCCATGCCGAGATCATCGGCGATCGCCTTCGCGACCTCAGCGTCGATACCGACGATTTCAGAACCGTCATAGTACTCATAGGGCGGGAAGTAGGCGTTGGTAGCCATGGTGAGCTTCGCTTTCGCAGCGCCGTCGCCGTCGACAGCGTTCTCGGTAGCGTCAGCGGTAGAAGTGGAAGACGAAGAGCAGCCGGAAAGTACGCAGACAGAAGCGACCATCGCGAGAGCGAGGATCAGTGCTAATACTTTTTTCATAATTATTACCTCATTTCTGAATTTGTTGGGTTCATTATACCCTATTCTCAATAAATATGCAATAGTTTTCTGCATATTTATTTAAAATTTATTAAATTGTATAATTTATACGCATATTATATGCATAAACTGTCAATGTTGACGCATAAAACCGTTCTCGGTTTTATGTCAGAAGGATGTCAGGAAGGCTCTGAGCCGCTCGCTTTGGGGGTTCTCGAGGATCTCGGGCGCACCCTCCTCGGCGATCACGCCGTTATCCATGAAGATGATCTTGTCCGATACATCGTGCGCGAAGGTCATCTCATGGGTGACGATGATCATCGTCATATGCTTCTCGGCAAGTCCTTTGATGACCTTGAGCACCTCGCCCGTCAGCTCGGGGTCAAGGGCGGATGTAGGCTCATCAAAACATAAGATTGCGGGATGCAGCGCCAACGCCCGCGCGATCGCAACGCGCTGCTGCTGACCGCCCGAGAGCTCTCCGGGGTAGTTGTTCACCTTATCCTTCAGACCGACGCTTTCGATCAGTTCGAGCGCGGTCTTTTTGATTTCTTCATCCGTTCCCTTCTTGAGAAGCTTCGGAGCCAAGGTGATGTTGTCGAGCACCGTGTACTGCGGGAAGAGGTTGAACGACTGGAACACAAGCCCGAAGTGGAGACGCTTTTCTCTGAGAGCCTTTTCGGAGCGCTTCTGACCCGGATCGCCGCCGTCGAAGATCGTCTCACCGTTTACGATGATCTCTCCGCTGTCCGCGAACTCGAGCGAGTTGAGGCATCTCAGCAGGGTCGTCTTGCCGGATCCCGAGGATCCGATGATCGAGAGCACCTCTCCCTTCTCTAATGAGAAGTTGATATTCCTGAGCACTTTGGTCCTGCCGAAGCTCTTTTGAAGTCTTCTTACTTTAAGAATCGCCATCTGCGCACCTCCTATGCCTTGAAGAAGCCGAGCTTCTTCTCGATAAAGTTGAACAGCAGGGTCAACAATCCCGAGAACGCGAGATAGTAGACGCCGGTGAAAAATAACGGCCAGATGACGCCGGAGATCCCCTGGGTGCCTTTTAAGAACGCCTGCCCCGCCCAGATGACCTCCTGCAGCGCGATGATGCGCGCGAGAGAGGTATCCTTGACGAGGGTGATGATCTCGTTAGACATCGGGGGGATGATCCTCTTGACCATCTGCAAAAGGGTGATGCGAAAGAAGATCTGACTTTTGGAAAGACCCAAGACCATACCCGCCTCCTGCTGACCGTGGGGCACACCTTGAATCCCGCCGCGGTAGATCTCGGAGAAATAGCAGGCATAGTTTAAGATAAACGCCACCGCGCTCGCGATGAAGCGGCCCTCTTCTCCCCCGCCCCAGATGGGGTTCTTGAACACAAGTCCCGGGAAGAAGTAGATGATCAACAGCTGCAGCATCAGCGGTGTTCCCCTAACGATCCAGACGATCACACGCACCACGGCGGAGAGAGGCTTGAACTTCGACATCGAGCCAAAGGATATGATGAGTCCCAGCGGTATCGCGCCCAAAAGCGTGATACCGAACAGCTTGAGCGTCTGTAAAAATCCGATACTCAGCGACTGGATAACAATCGGAAACTGCTCTGAAAAATCCATAACTTAATTCCTTTACAGAATATTCGTAAATCAAAACATCAGGGAGGAGCAGAACGCGCCTCCCCGAATGTACTCAGATACCGTGATGAATTATTTGATCAGAGCTGCCTGAACGCCGTACTTCTCAGCGATGGTGTCGATCGAACCGTCAGCCTTGACCTTAGAGAGGAAGGCGTTGAACTCGGCGGTGATATCGGAGCCGGTTCTGAAGCCGACGCCATACTCTTCGGAGTTGAGCGATACGGTGTAGGTGAGATCCTGATAGGATGTACCCTCGCCAACCATCGCAGCAGCCATCAGAGAGTCGATGATCGCCGCGTCACAGGTACCGGAAGCAACCTCCATCAGCGCGGTCGCCTGATCCTTGACCTCGGTGAACTTGAACTCATATGCTTCTGCCTGCTGCTGACCGGCGGAACCGGATTCCACCGCGAAGTTGAGCTCTTTGCAGGCTTCCGCGTCAGCGTACTTGTCAGCGACATCCGCCTTCACGATGACGACCTGCGCGTTATTGCAGTAGGGCTCAGAGGTGGACATAGCCGCCTTGACCTCTTCGGTCAGGGTCATACCGTTCCAGATGCAGTCGACAGTCTTGCCGTCGAGCTCTAAAACCTTGTTGTCCCAGTCGATCTCGACGAACTCAGCGGTAACGCCGAGCTCTTGTGCAAAAGCCTTCGCCATATCAGCGTCAAAGCCGATCCACTCGCCGTTCGCGTCTTTGTAATCCATCGGCTCAAAGTCGGTGATACCGATGACGAGCTTGCCGTTCGCCTTGACATAAGCGAGGTCGGAATCAGCAGCCGCCTGCGTCTCGGTCGCGTCTCCGTCTGTCGCGGGCGCGGACGAGCAGCCTGCGAAGACAGCGCCGACCATCAGTAATGCTAAGAGTAATGATACGATTTTTTTCATGATTTTCCTCCAGATAATAAAATTTTATCACGCTACAACATTCTAACGCATTAGCACACTAAAGTCAATATGCGAAATGCACAAAGAAAATCCCGCTCTTCTCCCGCGGTTTTCGTATTATCCATAGAACAAAGTACAAAAAGAAAGGCTTCCTGTTCGGAAGCCTTGGGTTATCGGAAATTAACCTTTGATCTTTCTGACAGCGATCACGCTGATACCGACTGCCATCAGCATCACAACCGCCAGCATAATGGACATATCACCAGTCTTGGGGGATGTGGGGCTGTCGTTCTTCTGGGTGGGATCTTTCTCCGGGACGGTGGGAGCTTCGGTAGCTTCAGTCCCCTTGGTGGGCTCTTCGGGAGTCGCCTCGAAGAAAGCGACCGCCTCGATATCAGACTTCGGTCTGACAACAAGAACCGGTGTGGTCATATCGCCCTCGATGATATCGTATTCACAGTGGAGTTCCCACTTGATGAACTTGCCGCCGTTCTCTTCGGTAGCGGTAAAGGTGACCAGATCGTCAGATCCGACAAGAACTCGATCGACATCTACCGTCGCGTCACCGAGCTCTTCGGGTACAGCATAAGCAGTGAAATAATAATACTCTACAGCAGTGGGGCTGGGCAGCGCCGCAACCGATACGACTGTCAGAGAAAGCACCAGCGCAACCATCATTAATAAAGCGATAATCTTTTTCATTTCATCTCAACTCCAATGAAACATATTTATTCCTGTACATCATACCATCTTAAAAGAAATTTGTCAATGATTTTTCAAAAAATAAAGGCTGTGATTGCTCACAGCCTTTTTGGGGTCACTTTGAAAGTGTGATCTGGAATCGGTCGATCGTCTTACCGAAGAGACCGGCATAGCCGTCCTGACCGCCGGTCTTCTCCTCGTCGTACTGCCAGTCGTAGTAGGAGCCGCCGATGGGAGAGACACGGTACTTCGCCTTCAGATAGCCCCGCTTGTTCACGATTTCGGCGGGCGTCTCATAGTAGACCTCCACCGCGTCGATGAGCTTTTTGTCGCCCGCGTAGCCGTTTTCGTGATCGGAGATATTGTAGCCTGTGACATACGGAAGCCACTTGCCGCCCTTGAGGTGGACACGGTACCTGACCCTTCCTTTTGAGGGCTTGATCGCGATATCTGTGATCGCCCTTCCTGTAAGTCCCGCGTAGGACGACAGGGAATCGACCTCTTTGAGCCACTTGCCGTCTACTCTGACGCGGTAAAAGATTCTGACCGTATCGTCAGTGGTATCGTCGCTGTAAGATCCGACATACTGAGGTCTGCCGGCACAGGAAACGACCGAGAGCGAACGCACCCTGCGCATCACCTCTCCGTTTGAAGAGGATCCCGTGTTGCCCTCTATCGTAGTGATCGTGCCGTCACCGTTTACTTTTTCGATGATGCCGACATGGTCACAGGAATAGACAGACGGAACATAGCTCGACTTGTCGTTCGACCAATGGAAGAATACGACATCTCCCGGCAGATAGCCGGAGGTTCTGAGCCTCCCTCTGTTATAAAAGGCTCTCGCCTGAGCGCCGCAGTTGGCGGTTTTCTCATATAACAGCGATGAGGCGCCGCACTGGCTGAACACCCACTGGACAAAGGTCTCGCACCAGTCGTAGCCGTAACCTGAGACCGACGCTCCGTAGAACCAAGTGTTATACTTGCACTTCTTGATATCCGTCGCCTTGACCCCTACCTGCGCCTTCGCGACGGTCAAAATTTTAGAAACCGATGTTGACATTATTTCTCACCGTCCTTCAGTTCCGGCAGTTCTGACGCAAGACTGGTCAGAACCGACAGGATCGCCGACAGCAGGGACATCGAGAGGACCGTTCCCCACTGTACATCGCTGACGCATACAGAGACGCCGATACAGGCGAGCGCTGTCTGGGCGAAGGTTCTGACAGCCCTGATCAGAGCCGCCTTGATCCACAATACAATATAGTCTGACTGCATTTTGTCCTCCTCTATTATGATATGAAATTCTCGTTATTTTGACATTCTTTGACGGGATAACGGGGTTCTCTCCTGCGGGAAGCGTGAACCTCACGGGAAAGGATCTCCTGATCTTTTTCGAGCTTGTAGACTCTCTCGACGAGCTTGTTGTGTTTATCCACCTTGTCCTCAAGCTCCTTGAGCCGAAACTCGACGACCGTGACGGTCTTTCTGTGTTCTAAGATCCCGACAATGATCGCCGCCGCGGCGCTGACGAGCGCCGCAATGATACCCTCGGTCACAGCGGCACCGCCCCGCTGTTTTCAGAAGCGCCGTTCTCTTCGCCGAAATTCAGCATATTTCCGGAAGACGGCACATCAAACGCGCGGCTCATCGCGTAAGAAAGCGCAAAATCCGCGCGGATAAATGAATCGGTCGTCTTATCAAAGAGATACCAGTAGCCGTCCGTGCCGAAATACGGGAGCTTGTCTAAGATCGACTCGATCTCAGCCTTGAGCGCGATCAGGCGTCTCTCATAGGCTAAGAACTCGGAGTTCTTTTTGTCATGAAAGAACTCCGCGAACTCTGCGCTGTCATCAACAACAAAGAAGTCCTCGGATGTGTGCCAGATCTCGCCTGATGGCTCATACACCTTGATCTGAGCAGATACGATCCCGCTTTTGAACAGATGTTCCTCTCTGATATTCCAGATCAGACCCATCGCTTCTCCGACACGAATCTGTTCGAGTTCAAAATAATTACAGGTGGCATCGTCAAAGGTCAGAAAGAGCTTGAAGACACAGTCTTCTGTCTCGCCTTCTCGGACGATGAAGGTTTTGGAAGAGCTCAGGTTGTCGCCTGCGAATCCGACAAAGCGCTCCTCCTCGGGAATGATCATTTTCCCGGGTTGAACAATAACCATAGGATGCACCTCCTACCTACAGCCGCAAAAAGAAAAAAGTTGCATATTTCTATGCAACTTTTGAAAAATTTGTTCATTATAAATTTATGCGAGATCCGCGAGCTCCAGGATCAGGCGTTCGGACTTCTCCCAGCCAAGACACGGATCGGTGATCGACTTGCCGTAGCAGCCGCCGTCAATCGGCTGGGAGCCGTCTTCTAAGTAGCTCTCGACCATAAAGCCCTTGACGAGCTTCCTTATCTCGGGGTTATATCTTCTGCAGTTCATCACCTCTTTAGTGATCCTGATCTGCTCGAAGGGATTCTTGTTGGAGTTTGCGTGGTTCGTGTCGATCACGCAGGCGGGATAGGGGTACTCCCCCTCAGAATAGAGCTTCAGAAGATGGACGAGATCCTCGTAGTGATAGTTTGGCAGGCTCTCGGTGTGCTTGTTCATATAGCCCCTGAGGATCGCGTGAGCGTAGGGGTTGCCCTCGGAGTGCACCTGCCACCCTCTGTAGAGGAAGGTATGCTTGCCGTGAGCGGCGGTGATGGCGTTCATCATCACAGTGAGGTCGCCGCCGGTGGGGTTCTTCATGCCGACAGGGATCCCGACGCCGGACGATACCAGACGGTGCTGCTGGTTCTCGACAGAACGCGCGCCGACAGCAATATAGCAGAGGATATCGTCGAGGTAACGGTGATTTTCGGGATAGAGCATCTCATCCGCGCAGGTGAAGCCGGTCTCTGTGAGTGCTCTTAAATGCAGCGAGCGGATAGCGACGATCCCCTTGAACATATCGGGCTTCTTGTTCGGATCGGGCTGGTGAAGCATCCCTTTGTAGCCAAAGCCCGTGGTGCGCGGCTTGTTGGTATAGATACGGGGCACGATGAAGATCTTGTCCTTCACCTTCTCCTGCACCTCTCTAAGGCGCGTGATATACTCCATCACGCTGTCCTCGCGGTCGGCGGAACACGGGCCGATGATCAGCACCAGACGGTCGTCCTCCCCGCGGAAGATCGCCTTGAGCTGATCGATCCTGTCCTCTACGATCGAAAGACAGCTCTCGGGGATCGGGTACATCTTCTTCGCTTCCATCGGGATCGTCAGCTTCTTCTCAAAATCCATTTTCATATTCATAACAATACCTCCCAAATCAGTTCTCGGTTATCTGCTGTTACTTATTAAAATACGCTCTTCGCTCGGTGGAGAGGCGCATGCGCGCTTTCATCCCCTCGGTATCCTCCCGCTCGATCATATCGCGCAGAGAGGAGAACTCGTCGATGAAGATATCCATGTACTTGAGCAGCTCTTTGCGGTTTAAGAGAAACAGCTCTGTCCACATCTCCTCGTTGATGTTCGCGATGCGTGTGAGATCGCGGAACGAATCGCCGGTATAATCAACGAGGTGCTGGTTATCGGAGCAGGTCATCAGCGACACCGCGATGCAGTGGGTCAGCTGAGACAGATAGCCGATCATCTCGTCGTGCTCTTCGGGAGAGAGCACCGAGATCCGAGAAAAACCCAAGATCTTGCCGAGGCTCTTCGCCCACAGGATCGCTGCTTTGGTGTTGCGCTCGGTGGGAGTGACGATGAAATTCGCGTTTCTGAAGATCGCGTCGTCTGAGTTCTCGACACCGTAGACCTCTTTGCCCGCCATCGGGTGAGATGCGATGAACTCGACATCATCCCGCAGCATATCCTGGATATCATAGACGATGCACGACTTGACGCCGGTGACATCGGTGATCATCGCGCCTTTTTTGAAGTATTGCTGATAGTCGCCGATCCAATCTTTGAGTACCTTCGGATACAGAGCGAAGATCACAGCGTCAGAGGACGAGACGACATCCCCCACCACCGAGGTGTAGCCGTCGTCGATGATGTCGTGCTGCAGCGCGTAGTCAATCGAGCGCCTGCTGATATCAATCGCCGTGATGTGAAAACCGAGCCTTCTCAGCGCTTTGGCGTAGCTGCCGCCGATAAGGCCCAAGCCGACGATCAAAATTCTCGAATTACTGATCCATTCCATATTCTTCCACCTCTACATTCAGCTCCCTGAGCTTTGAGAAAAAATCAGGGTAGCTTTTTCTGACCGCGTCAGCTCCTTCGATCTCCGCGCCAAAGAGAACGCTGAGCACCGAGAGACTCATCACGACGCGATGATCGTTGTGTCCACAGAGCGGCTCTGTTGGCGCATACAAAACGGTATCCTCCACCGTCACGCGATCTTCTTCTATGATCATTTTCGCGCCGAACTTTGAGAGCTCTTCTCTCATCACCTGTGCGCGGTCGCTCTCTTTGACCTTGAGCCTCTTTGTCCCCTCGAACACCGCGCCGTGAAACACCGCTGCCGCCGTGAACAGGATCGGCGCGAGATCGGGACAGTCGCGGATCTCCGTTTTTTATTTTCTTTAAAAGAATTTTACAGCATTTATCTCCCTGCAGAGAGTCCTCTCTGAGACCGGTTACCCTGATATCGCCGAAAATGGTATCCATCGCCTCAAAGAACGCGGCGTTCGACCAGTCTCCTTCGACAGATAATTCTTTACAAGAATATTTCTGCGAACCTCTGACAAAAAATCCGTTCTTTGTTTCCTCGATCCGGATGCCGAATTCTCTCAAAGTCTGCACTGTCATATCGATATACGGCTTGCTCTCTACGGGAGGGATCAGGCGGATCTCGCTGTCGCCGTCTAAGAGCGGGAGTGCGAATAACAGTCCCGAAATAAAC